>NZ_JBWKAW010000029.1:0-126804 GCF_056437345.1 Kitasatospora sp. NPDC042419
AACGCCCTCAAGAACAACGACGGCACCCCCACCCTCACCATCCACGCCACCACCACCCACGGCGACATCACCGCCCGCAGCATCTGACCCCACCGCCGCCGACCCCGCACCGTCCGCAAGGGCCGACGAGATCGCCGGGGTGCGCGACAGCACCCCGGTGGCGACACCCCCTCCACCACTTCCGAACCGCCACTGATGCCGAAGGAACACCCGCCATGACCGTCAAGAAGTCCACCTGGACCGGCATGCTCCCGATCGACGACACCGCACTGGCCGTGACCGACACCGGCGGGCCCGGCCGCCCCGTCGTCTACCTCAACGGCTCCTACGCCGACCAGGCGCACTGGCAGCGCGTCATCGCCGACCTCGGCGGCGACTACCGCCACATCACCTACGACGAGCGCGCCCGCGGCCGGTCGAAGCGCTCGGCGGACTACTCGTTCGAGGCGTGCCTGCGCGACCTCGACGCCGTCCTCGAAGCGCGGGGCGTGGAGCGGCCGATCCTGGTGGGCTGGTCCTACGGCGCCATGCTCGCCGTGCACTGGGCCTCCCGCAATCCCGACCGCGCCCTGGGCGCGGTGTCCGTGGACGGCGCGCTGCCGCACGAGTGGCTCGACGACGCCGCCTGCGAGCAGATCCGCAAGCTGTTCCGCCGGATGAGCCCGCTCTTCCCGGTCGCCCGCCCGCTCGGCCTGGCCGCCCGCATGAGCGCCGCACAGCACGCCGAGATCAACATCGAGGCCAACGAGCTCTGCGCACCCGCCGCCCTCCACCCGGTCCTCGACCGCCTGACCGTGCCGGTCCGGTACGTGCTCGCCAGTGGTGGCAACCTCGGCGGCGACCCGAAGCTGATGGAGCAGATCCGCGCCAACCTCGACCCGGTACTCGCCCGCAACCCGAACATCCGGATCGGCGCGAAGGTCGCGAGCAACCACTCCAAGATCCTGCGCAAGGACTTCCGTGCCGTCGCCGACGCGGTCCGCGAGATCGCCGCCACCCGCGACCAGGAGCTCGCCACCGCCCTCGACCGCCAGGCCGGCTGAACAGTGCCGGCCGGGTCGCGCAGGCCCCCGCCGTCCTCCGGGCCGGGATGCCGCGGCAGCCGGCCGCTTCCCGCCCGATCGTCGAACCCCCGCTGCCCGCGAACGGCCGCGCCGCACGCCCGGTGCCCGGGTCGTGCGGCGCGAGTGGAGTCCGGCCCAGGCGGACGCCCGTGGTGCGGGTTCCGAGGGCCGTATCCGTTCCCCCGCAGGGGAGTTGTAGGTGGGCCCGAGTGGGCCCGAGTGGGCCCGAGTGGGCCCGGTCCTCGGATCAGGGGGTCGTGCAGACGACGTACGCCCTGATGGACTCGTCCACGTTGTTGGTGTTGGTGCCGCGCACGACCCAGGCGCTGCCGCTCGGGTAGGAGTCGGTGAGGAAGATCCTGAAGGCGCTGGTCGTGGCGCCGCCACCGGTGGGCACCTGACCGGACGGACAGAGCACGACGGCCGGCAGGTTCTCCCCCGGCCGCAGGGTGACGGAGTCGCCGAAGACCTGCGTGTGCGCGGCCAGGAGCGAGGCGTCGGCGGCGGCCTGGTTGCCGGGGACGATGACCGGCGACTTCTCCTTGGGCCTGGCGGCCCCTCGGTCGTCGGCGGTGGCGATCGCGGCGCCCCCGACCAGGACTCCGATGGTGGCGAGCGCGGTCAGGGCGAGCGGGGTCGTGCGGGCCATTCGGGACTCCTGGTGTGTGGGCTTCGATCGATGCCGACGAGGGCGGGGGACGTCCGGGGGACGTCCGCTCCGACTGCGATCAGTACCCGAACCACTCCCTCCGCCGCCGCCGGACGCGGCGACCGGCTACCCCGCGCGGAGGAACACCGACGCTCGGCCGGCCTACTGGCGGCGCGTCCTCGCTTCCCCGCCTCGCCGCCGCGCCGCCGCCCCCGCCCTCGCCGGCCCGTCCGTCCCCGTCGCCCCGCCGCAGTCCCGTCCGGCGCGGGCCCTGGTGCTGTGCGGCGCCTCCGCCGGGCTCAGAGCTCCTCCAGGACCGCCCGGATCACGTGCCTGGCGTTGGCCGCCATCAGCGGGTTGGTCTCCCGGTAGTACGGCAGCGCCGCCAGGGCCTGCGCGAGCGTCCGGCCGCGCCCGCGCCGCCAGGTCGCCTCGTCCACGTCGAGGGCCTTCCGGAAGACCTCGCGCCCCTCGGCGGGCAGCAGGTTCCACGCGGGGAACATGTCGCAGGCCGGGTCGCCGACGCCCGCGCACCCGAAGTCGATCACCGCCGTCAGCCGGCCGTCGCCGTCCACCAGCAGGTTTCCCGGCATCAGGTCCGAGTGGACCCACACCGGCGGCCCGTCCCAGACCGGGGCCCGCAGCGCGTCCTCCCAGACGGCCGCCGCGGCGTCGCAGTCGACGCCCTCCTCGGGGAGGCCGCGCAGTTCCTCGATCGCGGCCCGGGTGGCCTCGTCGAGCAGCCGGGCCGGCCCGCCCCGGTAGGCGGCCGGCCCGCCCGGGAGGGCGATGCGCCGCATCGACGACACGAACCCGGCCAGGTCCTCGGCCAGCGGCACGGGCTGGTGCAGCGCGCCGGCCTCCGGGTTCGCCCCGTCCAGCCAGCGGTACACCGACCACGCCCACGGGTAGCCCTCGGCGGGCCGGCCGGCGCCGATCGCCGCGGGGATGGCCGTCGGCAGGAGCGGCGCGAGGCGGGGCAGCCACTCCTGCTCCATCGAGACGTCCGCCTCGCCCCAGTCGACCAGCGGCAGCCGGACGACCATGGTGTCGCCCAGCCGGTACATCGCGTTGACCGTGCCGCCCGACGGGAAGCCCGTCACTGGCAGCCCCGCCCACTGGGGGAACTGCCCGGCGACCAGCCGCCGTACGAGCTCCTCGTCGATGGGGTGCTGACCGGGGTGCAACTGCCCTGTGTTCATGGGGCACCATCCGATCGCCGGGCGGCGAGGGGCGTCAAACGTTTTTCACCCCGCCCGCCGCCCGGCGTCGCCCGCCGCCTGTCGCCTGTTGCCCGCCGCCGCCTGCCGCCCTCGCGGCGCGGTTCAGTGGGCGGCCGGGCCGACCTCCACCCGAAGGTCCGGACCGGTGTGCGGGATCGCTCCCACGGCAGGGGCCGCGTCCGGGCCGGCCGCGATGCCGGCGCCCGCGCCCGTGTCCGGGCGGCACAGTGTCTTGCCCAGCAGTGAGCCGATCGCCTCCCCGCTCGCCGAGGAGTCCTTGCCTATGAACGGGTTGTGCGACAGCGCCAACTGCCGCCGCCCGTCCCGGGTGCCGAGCAGCAGGGTGCTCCACCCGGGGAGGCCGCCGTCGTGTCCCCAGGCCGCCTCGCAGCCGGGGCCCAGGTCGACCTTGAGCACACCGAGCCCGTAGAAGCCGTTCGGCGTGTCGGTCGGCACCGTGTCGGTCAGCGCGGCCATCTGGGCCGGCCGCAGGAGCTTGCCGCCGAACAGGGCGGCGTGGAAGCGGTTGAGGTCCGCGGTGGTGGAGATGCCGTTGCCGGCGGCGTCCACGACGGACGGGTTGAACCGGGTGATGTCGGCGGGCCCGGACGGCATGTCGACGTAGGCGTGGGCGTGCCGGCCGCCGAGGCCCGTCTCGTTCCCCGGGAACGTCGTGTCGTCCAGGTGCAGGGGCCGGACGATCCGCCGTTCGACCTCGCGCTGCCAGGTGTGCCCGGTGACCTTGCGGATGATCATCCCGGCGAGGACGTAGTTGGTGTTCGAGTACTTCCAGCCCTGGCCGGGGGCGAAGTACGGCGCGTGCTCGGCGGAGATCGCGGCCAGCTGCTCCGGCCGGTAGCTCTTGAACCTGGTGGTCCCGTACACGTACTCCTGGAGCTCGGCCTCGGTCGTGACCAGGAACCGCGCGTCCGTGGTGAAGTTGAACAGCCCGCTGGTGTGGTTCAGCAGCTGCCGGACGGTGATCGCGCCGCCGTTCGGGACGACGCCGGGCAGGTGCCGCTCGACCGGGTCGTCCAGTCGGAGCCGGCCCTCGCCGACCAGCTGGAGCACCACGGTGGAGACGAAGGTCTTGGTGACGCTGCCGATCCGGAACCGGCCGTCCGACCTGGCCGGCTGCCCGTCGGCCAGGTCGGCGGTCCCGGCGGCGCCCCGCCACGCGGGGCGGCCGGCGACGCGGATCTCCGCGAGTGCGGCGGTCATCCCGCCGTGCTCCACGAGGTACCGCAGTTCCTGCTGTCCGTCGACGCGGGGTCGACGTTCTTCTGCGGCTCCGGTGCCGGCTCCGGTGCCGGAGCCGATTCCGGACGCCCCCGCCGCCACCGCCGCCGGGGCGAGCGTGACGACGGTCGCCCCGGCCAGGGCGACGGCGGCGAGCCGCAGCCCCAACCTGCCGCGCCGGTACGGAGATCGAGCCTGAACGATGGTCATGGTGCCCCGCCCCTTCCGGCCCGGCCCCGGGCCGTCCCCACCACCTTCGCACCGGCCGCACCCTCGCCGCGTCGTCCTCTGGAGGTCATCGGCCGTGCTTCCCGAGGACCGGGCCGCCCGGCCGATGGGCAGATATGAAGGACGGTCAAATCATCGTCAAGGGGCTTGACTTGGCGGGATCTTAGTGTCTCAGCGGAGCAGCTTCAGCGGCGATCCGGCGTCCGTCCCCTTCGCACCCTTCGTCGCCGGGGTCGGCGCGTTCGTCTGGGTCGGCGCGTCCGTGCCGCACGCCGCCTTCAGGAGGAACGACTCCAGCGTGTAGGCGGTCTCATCGGTCTCGCCGCCCTCCAACAGGTTGAACGAGAGGGCGAACTGCCGCGAGCCGTCCCGCGCCCCGAGCAGCACCGTGTTGAACCCCGGGATGCCGCCGGTGTGACCCCAGGCCTCGCCGCACGGCAGGTCGTAGCGGATCAGGCCCAGCCCGTAGTGCGCGCCGATCGCCGGCGCCGGGACGGCCGTCGTCATCTCGGCCAGCCGGGCGGGCGACAGCAGCTTGCCGCCGAACAGCGCGGCGTGGAAGCGGTTGAGGTCGGCCGTGGTGGAGAGCCCGTTGCCGGCCGCGTCCCCGACGGTCGGGTTGATCAGGGTGACGTCTGCAGGGCCCTCCGGCAGCTTGACGTACCCGTGCGCGTGCGGCCCGGGGATCCCGGGCCACGAGCCCGGGAAGGAGGTGTCGTCGAGGTGCAGCGGCTTGACGATCCGCTGCTCCACCTCACGCTGCCAGGTGCGACCGGTGACCTTCTTGATGATCATCCCGGTGAGGATGTAGTTGGTGTTGGAGTAGTGCCAGTCCTGGCCGGGCGCGAAGTACGGCGCGTGCTGCACCCCGACCGCGACCAGCTGCTCCGGGCGGTAGTCCACCCAGCGGCCCCGGGCGAGGAAGGCGCGCAGGCTCGCCTCGTCGTGGAAGAGGAACTGCGGGTCCTCCAGGTAGTCGAACAGGCCGCTGGTGTGGTTCAGCAGCTGCCGCAGGGTGATCGCGCCGCCGTTCGGGACGACGCCCGGCAGGTACCGCTCGACCGGGTCGTCCAGCCGGAGCCGCCCCTCCTCGGCCAGCTGGAGCACCACGGTGGAGACGAAGGTCTTGGTGACGCTGCCGATCCGGAACCGCCCGTCGGCGCGCGCCGGCCGCCGGGAGTCCAGGTCGACGACGCCCGCGGCGTCGCGCCACGTCCGGCGACCGTTCTCGCGCGCCTCGCCGAGCGCGGCCGTCGAAGCGCCCAGCTCGACGATGTCCCGCAACTCCGGGCTGAGGTCCACGGACGGGCGGCGCTGGTCGGTCGTGGCCGTGGCCGTGGCCGTCGCGGACGGTCCGGCCGCCGGCGCGTCCGCCGCGACCGCCGCCGGGGCGAGCGAGACGACGGTGGCCCCGGCCAGCGTCGCCGCGGCGAGCCGCAGGGCGAGCCGGCCGCGGCGGCCCGGCCGGGCGAAGTGGTTGGCGTTCATGGTGGTCCCTCCCGGGCCCGACCCCCGGGCCCCACCGCCACGTTCGCATCCGCACCGCGCCGCCCGCGTCGTCCTGCGGAGGGTGACGGGCTGCGCCCTGCGGGTCCCCCGCCGGAGCCGAACGGCGGGGGAGACGGTGCGTCAAATCCCCTGCGAGTAGCTTGACTTGAGGCGTGGAGGGTGGGCGCGCCGGACGTCGTGGACCCCGTGCGGTGGCGCGCCCCCGGTCAGCGCAGGCGGGACGACGAGAGGATCGACGCCAGGTGCGCGACCACCATCCCCCAGGTGATCACCGCGATCGCCGCGACCGTCGCCTGGGTCGGATCGGTGGAACCCACCGCCGCGTCCACGACCGCCGCCGCCAGCAGCACCAGCGACGCCTCGATGCCGTTGGTCACCCGGTGGATCTTGAGGATCGAAGCCAGCCGCCGCGCCGTCGCGATGCCCTGCGACCGCGGCTGCGTCGACTCCTCGTCCGCCGGCAGCAGCCCGCTGCGCGCCCGCGCCACGTCCACCAGGTCCGTCGACGCCTTCAGCAGCACCACGCCCAGCGCGGCCGCCAGCCCCACCGACACCCACAGCTCCGACCCGCCCCGGGCCGCCCGGACACCCGCGCCGACCATCAGCGCCGCGTCCGCCAGATAGGCGCCGAGCCGGTCCACGTACACCCCGGCCGTGCTGAACCGGCGCGTCCAGCGCGCCACCTCGCCGTCCACGCAGTCGAAGAGCAGGAAGCCCTGGAACAGCACCGCCGCCAGCACGGCGCCCGTCAGCCCCGGGATCAGCAGGGCTGCGCCGGCCCCGACCCCGCACACCACCATCAGCCAGGTGAGGGTGTTCGGCGAGACCGACGTCCGCACCAGGTGCCGGGTGGTCCGCAGGGAGATCCGCCGCATGTAGAGCCGGCCCGCCCAATGCTCACCGTTGCGGCTCGCCAGCTTCGCCTGCGGCTGGCAGACCTCCCGCAACTCGGCCAACGCCGGAGCAGCGACCACCATGACGACTTCCCTCCACCTGTCCGGTCGGCCGGGGACCCGAACGGTCGGCGGCCGGCGAAAACGATCAGCTCAGGCTAGAGCAGCGCCGTGGACCGCTCGGCCCCGCGGTGGCGGTGGGGCGGTGGGGAGGTGGGGAGGTGGGGCGGTGGCTGGGGAGGACGCGCGCCGGTGCGGGCGGGCGCCCTCCCCACCACGCCGTCAGAGCACCGCCGCCACCCCGGCCCCCGCACCGGCCGACGCCGGCGAGTTCCGGTGCAGCCACCCCCGCTCGGCGGCCGACCAGGCAGTGGTGGTCAGCAG
This sequence comes from Kitasatospora sp. NPDC042419, assembly GCF_056437345.1. Taxonomy (NCBI): domain Bacteria; kingdom Bacillati; phylum Actinomycetota; class Actinomycetes; order Kitasatosporales; family Streptomycetaceae; genus Kitasatospora; species Kitasatospora sp. NPDC042419. The sequence goes on from NZ_JBWKAW010000029.1 coordinate 7,190, forward strand.
GTACAGCCCGGCCGCCAGCGGCACCAGCGCGGCGAACAGCACCGTGCCGAAGGACAGGTACGGCAGGAACCCCAGCACCGGCGCCTGCGGCGGTGCGGCCTGTGCCTGGCCGGCCTTCGCCCGGCCGCCCCGCGACTGCTTCGCCCGCCGGTCCTGCTCCGCCCGCTGCGCCTGCTCCGCCTTCTGCGCGGCCTGCGCCCGGCGGGCCCGCCGGAACCCGACGTACGCCACCGCCGCCAGCCCCGCGTACAGCGTGCCGAACACCGCCCACTGCGCCACACCCTGCGCGCTCCCCACGTGCAGCCCGAGCGGAACGCCGAAGAACGTGTGGCCGAGCAGGTCGTTCGGCGTCGTGAACAGCCGGTACATCACCGAGAAGAACGGGATCTGCACCAGCATCGGCAGGCAGCCCGCGAACGGCGAGGACTTCTCCTGGGCGTACAGCTCGGCGAGCGCCTCCCGGAGCTTCTCCGGCCGGTCCTTGTGCTTCCGGTTCAGCTCGGCGACCTGCGGCGCCAGCCGGGTCCGGGTCTTCTCGCCCCGCGCGGCCGCCCGCGCCAGCGGGTGCAGCGCCAGCCGGACGCAGACGGTGAACAGGACGATCGCCAGCGCCGTCGGCATGACCTGGGCCAGCGCGGCGACGACATCGTGGGCCAGGCCGACGGCCGGGTCGAGGATTGCGAAAACGGACATGGTGGAGCGAGCCCTCCGGGGGTCTCGGCGCGCTGCGGCATGCGGCATGCGGTGCGTACGGCATGGCGTACGAGGCATGCGGCAGAAGGCATGCGGGCGCGCGGAAAGAGTGGTCGGCGGAGGACGGCCGCGTCGACGGCCCTGCTGTGGAGCTGGGGTTACGCGGCCGCCGGGGCCGCACCCGGTGCCCTCGGGCGTCGCCGGCCCCGGGCATCCGGATCACGCTGCGGAAGGAAGGCCGTACGGAACGCGCGCCTGCGCAGCGTCCCGTCCCTGACGGCGGCGGGCGCCCTCGCCCCGAGCAGCCGCGCGACGACCAGCGCCCCCGCGACCGCCCCGGTCACCAGCACCACGGCCGCCGCGGCCGCCACCGAGGCCAGCGACCCGCCACCCTCGACGAGCCACTCCCCGTTCAGCACCCGGAACACCCCGAGCAGCATCGCGACCAGCGCCACGGCGTGCTCCCCTCTGTGCTCCGGACAAGTGCTCCGGCCAAGCATACGACCGGGCCCCCGAAGTGGTTCCCGGCACTGCCTCAGGGGACGTTCATCGCGTACACCCACACCTGGGTGAGGCCGTCCTCGCCCGGTTGTCCCAGCCAGACCTGGCTCTCGACCCGTTTCTTGTGCCCCGGCAGGTGCGAGACGAAGACGCCGCGGCGCAGGGGGAGCGCGGCGATGGGATCGGGCGCTCCGATGTGCCGGAGGTCTCGTAGGGCGCTGTTCTTGGGTGCGGGTGCGGCGTCCTTCCAGGGCGTGCTGCCGAGTCCGGCGGTGAATCCGTCCACCTCGCCGGCCGGAAGCCGGAACGCCATGACGGCCGTGTCGTCCTGGAAGCCCTCGACATACCCCCACCGGACGTCGGCCGCGTCGGACGGGATCGGTACCTGGGTGAAGTCGGAGATCTCGGCGCGCGTCATCGTCGTGACCCAGGAACCCGGCCGTCCGCTGTCCGGTGCCGGGTTCTGGTCCTGCTCGACCAGCCAGTAGAGCCCGCCGGCGGCTGTTGCGGGGAGGACCACCAGGAGGACGACCAGCGCCGCGATCAGCCATCGGCGTCGACGCCGGGTGGAGGGGGTCCGTTGTCTGTCCGCCGCCACTACCGTGTCTCCCGGCCCGTGTCGCCGGGCCCGCCCTCGCGGTCTCCTGCCTTCCCGCCGGTGCCGGGAAGCGGGGCGGAAGCGTTCTCACCGAGGACGAGCGAGATGGGAGCGCTCTTGCCTGTGATGTCGAACTCCTGCGCCAGGCCCGTCTGGTGCAGCTTGGCCAGATCGTTGTCGCGGACCGACGTGCCGGCTATCGGCGTCGACTTGTCGAGGTCCCAGTTGTAGCGGTCCCAGAGGTTGACCTGGTACTCGACGGCGACCACGGGCCGTCCGTCCGGGCCGGGCTTCACCGTCGCCACGCCTGATGCCGCATAGGCGTGGCTCCCGACGGCCAGGTACCAGTTCTCGGTACTCGGCCGGTCGACCGTCCGGTGGAGGCCGGCGGTTTCGATCGGGACGGCCACGGGCGCCCCACCCGACTTCTGGTAGGCGTCCAGCGCCGTCTGCCGCCACTGCTCCTGGCTCGCGGCCACTGCGCTCGCGACGTCGTCGCGGAACGTGGGGTCGTCGCGGAGCAACCGGTCGACGTCGACGGCGAGGGGTTCACCCGAGCCGTCCAGGAAGTGTTGCATGTGACGGGCGGCGTCCGTGTTGCTCTTGAGACTGCCGAGCCCGACCATGCCCTCCGCCTTCCACCAGTTCGTCAGCTCCTCCGCGCTCGGACTCCGGACGTCGAACGGGCCGGCTCCATCGTCGGGCTGCTTCCACTCGTAGACCGTCGGGCCGAGGATGCCGGCACTCATCAGCCTCGCCCGGTCGGAGGTGAGGAGACCGGCCCGGACAGCGGGGTCGAGCGCGGTCCACCATGCGGTGAGGGCCTTCGGGTCGCTCGGCATCCCTGCCGCCCGCGCGAGATCGTCACGAGCGTCCTGCGCGCCTCCCGGGCGGGTTGCCGGGTCGACGTCGGCGGGGTCGAGGGCGCGGAGGGCGGCGGTGGCCGTGGTGTCGGCCTCGGTGGCCGCGGTCACCGCCTTGCGCATGGCCTCGACGTGCTGCTGGAGCTCGTCCCACTGCCGCTTCCGGTAGGCGATCGAATCGGGGTCGTTGCGCTCGTCGGCGGGGAGCGGCGGCAGGGTGACCGTGCCGTCCTCGGAGACGGTCGCGCCGAGCGCCTCGGCGTCGCCGATGGCGCGCAGCAGGTCCTGCTGGGCGCGGGTGAACGCGCTCCTGGCCCGGCGGAGGGCGGCCGTGACGGCGAGTGCCTCGTAGTGGAAGGCGGTCAGCTCGTCGGCCAGCAGGCCGATCTCCCGGGAGGCCTCGTCGGCCGCGGGTCCGGTCCACGCGCGGCTCCCCGGGGCGGAGAACGCGTGCGGTCCGGCTCCGGTCAGGGGGTGCAGGACGCCGGACCGCACCTGGGCGGCGATCTGTTCGGCGTGTCCGGAGGCGCTGTTCCAGGTGTCCCCGGCCTTGTCCAGCGGCTCGAAGGAGAGGTGGCGGAGTTGCGCGAAGGTCACCACGGCTCACTGTGCCTTGAACGCGGAGGCGGCGGACCCGTCCGTCGACCGGTAGGCGCCGGCGGTGGCCTCCAGCCGGTCGGCGGTCATGCCGAGGCGGTTGTCCATGCTGGTCCAGCGGGCCTTCCACCAGGTGAGGACCTGGGAGAGCGCGGCCCCCGTGCTCCAGCAGTCGGCGGAGAGCGCCCGGGCGGCCGCGCCGGTGTCCGGTTCGACGTGGCCGACCGCGTACCGCAGCTCGCCCTGGAGCCGTCGGGCCACCCCGGCGGCCTGCCGGAGGGCGGCCGGTTCGACGTGGACCGGGGAGTTCCCGGCGGGTCCGGTGGCCCACGGGCCCGGGCCGGTGGCCTGGGCGGGGATGCCGGCCGGTGGACCGTCCTGGCCGTGGAGCCAGGGATTCTGCCGGGCCTCGGTGGTGTCGGTCATGGCCAGAGCCCCCCTCTGTCCGCTGCGCGGTGCGTCGACGATCGGACGTTAGCGCACCGACGGCCCGGGCGCGGGGCGTTCGAGAGGGTTCGGGAGGGTCGTGCAGGGGTGTAGCCGTCGGTGCTACACGGGGCTACCTTGGAGAGCATGAAGACGATTACCCAGCGGGAGTTCCGGAACAACTCCGCCGCGGTGATGGACGCGGTGGAGGCGGGGGAGACCTTCCACATCACCAGGAACGGGGTCGAGGTCGCGGAGCTGCGGCCGGTGTCGGGCCGGCGGCGGCTCACGGCGGAGGAGCTGGTGGCGCGGCACGTGAAGTTGCCGCGGGTGGACTACCAGCAGATGCGCAAGGAGGCCGAGGAGTACTTCGGGCCCGAGGAACTGGTGGGCGACGAGGACGGCGACCCGTTCGAGCGGCGGCGTGGCTGAGCGTCGGCGGGCGCCCCGGCGGCGGCCGGCCGGGGTGCTGGACACCTGCGTCTACATCGACCTGGCGCTGCTCAGCCCGGCCGACCTGCCCGCCGTCCCGGAGCTGACCGCGATCACCTTCGCCGAGCTGCAGCAGGGTGTCTCGATGGCCCGCGACCCGGTCAGCCGGGCGGGACGGCTGGAGGTGCTGGGTGCGGCGATGGCGGACTTCGATCCGCTGCCGTTCGACGCGGCCGCCGCCGCCCGGTACGGGACGCTGGTCACCCTGACCATCGCCGCCGGGCGGCAGCCGCGCCCGCGCCGGATCGACCTGATGATCGCCGCGATCGCCTCCGCCCACGGCCTGCCGCTGTACACGCGCAATCTGGCGGACTTCAAGGGGCTGGGCTCGGCGGTCGAGGTCATCGGGATCTGAGTTCGGGCTCCGGCACGGCGGCGGCTCCGGACCGCTCGACGCGGTCGGCCAGGGCGGCGGCGTCGAGCAGGGCCGGCCGCCGGTGCCGGGTGCGCCGTACGGCGATGATCTTCTCGGCGGCTCGCCCGGCGCCAGGGCCGGTTTTCGGGCCGGCGTCCGGTGCGGCGCCCACGGAGACGACGACGGCCCAGCGCGGGCGGCCGGTCAGTTTGAGGAACAGCAGGCGGACCGCCAGGCTCAGCCCCACCAGGACGATGTAGGGGATGATCAGGAGGAACCCCTCCCCGCCCGAGCTGAAATGCGGCCCCGGGTGCGGCCGGAAGGCCCTGGCGGTCGCCCGGAACCGGCCGAGCCGGACGACCGCGACCCGGACGGGTACCGCGTCCGGCCCCGTGACCTCCGCGAAGGCGTCGCCGCCGCTCGGTCTCCCGTCCGCCCAGGCGGCCCGCGCGGACGCCGTCGCCGCGGCGCGGGCACGGCGCTCCTGCTCCTCGGTCGCCTCGCGGGCGCGCCTCTCGAACTCCGCCGTCCAGGCCCGTTCCCGCCGCAGCCGTTCCGCGCGGGCCTCCGGTTCCTCTCCCCACCCCGTCGCTGTCATCCGTTCATCGTAGGAATCCGGGGGAGGGGGTGGGGAGGAACTGCCGCCCGCACGGGGGGACTTCAGGGAGTTCAGTCCAGCCGGACGGTGGTACCGGTGGCGGCGGAGGTGCGGGCGGCCTCCAGGACGGCGAGGACGGCGACGGCGTCGCGCGGGTCGACCGGCGGCGGGGTGCCGGGGTCGGCCAGGGAGGCGGCGACTCCCGCGTAGAAGGCGGGGTAGTCGCCCGGGTCGGTGGGCAGCGGCGCGGCGGACTCGTCGGTGCCGAGGGTGCCGTACCGGGTCTGGTCGTCGGCGCCCCAGGGGGTGCTGCCGTCGGGGCGGCGGCCGGCGCGGAGGTCGGCCTCCTGCGGGTCCATGCCCGACTTGACGTAGCCCGCCGCGTCGCCGAGCACCCGCAGGCGGGGGCCGGCGAGCGGGGTGATCGCGCTGGTCCACAGGTGCGAGCGGGTGCCGTCGGCGTGGGTGAGGGCGAGGAAGGCGTCGTCGTCGACGACCGCGCCGTCCCGGCGGACGTCGATCTCCGCGTACACCGTCTCGACCGGTCCGAACAGGGCGAGTGCCTGGTCGACGAGGTGGCTGCCCAGGTCGTACAGGGTGCCGCCGGCCTCGGCCGGGTCGGCCAGCTCGCGCCATCCCGCCTTGGGCTTGGGGCGGAACCGCTCGAAGCGGGACTCGAACCGGTGGACCCGGCCGAGCGCGCCCTCGCGGACCAGGCGGGCGGCGGTGAGGAAGTCGCCGTCCCAGCGGCGGTTCTGGAAGACGGTGAGCAGGGTGCCGCGCGACTCCGCCAGCTCGCAGAGTTCCAGCGCCTCGGCGGCGGTGGCGGCGAGCGGCTTGTCGACCACGGTGGCCAGCCCGGCGGCCAGGGCGGCCCGGGCGATCGGGACGTGGGTGCGGTTGGGGGAGGCGATGACGACCAGGTCGAGCGCGTCCGGGTCGGCGAGCAGCTGCTCGGGTGTGTCGACGGCGCGGGCTTCGGGGTGCTCGCGCTGCAGCTGGGCGCGGCGGTCGGGGTTGGCGGTGACCACCGCGTCCAGCCGGAGCCCGGGGGTGGTGGCGATCAGCGGGGCGTGGAAGGCGGACCCGGCCAGGCCGTAGCCGATCAGGCCCACGCGGAACGGGCGGGCGGGGTCGGCGTTCTGGGAGCGGGCGCGCGCGGAGGGGGTCATGCGCCCTACTCAACCACGGGGTGCCCGGTTGGCCCCGGTTTCGGCGCCGGAGGGACCCTCCTGGGCGCCCGGGGAGGGAGGGCGCCCGGGAGGGCTGTCTGCGACGGCTGCTGCCGCCGCCGCGGTGGGGGGCGCGGCGGCGGCAGCAGCTACCGGGGCGCCGAGGGAGGCCCGTCCGGGCCCGCCCCTGTTCGGCGTGCCGTTCACGCTAGCCCTGTCGGGCGGCCGTGCTGAGGGGGCATCACTGCGGTTAGGGGTGGGTTAAGGACTCGTTGAGGCGGGGCGGGAGGCGCGTGCCGGACGGTGTGCCGCCCTCCCGCCGTCCGTCCGCTGGACGGGACGTGCTGCCGTCGGCCTGGTGTGCGGATTAGGCTGTGCCCCGTTGGGGCAGCCAGCAGTACCCCCGGCGGTCCGGTGTCCCGAGGAGGGTCCGGCCGGTGGGAGGCGCAACGGTGACGGCGGTGCGCCGCAGTTTCGTACGACCATCGCACTACATGGCAAGACTTCGGGAGACACGCACGTGGCAGACCGCAAGCCCATCGAGTCCTGGCTGACCGACATGGACGGCGTCCTCATCCACGAGGGCACGCCGATCCCCGGCGCGGAGGAGTTCCTGCGCCGGCTGCGGGAGTCCGGCAAGCCGTTCCTGGTCCTCACCAACAACTCCATCTACACCCCGCGCGACCTCAGCGCCCGCCTGGCCGGCATGGGCCTGGAGGTGCCGGAGGAGTGCATCTGGACCTCGGCCCTGGCCACCGCCAGTTTCCTGAAGGGCCAGCGTCCGAACGGCACCGCCTACGTGATCGGTGAGGCCGGCCTCACCACCGCGCTCTACCAGGCCGGCTACGTGCTGACCGACAACAACCCGGACTACGTCGTCCTCGGCGAGACCCGCACCTACAGCTTCGAGGCGCTCACCAAGGCGATCCGCCTGATCAACCAGGGCGCCCGGTTCATCTGCACCAACCCGGACGAGACCGGCCCGTCCACCGAGGGCGTGCTCCCGGCCACCGGCTCGGTCGCCGCACTGATCACCAAGGCGACCGGGGTCGAGCCGTACTTCGTCGGCAAGCCCAACCCGCTGATGATGCGCGAGGCGCTCAACACGGCCGGCGCCCACTCGGAGACCGCCGTCATGATCGGCGACCGGATGGACACCGACATCGTGGCCGGCATGGAGGCGGGCATGGAGACCATCCTGGTGCTCACCGGCCTCACCGCCGCCGCCGACGTGGAGCGTTTCCCGTACCGGCCGACCCGTGTGTTCAACTCCATCGCGGACCTCGTCGAGCTGGTCTAGCCTCGGCACTGCTGTTGCGGGCCCCGCCGCCCCGGCCGACGGTCGGACGGCGGGGCCCGCTCGCCATGTGCCGAGGAGGGGTCGGGATGAGCACCACGGGGGAACCGCCGGTGGCGACGGAGGAGAAACGGGTCACCTGGGCGGAGCTCTACTTCGACCTGGTCTTCGTCTTCGCCATCACGCAGGTCTCCGGCCTGCTGCACCACCACCACGACTGGGCCGGCGTCGGCCGGGCCCTGGTGGTCTTCGTGCCGGTCTACTGGTGCTGGGTCGGCACCACGGTCCAGGCCAACATCAGGGACGTGGACAATCCGCGCGACCGGCTCGGCATCCTCGCCGTCGGCCTGACCGGCCTGGTCATGGCACTGGCCGTGCCCGGCGCGTACGGGGGCCGGGGCGTGCTGCTCGGCGCCGGGTACTGGGCCGCCCGGGCCGTCCTGCTGCTCCTGGTGATCCGCGTCCCGGGCGTGTGGCGCGGCCCGTACGGGGTCGGTGTGCTGGTCAGCGGACCGCTGCTGTTCGCGGGCGGGCTGCTGCCGGAGGGGCCGCGGACGGTGCTCTGGGCGCTGGCGGCGCTCTGCGACCTGTCCGCACCCGTGATCCTCCGCCGCCGGCTGGCCGCGGTGGCCTACCACCCCGCGCACATGCCGGAGCGGTTCGCGCTCTTCCTGCTGGTCGCGCTCGGCGAGTCCATCGTCGGGATCGGCGCCACCGCGGCGGGGGTGCCCCTCGACGCGGCCGAACTCGTCGCCGTCACCGCGGCGTTCACCATCTCGGCCGGGCTCTGGTGGCAGTACTTCGTCCACGCGGCCGACGCCATGCGGCACGCGGTCACGATCGCCGAGTCGCGCCGGGACGTCATCCGCCGGGTCTTCCAGTACGGGCACCTGGCGCTGGTCGCCGGGGTGATCGCGGTCGCGGTCGGCTTCGGGGAGACGGTGGCCGACCCGCGGCAGGCGCTCGGCGCGGGCACGGTGGCCCTGCTCTACGGGGGCTGCGGGCTGTACCTGCTGACCTTCGGGTACACCCGGTGGATGATGTTCCGCGCGGTGGCGACCACCCGGATCGTGGCCGCGGCCGTGGTGCTGGCGCTGGCCCCGGCGATGGTGCGGTGGCCGGCGATCACGGCGCTGGTGGTGCTGGCGGCGGTGCTGGTGGTGCTGAACGTCGTCGAGCACCTCCGGGTGGGGCGGGCGGCGGACGCGGGCGGCTCCGGGAGCCCCATCGGCCTCGGTGGGGCAGACGAGGCCGATGGGGCCGGTGGGGGCGGCAGGGCTGGTGGGGCGGGTGGGGCGGCGCGGGAGGTGTCGGTGGTCGTCGGCGCTGCGGGGGCCGCTGCCGGTGCGGGCGCCGGGGCTGGGGCTGCTGCCGGTGCCGCGGCTGCCGGGGGTGTTCCGGGTGCCCCGGCGGCTCCGGCGGAGTGAACTGTCAGTGGGCCTGTGTAGCGTTCGGTGTGGAAAGAGGGCGTGCGGTGCAAGGGCCGCAGGGCGCCCGAGGTCGGGGCGGTGCGGCGGTGAGCGGCCGTCCGGTGGGAGGTTGATGTCGTGACGGACACGGTCGAGACGGGCGTGACGGAGCCGGGTACGCCGGAGGCGGGCGCGGGCACCGGGCTGGAACTGCCCGAGTCCTGGCACACGGTGCTGGGCACCGAGACGGAGAAGCCGTACTTCGCCGAGCTGGCGGCCTTCGTGGCGGCCGAGCGCGCGCAGCACCAGGTCTTCCCGCCGAGCGGGCAGGAGTTCTCCGCGCTGGAGGCCACGCCGTACGACAAGGTCCGGGTGCTCGTCCTCGGCCAGGACCCGTACCACGACGACGGCCAGGCCCACGGCATGAGCTTCTCCGTGCTGCCGGGCACCAGGACGCCGCCGTCGCTGCGCAACATCTTCAAGGAGCTGGACGCCGACCTCGGCATCCCGGCACCGGACAACGGCTACCTGATGCACTGGGCCGAGCAGGGCGTGCTGCTGCTCAACGCGGTCCTCACGGTCCGCGCGCACGAGGCCAACTCGCACAAGGCCAAGGGCTGGGAGAAGTTCACCGACGCGGTGATCAAGGCGGTGAGCGCGCGCGAGGAGCCGGTGGTCTTCGTGCTCTGGGGCAACTACGCCAAGAAGAAGCTGCCGCTGATCGACACGGAGAAGCACGTGGTGGTCCAGGGTGCCCACCCGTCGCCGCTCTCCGCCAAGCTGTTCTTCGGCAGCCGGCCGTTCTCCCAGATCAACACGGCGCTGGAGGGCTTCGGCGTCGACCCGATCGACTGGCGGGTGCCGGACCTCAAGCAGGGCTGACCCGCCGGGGCCGCTCGGGGGCTCCGTGCGGGATTCCCGTCCGGGGTTCCGTGCCGGATTCCGTGCCGGATTCCGTCTGGGCGGCCCCGCTCCGACGGCTGACGCGCCGTCCACTCGCTGTCGGCCGCCCGCTGTTCACCGCCTGGTGGGCAGCGGGCGGTGCCCGGTATGCGAAGCTGGGGGCCGGCCGGTCGCCTGACCGGGTCTGGGAGGGGCGGTACGTGCGCCGAGCAGGGCGAAGAGTGGGATTCCGGCTGGCCGTGGGAGCGGCGGTGCTGGGGCTGGTGGCGGGCGTCGCGGGGTGCGCCGGGGGGAGCACCGGCGCGGGCAAGGGCACGGCGGGGGCCGGGAGTTCGAACGGAACCGCGTCGGGGGCGACGGGCGGCGGGGCGGCTCCCGTACCGTCCGGGGGCGCGCCCGCCGGGGGTGCCGGTGCGCTGCCGCAGCTCCCCGGGCAGGCCTTCTACGTCTCCGACCAGACCTCTGCGGCCCGCCAACTGGCCGCCCTGCGCGGCCAGGGCCGCACGGCGGAGGCCGACACCCTGCTCCGGATCGCCGCCCAGCCCTCCTCGCAGTGGCTCGGCGACCAGGCGGCCCGGGGCATCGCCGAACAGGTGAGCCGCCGCGCGGCCGAGGCGGACCGCACCCCGGTCCTCGTCGCCTACAACATCCCGCACCGGGACTGCGGCCTGTACTCGGCGGGCGGCGCGAGCGACGCCGCCGCGTACCGGTCCTGGATCACCGGCCTGGCCGAGGCGCTGGGCGACCGCCGGGCATGGGTGATCCTGGAGCCCGACGCCGTCGCCCACACCCTGGACACCTGCGGGGTCAAGGGAGACGCGGCCGCCGAGCGGTACGGCCTGCTCGCCTTCGCCGTGCAGGAGTTGAAGAAGCGTCCGCAGGTGCGGGTCTACCTGGACGCGGGCAACCCCGGCTGGGCGCAGGACCCCTCCGCGCTGGCCGAGGCGCTGCGCAAGTCCGGGGTCGCGGCCGCGGACGGCTTCGCGGTGAACGTCTCCAACTTCTACACCACCGACCGGAACGCCACGTACGGTGCGCAGCTCTCCGCCCTGCTGGACGGCAAGCACTTCGTCATCGACACCAGCCGCAACGGCAACGGCCCGCTGAGCGGCGAGGCCTGGTGCAACCCGCCCGGCCGTGCGCTCGGGGCGCCGCCCACCGCCGACACCGGGCGGGCGGGGGTCGACGCCTACCTCTGGATCAAGAACCCCGGCGAGTCCGACGGCGAGTGCGGGCGCGGTGAGCCCCGGGCGGGCGAGTTCTGGCTCCCGTACGCGCTGGGGCTGGCCCAGGCGGCCGGCTAGAGCTCTCGCCGTGAAGGTCCACCGGGTCGGCGGTGGCGACGCCGCGAACGTCCTCGGTCAGGGGCGTCGCGTCGCGACGACCGCCGAGCTGGAGGGTGTCGTGAGTACCTCGGTGCCGTGGAGGGCGGGATGGGTGAGGTAGAAGAGCCGGAGCTCGTCCACCTCGCCGCCGTAGCGCGGCGGCCAGTGGGACGAGGGTGTGAAGTCGTCCAGGATCAGTAGGCCACCGGGGGCGAGCAGTTCGACGACCCGCTGGGGATCGTCACGCTTGCCTCCGCCGTCGCAGAAGAAGACGTCGAACGGGGCGTGCTGCTCAAGCAGTCGCCAGTCCCCGGAGAGGACGCACACACGCTCGTCGTCGGCGAAGATCCCGGCCGCCCGACGGGCCAGGTCCTCGTCACGCTCCACAGTGACCAGGCGCGCATCGGCGCCGAGGCCGCTGTGCAGCCATGCCGTTCCGACTCCCGCTCCGGTGCCGCTCTCGGCGATGGTTCCACCGGGCTTCGCGGCCGCGGCCAGGCTGAGCAGCCGGCCCACTTGAGGGATGCAGCTCTTCTTGAACGCGGCTTCGGCGGCGGCCCGCTCGGCGATTGCCACACGCGGCGGAACCGCACGTTCTGCTGTGTCCACGGCACTCTCTCCTCGAACGGCGCATGTGACGCTACCCGTCGGCGGAGGCATCCGTCCGGGCTTCTGCTCTTCCGGGCCCGGAGAACGTTGTCGGTCACAGCACCGGACGGTTCGCCGCGGCTCGACGCGGCCGGCGCGGCACGGCTCAGCGGACGACCTGGATCCAGCGCGCCACCGAGGGCGTGCCCGAGCCGTCCGTCACGAAGAGCATGTACCAACCGGGCGGCAGCAGGTCGGGGTTGGCGGGCAGGGTGAGCGAGAGTCCGTCCGCCGTGCGCGCCGTGACGTCCAGGGCCACCGAGCGCTGCTCGACGTCGGTGGCGTGGGTGACCGAACTCGGCCGGATCAGCTTGGCGGTGGCGACGCCGCCCGGGTCCGGGGCGGTCACCCGGACGGTGCTGCCGAGCCTGGCGGACGCCGGGGCACCGGTCAGCTGCGGCCGTTCGCCGTGGAAGAGGTACGGCGGGGTGTAGATCTCGATCCGCTGCTCGAAGGTGCCCGGCTCGGTGCCGGCCTTGTCGTTGAACAGCGGGTCGGAGCCGAGCACGGCGACCCGGCCGTCCGGCAGCAGCAGCGCCTCCGAGTGGTAGTTGCGGCCGACGGTCGGCTCGGCGGCGGTGCTGAAGGTGTTGGTGTCCGGGTGGTAGGTCTGCGCCTTGAGCAGGTCGCTCCGGTGCTTCCCCCGGTAGTCGCGGGAGCCGCCGGTGGTGAAGACGGTGTCGTCCGGCAGGATCACGCTGTTGAGGTACCGGGTGCCGCCGGCCGGCAGGTCCGGGCCGGGCGTGAACGCGGGCGTCGCGGCGGCGAGGTCGGCGATGTCGGTGCGGGCGGTGGAGAGCGGGGACTCGCCGACGCCCCCGCCGCCGAGCACCATCACCTTCTGGGCCTGCGCGGGCGGCAGCAGCACGGACGAGGAGGTCTCGGTCAGGTGCGGGTCGCGAAGGCCGGGGACGGGGTGGAAGCTGTTGTCGCGGAGGTCCCAGAGCCCTGGCTCGCGCCCCTTGTCGGCCGGCCCGTAGCCGGCGTTGGAGCCGGAGTAGAAGAGCTTTCCGGTGGCCGTCAGGAAGATCGACGGGTAGGTCGGGAAGTACCGGTCGGGGGCCTTGGACCAGGTCTTGCTCGCCGGGTCGTAGATCTCGTTGTCGTTGCCGCTGAGGATCTGCCCGGTGTCGTCGAGCCCGGAGACGGTGACCACCCGGCCGTCGCCCAGCCCGGTCAGCGTCGGGTACCAGCGGGCGTAGGCCATGTCGGTGACCTGCTCGTACATCTCGGTGTCCGGGTTGAACTCGAAGGCGTCGCGGATGCCCTGGAAGTCCTGCTTCTCCAGCGTCATCCGGTCCGCCATGCCGTAGAGGTTCCGGGCGTCGACGCCGGTCAGGCCCTCGATCGCGTACTGGGCGGGGGAGTCGAGCACGGAGCCGGGGCCGCCGTCGACGGCCTCCACGAACACGCGCGTCTCGCCGGCCGTGACGACGGTCGCGGTGCCGGCGCCGGTCTTCGCCGCGGCGGGGACGGTCACCTCGGCGGTGGACACGTACGCGCGGCCGTTCGGCGCCCGGAAGACGGTGCCCCGGGGGAAGGAGCGGGCGGCGTCCGGGTTCTCGTTGCGGACCCGCATGGTGCCGGCGGCCTTCTTCACGGCGCCGTCCAGCGCCTCGTAGCGGCGGGTGCCGCCGGCCACCAGCATCCGGCCGTCGGGCAGCGCGGTGTGACCGCCGCAGAACATGTCCGCGGGGGTCGGGACCGGCTTGTAGGTGTTCCTCGCCGGGTCCCAGAGCAGGCTCTTGAAGGTGCCGGCGTCGAAGTTCCGCTGGTTGTTGCCGGAACCGGCGATGATCAGGACCTTGCCCGTCCGGAGCAGCGCCGCGTGGATGGCGTTGATCCGGAACTCGGCGGGGAGGACGAGGGTCTGCCAGTGGCCGTACTCGGCCTTGTAGGCGGGGCGGTTGACGGCGTACCGGTGGTAGCGGTCGTTGGCGAAGCCGAGTACGGCCGGTGCGTTCATCCCGGCCACGGTCAGCGCGACGGTGCTGCCGAGGGCGAAGCGCCGGGTGCGGCCGGCGTTGCGGATCTTCACGGTGGATCGTCCCCTCGGGTGCGGGTGCGGGTGCGGGTGCGGGTGCGGGTGGCGCGGGTGGGGTTCAGCCGGTGGTGCTGCGGTGTCCGGCCGAGGCCGAGGCCGGTGCCGCGGCCGGTGCCGCGGTCGTGACTGTGGCCGTGACCGTGACCGTGACGGTGGCACCGGCGGCACCGGCGGCACCGGCGGCACCGGCGGGCTCCGTGCGGGCGGCCGGGGCGGTCCCGGTCATGGACAGGGTGGAGGTCGGCCGGGCCCAGCGGCGGCGGACGGCGTCCGCCGCCAGGACCAGCACCGGCAGCAGGCTGAGGAGGAGGGCCAGCCCGGCCCAGGTCCGCATGGCGACGTGGTCGTTCCCGGTGCGGAAGGAGAGGGCGACGGCGCCGCCGAACACCAGCGCCCAGAACAGGTGGAGGCGGAAGGTCGCCACCCGGTCGGGGCTGGCCGACGCCCCCTTGGGCGTCACCACGAACCGGCTGCGGAGGCGAAGCAGCGCCTGCAGGAACGATGCTGCGTAGATCGGTCCGCAGAGCGCCGACATCACCATGCCCGCCACCCCCGACGACCCGGCCGGCTCGTGCGGGCTGACGTTGTGCTTGCGGTTCCAGGTGTAGAGCAGCACCTGAAGCGCGGCCGCGTCGCTGTAGAGGGCCATCCAGATCTCGGACGACACGTGGACGCCTGACGCCCCGAACCCCAGGTAGAGCACGCTGGACACCCCGCCGAGCAGCCAGGTCAGCGCCGCCATCGGGTAGAAGCAGACCATCAGCGTGTAGTTGAGCAGCCGCCCCGGCGACAGCCCCCACACCGCGCGCCAGTACTGGGTGAGGAGGGTCTCGTACGTGCCGCGGCTCCAGCGCAGCTGCTGCGAGAAGAAGTCCGTCCAGGACGACGGTCCCTCGCCCACCGCCAGCACGTCCGGGGTGTAGACCGACCGCCAGCGTTCGCCGGTGGCCGGGTTGCGGCGCCGGTGGAACTCCAGGCCGGTCGCCATGTCCTCGGTGATCGAGTCGTACAGTCCGCCGATCGACCGCAGTGCGTCGAGCCGGACCGCGTTGTTGGTGCCGACGAACATGGGCGCGCCGTACCGGTTGCCGGCCCGCTGGATCAGCGCGTGGAAGAGGAACTGCTGGCTCTCCGAGAACCGCGTGACCGCCGATCCCGAGCTGCGGTAGTTGCCGTACACCTGCGGGCCGACCACGAACGCGACGTCCGGGTCGCGGAAGTAGCCGAGCATCCGCTCGCAGAATTCGGGCAGCGGCACGTGGTCGGTGTCGACCGAGACCCAGAAGTCGTAGCCGGTGCCGTGTGCCTGGAGCCAGCTGTTGTAGTTGCCGTGCTTGGTCCTGGCACGGAACCGTCCCTTGGGGGTGTTCCACTCCTCGACGCCGTGCCTGCTGAAGTGCCGGGCGCCCAGCTCGGTGCAGAGCGCGCGCATCGCAGGATCGTTTCCCTCGTCCAACAGCCAGACGTGGTACGGGCCGTCATGCCGGACGGCGAGCGCGGCGGCGAGCGTGGCGCGCACCATCTCCGGGGGTTCCTTGCCGGGGACGCAGGTGGTGAGGAACGCGACCCGGGTACCGGACTCGGGCGTCACCGGGACGGGGTCGCGGGCGGCGAGCGTCGCATGGGTGTTGGAGACCACGTTGACCAGGCGGAACACCTCGACCACCGCGATGATCCCGATCATCACCTTGTCGCCGACCAGCAGCCAGGTGTCCGTCTCGCCCGGCCGGGCCGGCCAGTGCTCCGGCAGCAGCAGCCAGACCAGGAGCACCGTCTCGACCAGCGGAGCCGCCAGCAGGAGCAGGGCCGCCCGGATCCGGTGCGGCTCGCGGCCCAGCAGGCTGCGGTACCGGACGCGGTACGGCTCCGGTTCGTCGTGCGCGTGGTGGGTGCGGTGAGTGTCACGCGCACCGTGTTCGCCGGGCTGGGTGGCGGGTCCGGCGAGACGGCTGAAATGGGCGTAGTCGTAAGGGGCTTCGGGTACGGCGATCAGGTCCGGGACGGCGATCCCGGTGGCCCCCTCCGTCGTCCGCGGGTCCGTCCGCGGGTCCGTCCGTCGCCGTCGCGAGAACGGTTTGACCATATGTGGCTCCCCCCGTGGCCGGCCGCGCGGGCCGGCCCGTCCGTGCGTGCTCCGACCGGGGGTATGCGATCCGGACCGACGCGCGGCGCCGGGCGGTTCGCGGCGCTGCGAACCCGCTGACCGGCTGTTCCCCCTGGGCCTTGCTCTCGAAGCAGAACACCGCCCGGTCCGCCGCAGTCGTTCCGGCTGGCTCCGGGCCGTCAATCACTAAAACGTATACGATCGATTGTGGTGCGCGTCGGAATGGCGACTTCGAATGCGGGATCCCGGTTCTCGATCCCCGGACTCCCCTCCGGGCTCCGGGATCCTGGCGTCCTCAACTCTCCCGGAGCACTGGAGAGATCGCAACCGATCTGAAGAACGATCATTGCGCGACGGTGAAGACCTGGCGATTCCAGGCCAACTGTGCCCCGGTCGGTGCTATCGGGCCGGTTCCGGTTCCGATCTCCCGCACTCGAAATGAATGCGCGAGCGGAGGCGGGGCGGTGCGCGGAGGCCGGGTCGGAAGCGGGTGGGCCGGTCTCCGCGCAGCGGCGTCCCGGAGGCTAGGAGGGCGGAAGCAGGGCGGCCCCCGTCGCGGCCCGCACCTCGTCGAAGGTCACGCCCGGCGCCGTCTCCACCAGTCGCAGCCCCTCCGGGGTGACGTCGACGACCGCGAGGTCGGTGACGATGCGGTCGACGACCCCGCGACCCGTGGCGGGAAGTGAGAGCTGTTCGACGATCTTCGGCGAGCCGTCCTTCGCGGTGTGCTCCATCACGACCACCAGCCGCCGCGCGCCGTGCACCAGATCCATCGCACCGCCCATGCCCTTGACCGTCCTGCCGGGGATCATCCAGTTGGCGAGGTCCCCGGCGGCCGATACCTGCATCGCACCGAGCACCGAGACGTCGATCCGGCCGGACCGGATCATGCCGAAGGAGAGCGCGGAATCGAAGTACGCGGCCCCGGCGGCCACGGTCACGGTCTCCTTCCCGGCATTGACCAGGTCGGGGTGCTCGTCGCCCGCCGCCGGGTACGGTCCGACGCCCAGGATGCCGTTCTCCGAATGCAGCACCACGTGGACGTCCGGCGGGAGGTGACCGGGGATCAGTGTGGGCAGGCCGATGCCCAGGTTGACGTACTGGCCGTCGCGCAGCTCACGCGCCGCCCGTGCCGCCAAGGCGTTCCGGGCGTCGAGGGCACTGCGGGGGCCGAGGGCGGCCGGGGTGGCTGCGTGCTGGGTGACTGCGGTCATCGGGGCTCAGGCCTCCTGGAATGCGGTTCGTGCGGTGCGGGTGGTGCTGGCGGTGTGAGCGGTGTGAGCGGTGTGAGCGGTGTGAGTGGTGTGAGTGGTGCGGGCGGTGGATTCGGCGCGGACGGTCCGGCGCTCGATCCGGCGGTCCCCGGGGTCGGCGGGGACCACCCGGTCGACGAACACCCCGGGGAGGTGGACGGCGTCCGGGGCCAGCTCGCCCGCCTCGACGATCCGGTCCGCCTCGACCAGGGTGATCCGGCCGGCCGTCGCGCAGAGCGGGTTGAAGTTCCGGGCGGCGGCGTGGAAGACGCAGTTGCCGTGCCGGTCCGCGACCTCGGCGCGGACCAGCGCGAAGTCGGCCGAGATGGCCTCCTCCAACAGGTACCGGCGGCCGCCGAACTCCCGGACCTCCTTCGGCGGCGAGGCCAGCACGACCGAACCGTCCGCCGCGTACCGCCAGGGCAGCCCGCCCTCCTCGACCTGGGTGCCCACCCCGGCCGGGGTGAAGAAGGCGGGGATGCCCGCGCCCCCGGCCCGCAGCCGTTCGGCGAGCGTGCCCTGCGGGGTCAGCTCCACCTCCAGCTCGCCGGAGAGGTACTGCCGCGCGAACTCCTTGTTCTCGCCGACGTACGAGGAGGTCATCCGGGCGATCCGTCCGGCCCGCAGGAGCAGCCCCAGCCCCCAGTCGTCCACGCCGCAGTTGTTGGACACCACCCGCAGGCCGGTGGTGTCCGTGGCCGCGAGCGCACCGATCAGGGTGCTCGGGATGCCGCAGAGGCCGAAGCCGCCGACGGCCAGCAACGCGCCGTCGGGGATGTCTCCGACGGCTTCGGCAGCGGAGTCCAGGACCTTGTCCAAGGGGTCACCTCGTGAGGGGAGAACGGACGAACGGGAGCGGCGGGGCCGCCGGTGCGGCGCCCTGGGGCACAGGACCGTCGGCCCGCCCCGGGCACGACGCCGTCGGGCACGATGCCGTCGGGCAAGGCCCTCGGGTCGGGCCGTCGGGTCGGGCCCTCGGGTCGGGACGCCGGGCCGGGTGGTCGGACACGCGGTCCGCCGGGCACCGGCCGGCGGCACCGGACGTGGGCGGCTCGCGCCCTCGACCCCGCCCCCTCCACCGTCACGTCGCGCGGGCCGACGGGGCCATGGCGGCCGTCCCCACGCCCGTGCGCGGGTCCATGTCGTGCGGCCACACCCGGCCGTCACCGGTGGGGCTCCGGCCCGGCGGTATGGGGGAGGGCGCCACATCCGGGCGGGCCGATGCGTCGTACGGGCACATGTCGCGGCCCGCACGCCCCACCTACGGTTCCGGCATCCACCCCCGCAGCACCCTCAGGAGCCGGTCACATGCGCAGCTCTACAGCCCCCACCAGGACCGCGTCCGGCGCCCGCGCGGACACGGCCCCGCCCGGACGCCCCGCGCGCAGGCTCGTCGCCGCAGCGGCCTGCGTCCTCCTCGCGGCCGGCTGTGCCAAGGCCGGTACGGCGGGCACCGGTCCGGCGGACGGCGCCGGTGCCAAGAGCCCGGTCAAGGTCGGGCTGGTGTACTCCAGGACGGGACCGCTCGCCGCCTACGGCAAGCAGTACCTGGAGGGCTTCAAGGCGGGTCTGGCCTACGCGACCAAGGGCACCGGCGCGGTCGACGGGCACAGGATCGAGTTCGAGGAGCAGGACGACGCGGGTGACCCGGCCAAGGCGGTGTCGGCCGCCAAGGACCTGATCGGCAAGGGCCACAAGATCCTGGCCGGCTCCACCGCCTCCGGTGTCGCCCTCCAGGTCGGCCCGATCGCCGCCCAGAACAAGGTGCTCTTCATCAGCGGACCGGCCGCCGCCGACAAGGTCACCGGACTCAACAGGTACACCTTCCGCTCCGGCCGCCAGTCCTACCAGGACATCCGGACGGCGGCCTCGTTCATCGGCGACGCCAAGGGCCGGAAGGTCAGCGTGCTCGCGCAGGACAACGCCTTCGGCCAGGCCAACGTGGCCGCGGTGAAGGCCGTGCTCGGCGCCCAGGGGGCCACGGTCGACTCGGTGCTCGCCCCGCCGAGCGCGACCGACCTGACCCCGTTCGCCACCCAGGCCAGGACCGCCCGGCCCGACCTGCTGTTCGTGGCCTGGGCGGGCGACACCTCCGCGGCCCTGTGGACTGCGCTCAACCAGCAGGACGTGTTCGCCGAGACCAAGGTCGTCACCGGCCTCGACCTCGCCGCTTCCTACCCGCTGTTCGGGGCGGCCGGAGAGAAGATCTCCTTTCTGAACCACTACTTCGGCGGCGCCGCCGGCACCCCGGTGGAGAAGGCCATGGACGAGGCCGTCACCGCCGCCGGCGGCAAGTCCGACATCTTCACCCCGGACGGCTTCACCGCCGCCCAGATGATCGTGCACGCCGTCGAAGCCGGCCACGGCTCCGCCGACGACACGGACGCCCTGGTGAAGGCGCTGGAGGGCTGGAGCTTCGACGGGGTGAAGGGCCGGACCACGGTCCGGGCCGAGGACCACGCCCTGCTCCAGCCGATGTTCCAGGCCAGGCTGACCGGCACCGGCGCGGCCGCCAAGCCCTCGGTGGAGAAGACGCTGACCGCCGACGAGGCCGCGCCCCCGGCCACCCCGATGGCGGGCTGACCGCCGTGCCCGGCCCCGCTGCCGCGCGCACCGGCTCCTCCTCCCTCTCTTCCTCCGCCGCCTCCTCCGCTGCCGCCGTGTCCGAGGCCACCCCGGTACTGCGGTCGACCGGCCTCGGCTGGTCCGTGGGCGGTGTCCCGATCGTTGAGGACGTCTCCTTCTCGGTGACGGAAGGCGAGTTCATCGCCTTCATCGGGCCCAACGGCGCCGGAAAGACCTCCCTCTTCAACCTGGTCTCCGGGATCCACCCGGCAGGCCGCGGGCGGCTCGAACTCGACGGCGCCGACATCACCACCGAGCCCGTCCACGCCCGTGCACGCCGCGGTCTCGGCCGTACCTTCCAGACCTCCTCCCTCTGGCCGGGGATGACGGTGGCCGACCACGTCCGCCTGGCCGCGCAGGCCGCTGCCGGCCCCCGGGCCTCGTACCGGCTCTGGCGCCGGGCCGACCGCTACCCGGAGCAGGTGGCCGAGACCCTGGAGCGCACCGAACTCACCCACCGGTCCGACACCTCGGCGAGCTCCCTCTCCCACGGTGAGAAGCGCAAGCTCGAACTCGCCGTCCTACTGGTCTCCGATCCCCGGGTCATCCTGCTGGACGAGCCGATGGCCGGCGTCAGCGCGGAGGAGGTGCCGGCCCTCACCGCCCTCATCCGTTCCGTCCACCGCGACCTCGGCCGCACCGTCCTCATGATCGAGCACCACATGGACGTCCTGCTCGGCCTGGCAGACCGCCTCGCCGTGATGCACCACGGGACGCTGCTCGCCCTGGACACGCCCGAAGCCGTGATGGCCGACTCCACCGTGCAACAGGCCTACCTGGGGGAGGCGTTGTGACCGACCGCCCTGCTGCCCCGCTCCCTTCCGCCCAGCCCTCCGACCCTGCCGTTCCCTCTGTTCCCTCTGTTCCCTCCGTCCCTGCTGTTCCTGCCGCCGGGGCTCCGGGCCCGGTCGCGGCACCCTCGGGCGGCGCCCTCCTCTCCGTGCGCGACCTCCGGGTGGTCATCGACGGGCTGCACATCCTGCACGGCGTCGACTTCGACGTGGCGCCGACCGGGGTGACCGCCCTGCTGGGCCGCAACGGCGCCGGCAAGACCACCACCGTCAAGGCCGTCATGGGCCTCGTGCCGCGCAGCGGTGGAATCCTCTTCTCGGGTGTCGAACTCTCCTCCCTCCCTACGCATCTGGTGGTTCGCCAGGGCATCGGATACGCCCCGGAGGACCGCGGGATCTTCGCCGGCCTCACGGTCGCCGAGAACCTCCGCCTCGCCGAGCGGGACCGGGACGCCGGGCCCGACTACCGTCTCGTCCATGAGCTGTTCCCCGAACTGAAGCAGCGTGCGGGCCAGTTGGCCGGAACGCTGTCGGGTGGGCAGCAGCAGATGGTGGCCATCGGCCGGACCCTGCTCAACCGGAACCGGCTGATCATCGCCGACGAGCCCACCAAGGGCCTCGCGCCGAAGATCGTGGCCGAGGTGGCGGGGGTGCTGGCCCGCGCGGCGGAGGCCGTGCCCGTCCTGCTGGTCGAGCAGAACCTCGCCCTGGTCCGCCGCCTGGCCGGAACCTGCGCCGTCCTGGCGGACGGCCGCACCGCCCACCAGGGCGACACCGCCGAGCTGCTGGCCGACGAGGAGGCGGCCCGCAGACTCCTCGGCGTCGGCAGCCACCGGCCGGGCGCCGCTCCCGCGACGACCCGTTCGGCGACGACCCGCCCGCCGACCGCGCGTCCTGCGGCGGCCGCACCGGCCGCCCCCGCCGTCACCACGGAGGTGAACCCCTGATGGACACCGTCGTCCTCCTCTCCTGCACCGGGCTCGGTCTGGGTGCGCTGTACTTCCTGGTCGCCTCCGGGCTGTCGTTGATCTTCGGACTGATGGACGTGCTCAACTTCGCGCACGGCGCCCTGCTCTCCGTCGGCGCGTACGCCACCTGGTGGGCGGGCGCCGAGGCCGGTCTCTCCTTCTGGCTCGCGGTGCCCTTCGGCACGCTGGTCGGCACGGCCGCGGCCGTCCTGCTGGAGCTCTCCCTGATCCGGCCGCTCTACAGCCGCCCGCGCGACCAGATCCTCGCCACCGTCGGGGTCGGGCTCGCCGTGCCCGCCCTCCTGATGGGCGTGTGGGGCGCGGACGCACGCCCCTTCCCGCAGCCGGACGTGCTCTCCGGCACCTGGCACGTGCTCGGTGCGACCGTCCCGGTCAACCGCTTCGTGCTCGTGGCCGCGGCCGCGCTGCTCCTGCTCGCTCTGAAGTTGTTCCTCGCCCGGACCCGCTACGGGCTGATCGTCCGGGCCGGCGTCGAGGACCGGGCGATGGTCACCGCGCTCGGCATCGACGTCCGCCGGGCGTTCACCCTCGTCTTCGCCATCGGGGGCGCGGCCGCCTCGCTCGGCGGCGCCCTCGGCGGCCTCTACTTCGGTTCGGTCAACCCCGGCCAGGGGACCGGGCTGCTCATCTTCGCCTTCGTCGTCGTCGTGATGGGCGGCATGGGCTCGCTCACCGGGGCCGCCGTGGCCTCGGCGTGCGTGGGCCTGGTCCAGCAGTTCGCCAACTACTACACCGCCGCCGGCCTGGGCGACCTGTCGGTGGTCGCCCTGCTGGCCGTCCTGCTCCTGGTGCGGCCCCGCGGACTCACCGGGAGGCTCGCGTGAGCACTGACACCCCGATCACGAGCACCGGTGGCACCACGGCCGACCGCACTGCCGCCACTAGAGCAGGGGGGACTGACAACGGACCCGCCGAGAAGCACTCCGGACGGGCAACTGTCCCTCGAACAGGTGAATCAATCGCCGAGCACTCGACAACAACGCGCCGATGGCTACGCTGGTGGCCGATCGCCCTGCTGATCCTGCTCCTTGTCGCCCCATACAGTGCGCTTCCCGTCCCGTGGCTGCTCGACGGACCGCTCGGCAGCCCCGGGAGCCTCCAACTCATCGCCCTCTGCCTGCTCTACGGGGCCCTCGCCACCGGCTACGACCTCCTGCTCGGCCGTACCGGACTGCTCTCCTTCGGCCACGCGCTCTACTTCGCGACCGGCCTCTACGCCACCAACCTCGCCATGCTGGAACTCCGGCTGCCGTTCGCCGCGGCCGCCCTCTTCGGCGTCGCCTGTGCCGTCGTGCTGGCCCTCCTCCTCGGCTCGGTCAGCCTCCGCGTCACCGGTATCGGCTTCTCCATGGTCACCCTGGCCTTCGCGCAGGCCGGTTCGATCCTGGTCCAGCGAAACCCCGGCGGCCTCACCGGCGGTGAGGAGGGCCGGTCCGCCCCGGCCGAGCGGCTGCCCGCCGCGGTGCTCGGCATCGAGAACACCGCCAACCTCTACTGGATCGCACTCGCCTACCTGGTGCTGACGCTCGCCGCCGTCCACTGGGCGGTCGCTTCCCCGGCCGGCCGGGTCTGGGAGGGCATCAAGGAGAACGAGCGCCGGGTCGAGGTGCTCGGACTCCGCCCCTACGGCTACAAGTTGGTCGCCTTCGTGCTCGCCGGCGGCCTCGCCGGGGCGGGCGGGGTGGTCTACCTGCTGCTGACCGGCGGGGCCACCCCGCAGGCCGCGACGTCCGACGCGACCCTCTCGCTGCTGGTGATGGTCGTCCTTGGGGGGTCCGGTACGCGCTGGGGTCCGTTGCTCGGCGGCGTGATCTACACGTGGGCCGGCCACCGCCTCGGCGACCTCGCCAACTCCTCGGCCGTCGCCGACCTGCCCCCGATCCTGCGGGTCCCGCTCTCCCAGCCGCTGTTCCTGCTCGGCGGCCTCTTCGTCGCCGTGGTCTACCTGCTGCCGGGCGGCCTGGCCGGACTTCCCGCTCGCGTCCGCTCCGCCGCCCCGCTCCGTTCCACCGGTTCGGCCCGGGCCGCGGGCCGGGCCGCCGCTCCCGGCTCAGGCCCAACAGGAGGTAGTTCCGCGTGAGTGAGTCACAGCCCGGCTCCGAGCAGTCGACGTCCCCGGAGCGGACGGCCGCCTCCGGGCGGCCGATACCCGAGCAGCTGACCGTCCCCGTCCCCGGGGGAGAGCTGGCGGTGCTCCGCTGGCCCGCCACCGTGCCCGGGGCCCCGACCTTCGTGGCGGTGCACGGCATCACCGCCACCGGCCTCGCCTGGTTCGAGGTCGCCCGCCGGCTCGCCGGGCGGGCCACCCTGCTCGCGCCCGACCTGCGCGGACGCGGTGCCAGCCGGGGCGCGGGCGGGCCGTACGGACTGGCCCGCCACGCCGACGACGTGGCGGCCCTGGTCACCGCGCTCGACCTGGGGCCGGTCGTGATCGTCGGCCACTCCATGGGTGCCTGGGTCACGGCCCTGACGGCGGTGCGGCACCCGGAGCTGGTCAGCCGGGTGCTGCTGGTCGACGGCGCGGTCAGCTTCCCGCCGCCCGCCGGGGTGAGCGAGGACGAGGTCCTGGCCGCCGTGCTCGGCCCGGCCCTGACCCGGCTGTCGATGACCTTCCCCGACCGCCAGGCGTACCGGGCGTTCTGGCAGCGGCACCCGGCCTTCGCGGCCGACTGGTCGGAGGAGATCGACGCCTACACCCAGCACGACCTCGTCGGCAGTGAGCCCGAACTGCGCTCCTCCTGCGTGCTGGAGGCGGTCAGGACCGACGGTGCGCAGGTGCTGCTGGACGAGGACGCGGCCGCCGCCGTCCACCGGCTGCCCTGCCCCGGCGAACTGCTCTGGGCGGAACGCGGCCTGTTCGACGAGCCGCAGGCCCTCTACGACGAGAAGCGGCTCGCCGCCGTCGGGCTGGACGGTGCCCATCCGGTGTCGGCCTCGCTCGTGCCGGGCACCAACCACTACTCGATCCTCTGGGGCCCGGCCGGGGCCGAGGCAGTGGTGCGGGGACTCCTGGGGACCGCCCCGAGCGTCGGGTAGCTGCCCCGGACGCGGCCGGCCGGCGGGGAGGCCACCGCCCGTCGGCCGCGTGCCGTCCCTGCGCCCGTCGCCCGGGCCACCCGTCGTCCGTGCCGTCAGCCCGCGGTGTCCTCAGCCCGCCGGGCCCTCAGCCGGCCGTGCCGAGGAAGGTCTCCCAGCCACCGGCCGGTGCCTGCCCGACGCCCAGCGTGCGCAGCTTGCGGAGGGCGGACTGGTCCTGCGCCTCCAGCCACTCGACCAGTTGCCGGAAGGAGACCAGCCTGACCTCGGGCTTGCCCGCGACGGCCTTGAGCGTCTGCTCCACGGCGTCCATGTATATCCCGCCGTTCCACTGCTCGAAGTGGTTGCCGATGAAGAACGGTGCGCGGTTGCCGTTGTAGGCGCGGTCGAACCCGGCCAGGTAGGAGTCTCGGGCCTGCGTGCGCCACTCGTCGTACTTCGCCGGATCGCCCTTGGTGCTGCCGGACGACTGGTTGGCCAGGATGTTGTAGTCCATGGAGAGCACCTGGAAGGTGTGGCCGGGGAACGGGATGCTCTGCAGCGGGAAGTCCCAGACCTTGCCGTCCTGGACCTTCTGCGGCCAGATCTGCTGCCCGCCCGGGGAGCTGGCGTCGTACTTCCAGCCCAGCTTGGCGGCGGTCGGCAGCAGGGTCTTCTGCCCCTCCAGGCACGGGGTGCGGCCGCCGATGAGCTCCTTGCGGTAGTCGAAGGGCAGCGGCTCGACGTCGGTGAAGCCGGTGTTGGTCCGCCACTGGGTCACGAAGCCGACGGCCTGCTCTATCTCGCTCTCCCAGTCCTCGGGGGCCCACTTGTTGACTCCGTTGCCGTCCGGGCGGCTCGCGCAGAAGTGGCCGTTGAAGTGGGTGCCTATCTCATGGCCGGCCAGCCAGGCCTGGCTGATGAGCTGGATCGTGCTCTTCACCCCGGCGTCCGAGAGGTACGGGATGTCGGAGGCCCCGACCGAGTGCTTCGGCGGGTGGTACAGGTCCGCCTTGCCCTTCGGCAGGGTGTATATGCCGGAGAGGAAGAGGGTCATCGAGGCCTTGTGCTCCTCGGCGAGCTTGAGGAACCGGGGGAACTGGCCGTCCTCGGTGGCGCCGGCGCCGTCCCAGGAGAGGACCACGAACTGCGGCGGGCGCTCGCCCGGCTTGAGCTTCTCGGCCTTGGGTTGGTTCGGCTGCGGGCCGGTGTCGGACGTGGAGCCGTCCCCGATGGGGGTGCCCTTCCTTCCGGTGGGGGTGCCGCCGCTCGTCGGTCCGCCGCTCGTGCTGTTCCCGGTGGTGGCCGGGGCGGAACCCGATGCCGAGGCCGAAGTCGAGCCCGAGCCGGAGGCCGAGCCCGATCCGCCGCCGGAACAGGCCGCCACCGCGCCGAGAGCCGCGGTGGCGGCGGTGGCGGTGAGCACGGTCCTACGAGAGATGCTGCCCATGGTCTCCCCTGGCTGCCGCAGGCCGGGGGTGGTGGCGGCCGTGGCCGCGCCGGCCAAATCGGACAATTGATTGATTTCCGTCGTTAGCATGGCACGCGGACGCAGGGTCACCAAGGGTGTCGAGGTCCGTCGGCACTGAACACGCATGGCACATGCGTGCGGGCTGCGCGGAGGTGCCTTCTGTTGCCGTTCCGTGACGGTTCGCCCGTTTCGACAGGGTTGGTCGCCTGGCGCGCGTCGCGCGTCACCCCGGGCCCGTCACCTGCGGCCGGTCACCTGTGGCAGGTCATCTGTCACCCGCCGTGCGGTGCGCGGTGCGACGCCGCGGCACCGGACCGTCAGCCGAGGGAGAGGCGGCGGTTGCGCCGGACGACCCGCGCGATCGCGGTGCTCACCGCGGTGGCGGCCGCGCAGGAGACCGCGAGGCTCAGCCAGGCGGTGTCGAACCAGTGGCTGTTGAGCCAGCCCAGGGTCACGATGTAGGCCGCCCAGATCATGGCGGCCAGTGCCGACCACCGGAGGAAGCGGTGGGGATGGCCGGGGGAGTGGCCGATGGCGAGGTCGAGTACGGTCCGGCCGGCCGGTACGAACCGGGCGATCACCACCATGGCGGCGGCGGCCCGGGTGGTCCGCCCGTCCAGTGCCTGCTGGACCCGTTCCACGCTGGCGGCCAGCTTCGGCCGGTGTTCGAGTCGCCGGCTGACCATGGGCGCGCCGCGCCGGGCGAGGCGGAGCAGCAGGAGGTCGCCGAGGAAGGAGGCCACCGCCACCCCGAGCCCGAGCAGCAGCGGGGCGCCGTCTATCTGTGCCGTCTTGAGCACGGCCAGGATGACGAGGGTCCCGCTGGGGATGAAGGGGAGGAAGGCGTCGCCGAGGACGGCGCAGAGCGCCAGGGCACAGATCCATGAGGATCCCACCAGCGTTGCTATGTCCATGTCCGAACTCCCTCCAGGCTGCCCGGGAGGGAGCAGATGGCTGCAGGGGACAACGCTAGCGCCTCGACTTTTCATGCCATGAAGCACCCCGGGGTGCTGTGGCTCACATGGCGCGAGCCCCCGGTGCGGGGTGCCGCTCCGGGGGCTCACGGGGATCGATCGGCGCTGGTCCAGCCCGACGATCTTGCTGGTGAGTGCGGATCCGGTTGGGTGATCCGCTCCTGGGCCTTAGCCTGCCGGACGCCGACCGCCGACCGCGAGCCCTGGGGCTGGCGACTTCCCGCGCTGGCGTGAAGTCGCCACGGGTGTCCGCCTGCTGGCTCAGCGTCAGCCCGGCGACCACCGGCCGGACGCCTGCCCGGACGCCTGCCCGGACGGTGGCCGGACGGCACGGGCGGGAACAGCGGGCCCCGCCGCGTGGTTGGCCATCCTCGGCACCGGCGACGGCACTGACCGCCGCGACCGGTGAGCGACACCGGTGCGCGGCACCGGCGGACGGCACCGAACACGGCCAGGAGGACGGACGGCATGACCACCGAGGACCGGCACGAGAACCAGCGGGACGACCGGACGGCTCCGTGCGCCGACGAGGCGATCCGCGGCACCGCCCGGGGCACGGCGCCGGCGCCGCTGTCGATCCTCGACCTGGCCACCGTCGGCGTCGGATACACGCCCGCGCAGGCGCTCTCCGCGACCACCACCCTGGCCCGCAGCGCCGAGGAATGGGGCTACCACCGCTTCTGGGTGGCCGAGCACCACGGCATGCCCGGCGTCGCCAGCTCCACGCCCGCCGTCCTGCTGGCCCACCTCGGCGCCCACACCAGCACCCTGCGGCTCGGCTCGGGCGGCGTCATGCTGCCCAACCACGCCCCGCTGGCGATCGCCGAGCAGTTCGGCCTGCTGGAGGCGCTGCACCCCGGCCGGATCGACCTCGGTCTCGGACGGGCCCCCGGTACCGACCCCGCCACCGCCCGGGCGCTGCGTCGCGGCCTGGCCGAGGGGGCCGACGACTTCCCCCGGCAGCTGACCGAGCTGACCCACTTCCTGGACGGCACCTTCCCGGCCGGCCACCCGTACGCGCGGCTCACCGCCGTTCCGAAGGGGGAGGGGCGGCCGCCGGTCTGGCTGCTCGGCTCCTCGGGCTTCAGCGCCCAGCTGGCCGGGAGCCTCGGCCTGCCGTTCGCCTTCGCGCACCACTTCAGCAGCGTGAACACCGTTCCGGCCCTCGACCTGTACCGCTCCGCGTTCCGCCCGTCGGCGGTCCTCGACGAGCCGTACGCGTTGATCGGGGTGAGCGCGGTCGCGGCCGACGACGAGGCCACCGCCCGCCGTCTCGCACGCTCGGCGGCGCTCGGCATGCTCCGGCTGCGGCGGGGGAACCCGGGCCCGATCCCGACCCCGGAGGAGGCGGAGTCCTACCCGTACAGCCCGGTGGAGGCGGACTTCATCGACGACTGGCTCGGCAACGTCGTCCTGGGCTCGCCGGGCGAGGTGGCCGACGGGCTGGAGGCGCTCCGCAAGCGGACCGGGGTGGACGAGCTGATGGTCACCTCGCACATCCACGGCCACGAGGCGCGGTACCGCTCCTACGGGCTGATCGCGGAGGCGTACGGCCTGACCGGGCCGCGGGCCGCGGCGGTCTGAGGGCACTGCCGCCGCGCGCGCCCTGGTCCCGGCGGGGCGTGGCGCGGCGAGGCCGGGGGGAAGGGCCCGGCACCGGGATGCTGTCCGGGCCTACCGCTCCCCGGCTCCGGGACGGTCGTCCCCCCGGTCGTCCCCCCGAACGTCCTCCTGGCTTTCCTGGCCCTCCCGGCTCCCTTGGCCACCCCGGTTCCCTTGACCGCTCCGGCCGCCCTGACCACCCTGGCCGCCCTGACCGCTCTGGCCGTCGCGAAGTATCGCCGCGACGAGTTCCGCGTCGCCGGGGCGGGCGAAGTACCAGCCCTGGGCGGTGTCGCAGCCGGTCAGCCGCAGCCGTTCGGCCTGGGCCGCGCTCTCGATGCCCTCGGCGGTGACGGTCAGGCCGAGGGTGTGGGCCAGCTGCACCATCGCGCCGACGATCTGCTCGTCGGCGTCGCTCCGGCGTGAGCCGCGGTCGGGGAGCCCGGGCCGGCCGCCGGCCGGGGCCGGGTCGCGGAACCCCTCGATGAACGTGCCATCCAGCTTCAGCACGTGCACCGGGAGTCGGGAGAGGTACGCCAGGTTCGAGTAGCCGGTTCCGAAGTCGTCGATCGCGATCCGGACACCCATGTCGGCGAGCGCCTGGAGCGCCTGCAGCGGGCGTCCGCCGGGGCCGAGCAGGGCGCTCTCGGTGATCTCCAGCTGTAGCAGCCGGGCGGGCAGGCCGGTGCGTTCGAGTACCTGGGCGACGTCCGCGACCACGTCGGAGTCCCAGATCTGGCGGGCGGCGAGGTTGACGCTCACGAAGGTCTCGGTCCCGGGGAACTCGGTGAGCCAGCGCTGAGCCTGGCGGCACGATTCCTCCAGGACCCACTTGCCGAGCGGCACGATCGCGCCGGACTCCTCGGCGAGCGGGATGAAGCGGTCCGGCGAGAGCGTCCCGTAGCGGGGGTGGCGCCACCGGACCAGTGCCTCGGCCCCGTGCACCGTGCCGTCGGCCAGGCCGACCAGTGGCTGGTACTCGATGGTGAACTCGCCGCGTTCCAGAGCCGGGCGCAGCGCGGTGGAGAGCAGCTGGCGGGTCAGCTGGTGGGCACCCCGGTCGGGGTCGTAGAGGGTCCAGCGGGCCCGGCCGTCCGCCTTGGACCAGTAGAGCGTCGCGTCGGCGTCCTTGACCAGGTCGGTGGGCGTGGTCTCGTGGACGGAGCGTTCGACGACGCCGACGCTCGCGGTCACCGCCAGCCGGTGGCCGGCCACGTCGAAGGGGCGTTCCAGGGCTTCGAGGATCCGGGCTGCGAGGTCGGTCAGCTGGTCGCTGCCCGTGCTGTCGGTGACCAGGACGGCGAACTCGTCGCCGCCCATCCGCGCCACCAGCTGGGTCTCGCGGGCGGAGAAGCCGCGCCGCAGCCGGGTCGCGACGGCGATCAGCAGCTGGTCGCCGATGTGGTGGCCGAGCGTCTCGTTGATCGCTGCGAACCCGTCGAGGTCCAGGTAGCAGACGCCCACCCGCCGTCCGTCCGTGGCGGTGGCGGTGGCGGTGGCGGTGGCGGTCACGGTGGCGGCAGCGGCCACCGCCACCGCCGCGGCCGCCGGGCGTGCCGGCGCTCCGGCCGGGCGGTCCGCTCCCCGTCCGGTGGTGAGGCAGGCGGCGTCGAGGCGTTCGAAGAAGAAGGTCCGGTTGGGCAGCCGGGTGAGCGGGTCGTGCAGGGCCTGGTACTCCAGGCGGTCTCCGAGCCGGCGTTGCTCGGTGATGTCCTCGACCAGGGCGAGCGTGTAGAGGGGGCTGCCCGCGCCGTCGCGGATCAGCGAGATGGTCACCTTGCTCCAGACCGTGCGGCCCTCGCGGTGCTTGAGCTGCTTCTCCACCCGGAGCCGGTCGCGTTCGCCGTGGACGAGTGCGGGGAACAGGCGGTGCGGCATGCCCTCCGGGTCGACGATCTCGTGGATGTGGGTCCCGGCCAGTTCCCCGACCGTGCGGCCGGTCAGGGCGGCGAAGGCGGGGTTGACCTCGATGATCCGGTCCTCGGGGTCGATCAGGGCCATGCCGATGCCGGCGTCGCAGAAGGCCGCCCGGAAGCGGGACTCGCTCGCCAGGAGTGCGGCCGGGAGCCGGTCCGCCTCCCGGGTGTCCGGTCCGGTGCCCCCGTCGTCTGCCGGCCGGTGGGTCCCGTCGCCCAGCGGTGCCGAACAGGTCGGACAGAGGAGGGTGCCGTCGGCGGCAGGGACACGGGGATCGGTCAGAACCGCGCGGGCGGTGCCGTCGTTCGCGCGCCCGCCGGCCGCGCGCCCGCCGGCCGTGCGCCCGTCGACCGGGCTCCCGCCGGACGCGCTCCCGTTCATCGCGGTGCCGTTGATCGCGGGACCGTGGAGGGTGCTGCCGTCGGCGGGGCGGAGGTCGGGGGGTGGGGGGAGACGGCGTCGGTGTCGTGGCTCCTCGTGCCGCACTCCTGGGTGGTGTGCGTCGGCCCCCTCGTTCTGGCCCGGCACGGCATGCTCCCGTCCGCTGCTGCAGCTTGACGCTTGACGCTGGTCCGGCCGGTCACCCGACTGCGGCGGCCGACTCCGCACTCTGCCGGGGTCCTCGGGAGTCGGGCCCCGGTGCGGAACGCTCGTGGTGGAGCGGCCGTGCGGAAGCCCGCGTGAGGAACCGTGAGGAACAGGGCGCTGCGGCCGATCATAGGACGCGTCGGCAACGCGCGGTGACCGCCGGCAGGGTGATTCGTCGCCTTTGGGGTCAAGTGCGGTGATACATGCGGACGCCCCCGGTACACATCACATGATGTGCACCGGGGGCGTGTGCTCCGAAGGTGCGCCCTCGGGCGCCGGTCGGGCGCGGCACGCGCGCCCTGCCGGGCCCCGGGGCGGGGACGACCGGAGTGTGTCAGCCCGCCAGCGTGGCGGTGAGGGTGATGGTGGTGCCGGTCAGGGCCTGGCTCACCGGGCAGTTCGCCTTGGCGTCCTCGGCGGCCTTCACGAAGCCGGCCTCGTCCAGGCCGGGCACCTCGCCGACGACGGTGAGGTGGATGCCCGTGATGCCGGTGCCCGGCTGGAAGGTGACATCGGCCTGGGTGTCGAGCTTGGCGGGCGGGTTGCCCGCGCCGGCCAGGCCGTGCGAGAGCGCCATCGAGAAGCACGCGGAGTGCGCGGCCGCGATGAGCTCCTCCGGGCTGGTCTTGCCGTTCGCCGCCTCGGCCCGGGCCGGCCAGGACACCGGGTACTCGCCGATGCCCGACGACGCGAAGGTCACCTGGCCCTTGCCGTCGAGCAGGTTGCCTTCCCACGCGGTGCGGGCGGTGCGGGTGGTTGCCACGATCGGTACCTCCAGTAATGAGGAACTGCTGATCCGTCACGTCCGGTCATGCCGCGCCCCAGCCTACGTGCTGGTCGGGGGCTTGCCACAAGTGGCGCATCGGGCACTCGCGTCCGAAAATGCCTCGGCCGTCCGGGTGACGGGGCCGACGCGGGAGCGTGCCCCGCCAGCTCGGAGCGCCGCCGGGCGATCGTTCCGTGTGCCGTCCATATCGTGGACGGATAGGCCAAATGGTGCGGGCCCGTGCTGGGCTCCCTGTTAGATTTGCCCGGGCCCGAGCCCGGCCGCTGCAAGGTCGGGTGCCATTCCGAGAGAGCCGCGGAGCCGCCCCGATGACGGACCACCTCACGACCCCCGACGCCGGACTGCACGAGGGGATCGACGACGCCGTGCGGGCCGAGCTGACCAGCCTGCGCGAGAGCATCGACAACATCGACGCCGCGGTGGTCCACATGCTGGCCGAGCGTTTCAAGGCGACCCAGCGGGTCGGCCGGCTCAAGGCCGAGCACAAGCTCCCGCCGGCCGATCCGGCGCGTGAGCGGACCCAGATCAAGCGCCTGCGCGAGCTCGCCGCCGGCGCGCACCTGGACCCGGTGTTCGCGGAGAAGTTCCTCAACTTCATCATCGCCGAGGTCATCCGCCACCACGAGGCCATCGCCAGCGACACCGTGACCAGCGGGAACGACTCCGACTGAGGCCCGGCCCGGCCCGGCAGCGGACCGTACAGGGGACACACGGGGGACGCGCAGCGGACGTGGACGGGACGCGCAGAAGACTTCGCGGCGTGTCGGCGGATGCCGTTCCCGGGGCGGGCGCCCGCCCCGATCCCGCCCCGGATCCGCCTCGATCCCGCCCCGATCGATGTCGGGCGGGGGTAAACGCCCGATTTCGCCTCGCTCAGCGGGTGGCGTAGCGTGCAGGTTCCCCCGCAGCCGGAGAGTGGAGCAGCGACGATGGCGGTGAACCTGCCCGGTACGCACGGCGACGCCGGGGCCGCTCCCTCCGGGGCCGTCGGTTCCGGCGACGGCACGCACGGAGCCCACGGCACGCCCGGCACCCCCGAGGCTGCCGGTGCCCCGGTCGGCGGCCGGGCCGAGGCCCGCCGGGCACGGCGGGCGGCCGAGGGGCGCAGGACCCGGAAGGCCCGGCGGCAGCGTCCGTGGTGGGTCGAGATCCCGGCGATGGCGGCGGTGGGCCTGGTGGTCGCGCTGCTGATCAAGACCTGCCTGTTCCAGGTGTTCACCATCCCCTCCGGGTCGATGGAGAACACGCTGCGGATCGGCGACCGGGTCGGGGTGAACAAGCTCGCCCCGCTGACCGGCTGGGAGCCCGAGCCGGGCCAGCCGGTGGTGTTCAAGGACCCGGGCGACTGGCTGCCGCCGCAGCCGACCGGCGGGAACCCGATCGGCAACGCGCTGGGCTCCGCGCTCGGCTTCGTCGGGCTGATCCCGCCCAAGGACGACAACTACCTGGTCAAGCGGGTCATCGCGACGGGCGGGCAGACCGTCCAGTGCTCGGGCACCACGCTGACCGTCAACGGCGCGAAGGTGGACGAGCCGTACCTCCACCCCGGGGACGACTCCTGCGCCGGACTGGACTTCGGCCCGGTGACGGTGCCCCAGGGCTACGTCTGGGTCGAGGGCGACCACCGCAGCGACTCCGCCGACTCGCGCTACCACCAGCGCGGCCCCGGTGGAGGGGCCGTGCCGGTGGAGAACGTGGTCGGTCCGGTGTCGGCCGTCGTGTGGCCGCTCAACCACCTCGACTGGTTCGGCTGGGTCGGTCGCTGACCCCGGGCCGGTCGGGGTCCGCGCCCGCGTCGGCCCTTTCGGCCCCGGCCGCCCTGGCCAGCCGCTCGCCGAGTGCCGTCGCCCCCGCCGGAACCGCGCCCGCCCCCGCCGGAACACCCGTCCCCGGATCACCACCACCCGGACCCGGTCCCTTCGCGGCTGCGACCGCGACCGCGGCCGGAGCCGTCTCCGGCGCGGCGGCCGGCTTGCTCGCCTGGGCGGCGAAGGCGCCGGCCAGCACCAGCAGACCGCCGGCCACCTGCGGCAGTCCGAGGTGCTCGCCGAGCAGGATCCAGGCCAGCACGGTGGCGACGACGGCCTCCAGGTTGGCCACCACCCCGGCGATCGGGGGCGACAGGTGCCGGACGGCGATCACCCCGGTCAGGTACGCGAGCACGGTCGCGACCAGGACCATCCAGGCGGCCGGCACCAGCGCGGGAAGGGTGTGCCCGTTCATGACCACGTCCCCGCCGAGCAGGCCCCAGTCGGCCTCCCAGGGGCGGGTGAGGGCGGTGAGCACGATCGAGCCGATGAGCAGTCCGTACGCGCTGACCGCGATCGGGTCGACCGGGCGGTCGCCACGGCTGCCGGCGTCGGCCAGCACGAAGTAGCCCACCTGGCAGCAGGCCGCCCCGAGGGCGAACAGGACGCCGAGCGCGTCGAAGCTCAGGCCGTTCCACACCTCGACCACGCAGGCCAGCCCGGCGACGGCCACGCCGGCGCCGATCGCCGCGCCCCGGCTGATCGGCCGGCGCTGGACGAACCGCACGTAGCCGATGAGCAGCGGCGGGCCGAGGTACTCGATCAGCAGCGCCACGCCGACCGGGATCCGGGAGATCGCCGCGAAGTAGCAGGCCTGGACGCCGGCGACGGCGAGCAGGCCGAAGCCGAGGAGCAGGGCGGGCCGGCGGAGGACGGCGTCGCGGTGGCGGTAGGCGAGCGGCAGGAGGACGACGGCGGCGCCGGTGGCCCGGAGCCAGACCACGTGCAGCGGTGATAGCCCGGCTTCGATCAGCGGCTTGGCAGCGGTGCCGGAGCCGCCGAAGGCGATGGCGGAGACGAGGGCGAGGGTGAGGCCGAGGGTCCTGGCGGGGGAGCCGCCGAGCCGGGGCTTTGAGCTGTGCACCGACGAATTGTGACAGTTGTACCGGCGATTCGGTAAGGGGTCATTCCGTTATTCGGTCCTGCCGGAACCGTACGTGGCCGCAGGCCCGCCGCAAGCCGACGCAGGTCCACCGAGAGTCCACCGAGAGCCCACCGGCACGCACGGTGGACCCGCCGCTGCACCGTCCGAGCGGCCGCTCGGACGGCTTCGGACGGCTTCGGACGGCTACTGCGTCGCGCCGGCGCCCGCCAGGGCGTTCGCGCCGGCGTCCGCACCCGCCCCGCTGCCCGAGCCGCCCGAGCTGCCCGTGCCGCCGCCGGACCCGGACCCGGACCCGCCGGTGCCGCCCGTGGGCTGCGGCGCGGGCGTCGGTGCGGTGGTCGGCCCCGTCGTCGGCGCGGTGGTCGGCGCCGGGGTCCTGGTCGGACGGCCGGTCGGCTGGGGAGTCGCGGGCTGGCTGGGGGCCGTGGTCGCGCCGCCGGACCCGGCCCCGCCGGTGCCGCCCGAGGGCTGCGGCGCGGTGGTCGGCCCGCCGGTGGGCTCGGTGCTCGGCGTCGAGCCGGTGCCACCCGAGGTCCCCGACCCGCCGTTGGGGGTCGCTGCCGGGGACGGCGTGCCGGACGGCTTGGCCGACCCGTCCGGCCCGCCCGACGGCGAGGCGGAGGGAGCGGGGGAGCCCGCGGAGCCGCTGCGCGAGGAGGAGTCGTCGGCGCCCGCCGGAGCCGCGAAGTCGGTGACCGGCTGACCCTTCAGCGCGGCCTTCATGTAGTTGGTCCAGATCTGCGCGGGGTACTGGCCGCCCGCCGCGCCGTCGATCCCGCCGGTGCCGTTGAGGCTGACCTGCGCGCCGGTGGCCGGGTCCTGGCCGAACAGCGCCACCGAGGTCACCAGCTCCGGGGTGTAGCCGACGAACCAGACCGACTTGTGTTCGTCGGTGGTGCCGGTCTTGCCCGCGGCGGGCCGGCCGAGCGCCTTCGCCCGCCAGCCGGTGCCGCCCTGGTCGCTGACGACGCCCTCCAGCATCGAGGTGACCTCGCGCGCGGTCTGCTCGCTGACCGCCTGGGTCGCCTTGTGGGCCGGCAGCGGGAGCGCCTCGCCCTCGTGGTCGACCGACTGCACCAGCCAGGGGGTGATCTGCCTGCCGTCGTTGTCCAGCGTGGCGTACACGCCGGCCAGGTCGAGCACGCTCGGGGTGGCGGTGCCGAGCGGGATGGACGGCACCGGGTCGAGCTCCGGGGTGTTGGCGGGCAGGCCGAGCGCGATCGCGGTCTCCCGGACCTTCGACAGCCCGGTGTCCTGGGCGAGCTGGGCGAACGCCGAGTTCACCGACCAGTCGGTGGCCTGCTGGAGGGTGATCTGGCCGTAGCTCTTGTCGCCCTCGTTCGGCGGTGCGTACGCGGTGCCCTTCCCGCCGCGGACCTTTCGGCCGCTGGTGCCGTCGTAGACGGTGCGCGGGGTGACGGTCTGGCCGGACTGCGTCTTGGCGTCGTTCTCCAGCGCCGCGGCCAGTGCGATGGCCTTGAAGGTGGAGCCCGCCTGGTAGTCCCGCCGGGTCGCGTTGTCGATGTAGTGCTTGGTGTAGTCGACGCCGCCGTACAGGGCGACCACGGCGCCGGTCTTCGGGTCGACGGAGACGGCGCCGGGCTGGACGGCGGCGTCCTTCTTCCGCTTCTCCGGGTCGAGGGTGTCGTGCAGCTGGGCCTGGACCGCGTCCTGGAGGGCCTGCTGGCGCGCCGGGTCGACGGTCAGCTTGACGGTGTAGCCGCCCCTGGCCAGTTCGGACTCGGTGATGATCTGGTTGGCGGTGAGGTACTCGGTCGCGGCGTTGACCAGGTAGCCGGCCTGGCCGGAGAGGCCGAGCTGCGCCTGCGGGTCCCTGACCTCGGGGAAGGTCGTGGCGGCCCGCTCCTCGGGGGAGAGCCAGCCCTCCTTCACCATGCCGTCCAGCACGTAGTTCCAGCGGTTGACGGCGTTCTGCTTGCCCGCCGGGGTGGCGGTGGCGACGTCGTAGGCGCTCGGGGCGTTCAGCAGGGCGGCCAGGTAGGCGCCCTGGGCCGCGTCGAGTGCGGAGGCGTCGACGCCGAAGTACTGCTGGGCGGCCGCCTGGATGCCGTACGCGCCGCGCCCGTAGTACGAGGTGTTGAGGTAGCTGGAGAGGATCTCGTCCTTGCTCTCGGTGGCGTCCACCTTGATCGCGATGAAGAGTTCCTTCACCTTGCGGGTGACCGACTGCTTCTGGCTCAGGTACGTGTTCTTCACGTACTGCTGGGTGATGGTGGACCCGCCCTGGGTGCCCTCGCCCTTGGCGGTGTTGACGGCGGCGCGGACCAGGCCGGGTATGTTGACGGCGCCCTCGTGGTAGAAGTTCCGGTCCTCGGCGGCCAGGGTGGCGTGCTGCGCGGCGGGGGAGACCTTGTCGAGGCCGACGTTCTGCCGGTTGGTCTGGCCGGTCCGGGCGATCACCGAGCCGTCCTGGTAGAGCCAGGTGTTGCTCTGGAGGGTCGCGGCGGCGTGCGCGTCCGGCACCTTCACCAGGGTGATGCCGAGGGCGAACAGGCCGACGCCGAGCAGCAGGGCGGTGGCGAGGCCCGCCAGCGTCATCCGCCAGGTGGGGAGCAGCCGGCGCCAGCCGGTGCGCTTGGGGCGGCGGGCCTTGCGACCGCTCCGTCCGGTGCCCGGCCCGGCGTTCCGTTTCATGGTGCTCTGCGTGCCGCTCTGGGCGTTTCGGGACAAAGCGGCGGCCTTTCCTGCGGGCGGGCGGCTGGGCGGGCGGCGCGTGCCGGCCGGCTCAGACGGGATCGTCGGCGGTCGGGGACCTTTGTCCCTTTTCCGGTTGTACAGCCCAAAACGCGTCCAACGTGCCGGTTGGATCCGTTGTGGCGGCAAGCGAGACCGACATCACACGCAAATCGGACGTCGATGGGCAGCGAAAAGCCGGAGAGCCCCTCGCGATGGCGAGAGGCTCCCCGGTGTCTGTGCGCCGCCAGGGACTCGAACCCCGGACCCGCTGATTAAGAGTCAGCTGCTCTAACCAACTGAGCTAGCGGCGCCTGCTGACGGAGAAAACAATACACGGTCCCGGGGGGTGTCTCGAACCGCGTGCGCGGCGGCCGGCCCGGACCTGTCCGTTTCCGCCCGGTTGGGGAGGAGTTTGCCGCCGGTTAGGGTGGAACCGTGCCCAGCTCCCACCCCGGCCGCCGGAAGGCTCGGCTCACCGTCGCGGCCCTGCTGCTGCTCAGCGCGGTGGCCTACACCGCGTGGGTCCTGGAGGTGGTGGTCAGCACCGGCCTCGACCCGGTCCAGGCGTACATCAGCGAGCTCGCCGCCGAGGACCAGCCGCTGGGCGGCCTGTTCCGGGCCACCGACCTGGTCGCCGGGCTCGCCGTGCTGGCGGCCGCCGTCCTCGCACTGTTCACCTTCCACGGGTTGCCGCACCGCACCGGCTCCCCGCGGACGCCGTCCCCTGGGACGCGTTCCCGGCGGACGCCGTCCACGCGGCAGCCCTCCGCCCGTACGGCGCCGTCCCGCCGGCCCTGGGCGGCGACCGGCTGGGCGGCGCTCGCCCTCTTCGGGGCCGCCACCGCCGCCGACTCCAGGCTGCCGCTCAGCTGCGCGCCGACCAGCGACGAGATGTGCGCGGCCCGCGAGACGGCCGGCCTGGTCCCGGCCACCCACACCGCGCACGCCGTGACCAGCAGCCTGGCCATGGTCGGCGCACTCGTCGGCCTGACCGCCCTCACCGTCGCCGCCCACCGCTACCGCTGGTGGCCGCCGGTCCGCCGGTTCGGGCTGTGGGTGCTGGGCGCCGAGCTGATCGCCACCGGCTGGAGCCTGACCGCGATCGCCGCCTTCGAGGCGGGCCACGGCACCTGGGCACTGGGTGCGGGCCAGCGGCTCCAGGTGCTGCTGGTCGCGGTCTGGCTCGGGCTGCTCGCGGTCTCGGTCGCACTCCCGGACGGCGAGCTCCGCACGGACCGGCCCGCCGCCGGCGAGCCTGCCGCGAGCTTCGCCGCCCGCAAGCCCACCCCGACAGCCTTCCCGGCAGGCCCCCCGGCCGACAGCCCGCCGGACTCCCCGGCCGAGACCCCGGCCGAGACCCCGCCAGGCACACCGTCCGCCGCCCCCACCGCCACCCCCGCCTCCACCGGCACCGCCACCCCCGCCCCCACCGGCACCGGTACCCGGTCCGGGCGGGGCGCCGACGCCGGGTGCCCGGCCCCGCGCGAGGGGAGGGAACCGGTATGACCGACCCCGAGGGGCGGCCCGGCGCCCGGCGACCCCGGGGGGCCGGCGACACCGCGGCCTTCCTGCGCGTCGACGGCGTCCCCCTGCACGTCCGCGTCGAGGGCCGGGGTCCGGTCTGCCTGCTCACCGGCGGGCTCGGCAGCAGCTGGTTCGACTGGGACCTGGTCGTCCCCTTCCTCGCCCCGTACCGCACCGTGGTCCGCTTCGACCGCCCCGGCTACGGCCTGAGCGCCCCCGAGCCCGCGAGCCGGCCGCTTCCGACGGCCGGGCGGGAGGCGCGCCGGATCCGTGCGGTGCTGGACGCGCTCGGGCTGGACGGGCCCTGCACGGTGGCCGGCCACTCGCTGGCCGGGTTCCACGTCGAGGCCTTCGCCCGGCTGTACCCGGAACGGACCGCCGGGCTGGTGCTGCTGGACGCGAGCGTCGAACCGGACCCGCGGCCGCGTCCGGCTCCGGCGCTGCGGGACCTGGCGGCGCGCACGGCTGCCGGCGCGGCCACCGCCGTCGCGGTGCCGTACCTGTTCGGGCCGGCCGCGCGCCGGATGGTGGCCAGGGCCTCGACGGTCCGCCGGGAGGACCTCGCCCCGGTGTCACTGGTCCGGCACTGCTACCGGAC
The DNA here is from genome assembly GCF_056437345.1 of Kitasatospora sp. NPDC042419. Classification (NCBI taxonomy): domain Bacteria; kingdom Bacillati; phylum Actinomycetota; class Actinomycetes; order Kitasatosporales; family Streptomycetaceae; genus Kitasatospora; species Kitasatospora sp. NPDC042419. The sequence goes on from NZ_JBWKAW010000029.1 coordinate 46,959, forward strand.
CGGACGCTCCCTGCGCGCGCTGCTCCGGGAGAACACCCACTACCTGGACATGGCCGCCGAGCTGGCCGGACTGCGCCGCACCGCACCGCTGCCGGACGGTCTGCCGGTCACCGTGCTCGCCGCCGACGACGGGCTCCGCAGCCGCCGGACTGAGGAGTGGCTGGCCGCCCAGCACGAGCTGGCCGCGCTGCTCGGGGCCGACTTCCGCACCACCGCCCCGGCCGGGCACCTGCTGATGTTCGACCGCCCGGACGCCGTGGCCTCGGCCGTCCTGGAGACCCGCTGACCCGGCCCGCGCCGCGAACCCCGCTCCAGCGGGTGCTCAGCCCCCGCTGGAGTTGTCCGCGTCGACGAGCCGACGGACGGCGCGGGCCACCGGCAGCTCCTTGACCAGCCGCCGCACGGTCTTGCGGACCTGGGCGTTCTCCGGCCCGGGGAAGAGCCGCCGGTCCAGCCGGCCCGCCCCGATCAGCCCCGCGATCTGCCGGTCCCGTTCGTCCGCCGCGCCGGTGCCAGTGCCTGTGCCGGATCCGCCCCCGCCCCTGCTGTCGCCAGCGGTCTCCAGGCGGGCCAGGGCGGCGGTGATCCGGTCGGCGATCTCCTGCCCGGCGGTGGCCGGCACCGGCAGGTGGGCGCGGTAGGGGACGAGGAGGAGCCTCCGGCGCTCGACGGTCAGCGCGCCCTCGGCGACCAGCCGAGCGCGGAAGTGTTCGACCGACTCCTTGCGGGGCACCTGGCGCAGGACGTGGTCCAGCCCGAGCCGGTGCCGCCGCTTGCCCGCCTCCCCCAGCCGGGTCAGCACTCCGGCGGTGATCTCGTCGGACGCGCCCAGCGGCTGGAAGGCGGTGATCCGCCGGTCCTCGACGGTGACCCCGCCGGCCAGCAGCAGGTCGGTGAGGACGCCGCCCGCGAGGACCCGGTGGAAGGCGGCGGACGAGACCCGCAGCGTGCCCTGCGTCGGGTCGGTGCAGAGCAGCACCAGTTCCTCGGGTGTCGAGCGCAGGCCGCGCGGGCCGGAGTCGAGCGGAGCCATGGCGACAGCACCTCCGGTGGGGCCGTGCGAACGGGTGTCGCACGGCGGGGACAGCGGTCCCCAAGCTATCCGCTGCGACGGCGCGGGCGTGCCGGAATTCGGACACCGGGATCCGGACACCGTGATCCGAACGCGGCCCGAACACGACACGACCGAACGACACGACGAATGGCACGGCCCGAACGACACCGGAGCCGGGGGGTGCGGTGCCCGGAAACGCCGGAAGGCCCTTCGCTCTCGCGAAGGGCCTTCCGGCTGTCTGTGCGCCGCCAGGGACTCGAACCCCGGACCCGCTGATTAAGAGTCAGCTGCTCTAACCAACTGAGCTAGCGGCGCCTGCTGACCCGGAAGACATTACACGCAGTCGGCCCGATCCGCCGAATCGCCACCGACCTGTCACCCACCGTGATCGACGGGGAGGGGTGGGGCGCCCCGGCCCGGACCGCCGAACCGGCCTACCCCTCCGGGAAGTGGCAGGCCGCCCGGTGGTCGGCGCCCGGCGCGGGCCCGGTCAGCGCAGGGGCCTCGGTCTCGCAGCGGGCCCGCGCGGCCGCGTCGCCGAGCGCGGCGTGGACGGTGCAGCGGGTGCGGAACGGGCAGCCGGTGCGCCGGGCGGTGGGGGAGGGCGGGTCGCCGGCGAGCAGGATGCGCGACCGGGCCCGTTCGGCGGCCGGGTCCGGCAGCGGTACGGCGGAGAGCAGTGCGCGGGTGTAGGGGTGGCGCGGGCGGTCGAAGACGGCGGTGACCTCGCCCTCCTCGACCGTCCGCCCGAGGTACATGACGCTGACCCGGTCGGCGAGGTGCCGGATCACCGAGAGGTCGTGCGAGACGAAGAGGTAGGAGAGGCCCAGCTCCGCCTTGAGCGCCTGGAGCAGGTTGAGCACGCCGGCCTGGATGGAGACGTCCAGGGCGGAGACCGGCTCGTCGAGCACCAGCAGCTTCGGCCGGACGGCCAGCGCGCGGGCGATCGAGATCCGCTGCCGCTGCCCGCCCGAGAACTGGTGCGGGTAGCGGACGGCGTGGGCGGGGTCGAGGCCCACCTGGCGGAGCAGTTCGGGGACCCTGCGGGCGATCTCGTCCTTGGCGGCCCGCTGGGCGCGCAGCGGTTCGGCCACGATGTCGCCGACCGGCATCCGCGGGTCGAGGCTGGCCATCGGGTCCTGGAAGACGATCTGCAGCCGGGAGCGCATCCGTTGGGCCTCGGCCCGGGAGAGCCCGGCGGTGTCGCGGCCGAGCAGCTCGATCCGGCCGGACTCGGGGGCGGCGAGGCGCAGCAGCTCGAACAGGGTGGTGGACTTGCCCGAGCCGGACTCGCCGACCAGGCCGAGCGTCTCGCCCTCCCGGATCGACAGGTCGACGCCGTCCACCGCGTGCACCGAGCCGATCCGGCGTTTGAACACGGAGCCCTTGAGCAGCGGGAAGATCTTGGTGAGCCCGGCGACGTCGAGGACCGGGGCGCGTTCCTCCCGGGGTTCCGCGCCGGTCGCCGGCGGGGGGAAGGCGGGCACCGGGTAGACCTCGGATGGTGCGGGTCGCCGCTCGGCCAGCTCGCCCGCGCGGACACAGGCGGCGAGGTGCCCCTCAGCACCACCGGCCCCCTCAGCACCACTGGCCCCCTCGGTACCAATGGCCCCCTCGGTACCACCGGCCCCGTCGGCTCCGCCGGTCCCCCCGGCCGAGGCGACCCGGCCGACCCCCGCCGCCCGGTCCGCTCCCGCCGCCCCGTCCGCCCCCGCCAGCGGCGGCTCCGCCGTCCGGCAGCGGTCCTCGGCCAGCGGGCAGCGCACGGCGAACGGGCAGCCGGCCGGCAGCTCGGCCATCGGCGCGGGCGTGCCGGGTATCGGCACCAGCGGCCCGCCGCGCCCGTCCAGCCGGGGCACCGCACCGATCAGGCCGAGCGTGTACGGGTGGCGGGGTGCGGCGAACAGTTCGTCGACGCCGGCCGTCTCGACCACCCGGCCCGCGTACATGACCGCGACCCGGTCGGCCATCCCGGCGATCACGCCGAGGTCGTGGCTGACCAGGACCAGTGCGGCGCCGGTCTCGCGCTGGGCGGTGCGCAGCACGTCGAGGACCTGGGCCTGGATGGTGACGTCGAGGGCGGTGGTGGGTTCGTCGGCGAGCAGGACGTCGGGGTCGTTGGCGATGGCCATCGCGATCATCGCGCGCTGCCGCATGCCGCCGGAGAACTCGTGCGGGAAGCTGTCGAGGGCGCGGTCGGGCGCGGGTATGCCGACCAGGTCGAGCAGTTCGGCGGCCCGCCTGCGGGCGGCGGCCCGGTCGAGGGGCTGGTGGATGCGGAGCGCCTCGACGATCTGGTCGCCGATCCGGTAGACGGGGGTGAAGGCGGAGAGCGGGTCCTGGAAGACCATGGCGATCCGCCGGCCGCGGACGGCGGCGAGCTCCCGTCCGGGCAGGCCGACCAGTTCGCGTCCGTCCAGCCGGACCGAGCCCCGGACGCGGGCGGTGCCGGGCAGCAGGCCGAGCACGGCCAGGGCGGTGACGGACTTTCCGGAGCCGGACTCGCCGACGATGCCGAGGGTCTCGCCGCGCCGCAGGGTGAGGTCGACGCCGCGGACGGCGGGGACGGGGGCGCTGCCGCGCGGGCCGGTGAAGTCGACGTGGAGGTCCCGGACGGCCAGCAGCGGCTCGCCGGCCGCGGGCGCGGGCGCGCCGGACGGCGGGGTCTCGACGGTGGTGGTCACGTGCGGGCCTGCTTCCTGCGGTCGGAGCGCCGGGGCCGCCGGGGGCGCCGGGCGGCCTCGGAGGTCGGGTCGAGGGCGTCGCGCAGTCCGTCCCCGATCAGGTTGACGGCCAGGACGAAGAGCACCAGCAGCCCGGCCGCGAAGTAGAAGAGCCAGGGGAAGACGGGCGCCTCGCTGGTGCCGGCGGCGAGCAGGGTGCCGAGCGAGACGTCGGGCGCCTTGACGCCGAAGCCGAAGTAGGAGAGCGCCGTCTCGCTCATCACGGCGCCGCCGACCGCGATGGTGGCGTCGATGATGAGGAAGGAGGCGACGTTCGGGAGGATGTGCCGGGTGATGATCCGCAGCGGTTGGACGCCCATGAACTGCGCGGCGCGGACGAACTCCCGCTCGCGCAGGGAGATGGTCATCGAGCGGATCACCCGGGCGGTGATCATCCAGTTGAACAGGGCGAGCAGCAGGACGAAGGCGAGCCAGCCGGCGCCCTTCAGCCGGGGCGAGATGATCGTGATGACGAGGAAGGCCGGGAAGACCAGCATCAGGTCGACCAGGAACATCAGGACCCGGTCGGCCCAGCCCCCGAAGTAGCCTGCGCAGGCACCGACCAGGGAGGCCAGCACGGTCGAGAAGAGCGCGACCAGCAGGCCGATGACGAGCGACTTCTGCAGGCCGCGGACGGTCTGCGCGAAGACGTCCTGACCGACCCCGTTGGTGCCGAACCAGTGGGTGCCGGAGGGTGGTTGGCGCAGCGCGGTGTAGTCGGGGGCGGCGTAGTCAAAGGGGGTGAGGTACTGGCCGCCGAAGGCGAGGGCGAACAGCAGCAGGACGACGACGGCGCCGGCCACCGCCCAGCGGGCGGCGAGCAGGCGGGCGAGGACGAGCCGGCCGCGGCCGGTCACCTCGGGGAGTGCGGCGGCGGTGGCGGGTGGGACGGGCCCGGCGGGCGGGGCGGGCTCGACGGGTTCGGCTGTCGCGGCGGTCACAGGGGCTCTCCTCCGGTCAGGACCGCACGCGCGGGTCGAGGGCGGCGTGCAGGGTGTCGGCGAGGAAGCCGGAGGCGAGCACCACGACGGCGGCGAACAGGTTGACCGCGACGACCGCGTTGACGTCCTGTTCGTTGATGGACTGGATGAACCACTCGCCCATGCCGTGCCAGCCGAAGATGGTCTCGGTGAAGGCGGCGCCGGTGAAGATGGCGAGGAAGCTGTAGGCGAACATCGTCGACATCGGGATGACCGCGGTCCGCAGCCCGTGCCTGAGCAGCGCGCGGTTGCGGGTGAGGCCCTTGGCCTCGGCGGTGCGCAGGTAGTCGGAGCCGAGCACGTCGAGCATGGTGCCGCGCTGGTAGCGGCTGTAGGTGGCGAGGCCGCCGAGTGCCAGCGAGAGGGTGGGCAGCAGCAGGTGCAGCGCCCAGTCGGCGAGGTGGGCGCCGATCCCGCCGGTGAGTCCGGGGGTCTCGTAGCCGGTGAACGGGACGACCTCGTGGCCGACGGCGTCCTTGGCGGCGATGGCCCCGTTCTTGAGGAAGAGGGCGACCAGGAACACCGGGGTGGAGAGCAGCACGAAGGAGACGAGGGTGAGCAGCCGGTCGGAGATCCGGTACTGGCGGACCGCGCTCCAGGCTCCGGCGGCGACGCCGAGCACCATGCCGAGCAGGCTGCCGATCAGCAGCAGTCGCAGGGAGACCCAGACCCGGCGGCGGAAGTCGTCGATCACCGGGGTGTCGTGGATGGTGCGCCCGAGGTCGCCGTGGAGCAGGTCGCCGGCCCACCGGCCGAACCGCTCGACGACCGGGGTGTGGTCGTTCAGGTTGAGGTCGTCGAGCTGGCGTTCCACCGAGGCGGCGGCCGGGCGCGGCACCCGGGCCTCGAAGTAGGTGCGCGGCTGGAGCGCGGTGGCGGAGAGCGCGTACGCCAGGAAGACGGCGGCCGCCAGCAGGAGCGCGTAGTAGGCGAGCCGCTTCGTCAGGTAGCGGAGCATCAACGGCCGCCCGGGGTGGGGGCGGGGCCGACGCGTCTGGTGGGCATCGGTGGGTGGCCTTCGGTCGGTGGGCCGGGGTGCGGCCCGGGGGTGGGGGTGGGGGCGGTCGTCGGGGCGGGACTTGACGGTGGTCAGGAAACCGCAGGTCAGAGTGTTGCACCGGCGCGCGGCCGGGGTGTTGCGGCGGTGTTGCGTCGTGTTTCGTTTGAGTCAGGTGTGAACGATGCCCCCTGGTACTGGTTCTGATCGGCTGTTACGTTCGCTCCGCCGGCACCGACTTGGCTGCCCACGCTCAAGCCTCGCCACACCTCGCGACGCTCAACTCTCACCACTAGCCGGACATCACGGGGGGAACCCTCATGGACGCTCTCGCCACGCCAGCACGCCGACTCGGCCGCGTTGCCGTACTCGCCCTCGCCGTCGCCCTCGCCGCCACCGCGTGCAGCTCGGGCGGCGGCTCGGCCGACACCGCGGTCAAGAGCGAGGCGCCGGGACAGGGTTCCATCGACATCAACGCCAAGCCGGTGGACCAGGTCCGCGACGGCGGCGAGGTCCGGTTCCCGCTCTACCAGTGGATCACCCAGTGGAACCCGTTCCAGGTGGACGGCAGGTACGGCGACGCGGTCGAGATCATGCGGGCCCTGGAGCCGAACCTGTTCACCACGGACGAGTCCGGCACCTTCAAGCCCTCGCCGGACTACCTGCTGGACGCCAAGGTCACCTCGACCTCCCCGCAGGTGGTCACCTACAAGCTCAACCCGAAGGCGAAGTGGTCCGACGGCAAGCCGCTGAGCCACCTGGACTTCAAGGCCGACTGGGAGGCCAGCAACGGCAAGAAGGACGGCTACAACATCGCCGACTCCTCGGGCTACGAGCAGATCTCCGCCGTCGAGCAGGGCGCGGACCCGTCCGAGGTCAAGGTGACCTTCTCGGAGCCGTACGCGGACTGGCAGAACCTCTTCCGCCCGCTGATCCCGGCCGCCGGGATCGCCACCGCGGACGACTTCAACAAGGGCTGGGTGGACAAGATCCCGATCACCGCCGGCGCGTTGAAGATCGGCACGGCGGACAAGACGGCGCAGACCATCACGCTGGTCCCGGATCCGGCCTGGTGGGGCGCCAAGCCCAAGGCGGAGAAGATCACCTTCCGGGTGATGTCGCAGTCGGCGACCACCCAGTCCTTCCTCAACAACGAGATCGACAGCGCCGCGGCCGGCACCGCCACCGCGTACGGGCAGCTCAAGGACGCCAAGGACACGGTGATCCGGGCGGCCAGCCCGTGGGACGAGGTGCACATCTCCTTCGGCGGCGGCGGTCCGCTGGCGGACGTGAAGGTCCGGCAGGCGCTCGGCAAGGCGCTGGACCGCAGCTCGCTGATCAAGATCGCCAACAACGGCGTCCCGGTGGAGTTCAAGCCGCTCGGCAACCACATCTTCATGCCCAACCAGACCGGCTACCAGGACAACTCGGGCGAGTGGGCCAAGTTCGACGTGCCCGCGGCGAAGAAGCTGCTCGACGAGGCGGGGTGGAAGGAGGCCGGCAGCGGCCAGCCGCGCACCAAGGACGGCCAGTCGCTGACCCTCCACTGGGTGGTCAACGAGGCCACCACGCAGGCCCAGCTCGACCTCGCCACCGCCGCCCAGGCGATGTGGCTGGCGGCCGGCGTCAAGGTGGAGCTGGACAAGGTCGCGTCGAACGACTTCTTCACCAAGTACGTCAACCCGGGCAAGTTCGACATCGCCAGCTGGCGCAACACCGACTCGTTCCCGCTCTCCAGCAGCCTGCTGAACTTCCGGCTGCCGCAGGGGGACAACGTCTTCGGGAACTACTCCAAGCTCGGCACCGAGGAGATCGACGGGCTGCTGAAGAAGGCGGCCGGCACGATCGACCCGGTGGAGGCCGCGAAGCTCTACAACCAGGCGGACGCCAGGATCTGGGAGCTCGGCCACACCGTCGAGCTGTACCAGCGGCCGACCGTGCTGGCGACCCGCAAGGGCCTGGCCAACTACGGCGCCTTCGGGCTGGCGAGCCTGGACTACAGCAAGGTCGGCTGGGAGAAGTAGTCCCCGGGGCCGCGGTCGGGGCCGCCGTCGGTCGGCCGCGGTCGGCACGGGCGGCGCAGGCGGTGCGGAGGGCGCGGCGCGCGCGTGCCGCCCGGAAGGCGCGTACCGCACGGCGGGCACTGGCGAGCAGCGCGGTGATCACGAGGCCGGTGGTGCGGACACGGGAGGACCGGCTGTGCCGCCCCCGCTGTCCCGCCACCGGCCTTGACCTTCCGCGATGCCCGCAGGCCGCCCCTGTCGTGGGTCCGCCCGGACCCGCCCGCTTCCAACCGGGGAAGAATCTAGCGGGGCGATCCGGGCCGCCGTGCCGTACGGCGCGGGCGCGCCCGGAAACCCGCCGTGCTGTCACCCGGTTCGCGCACCGGAGCGTCAACTCTCGCTGACGACACGGCAAATCGGACCTATCCGGCGCAATCGCGGGCCCCGGCGGACGGGGTTCCGGAGCGGGCTCCCGGGACGGACGGCGGTGCCGCCGACCGCCGTACGGCGGCCGCGCCGGTGCGTGCGTGCCGCCCGGGCCGCTGCCAGGATGCGGCGGGTACAGCCCCGCCCGCCCGTCCGGAGCCCGGAGACCGCCGATGACCAGCGATTCCGCCGCAGCACCCCGCCCGCACCACGTCGACCGGCACCCGGTGCGCCGGATGGTCCCGCGCAGCCGGGACGAACCGCACCGGGTCGCCACCCCGCTGGAGCTCTTCTTCGACCTCTGTTTCGTGGTCGCGGTCGGCCAGGCCGGCCGGGAGCTCGCCCACGACCTCGCCGCGGGCCACTGGGGCGACGGCCTGACCGGCTACGTCTTCGCCTTCTTCGCGATCTGGTGGGCCTGGATGAACTTCACCTGGTTCGCCTCCGCCTACGACTGCGACGACGTCCCGTACCGGATCACCACGCTGGTCCAGATCGCCGGCGTGCTGATCCTCGCGGCCGGCGTGCCCCGGATGTTCGCCGACCAGGACCTGACGCTCTCGGTCATCGGGTACGTGGTGATGCGGCTGGCCATGGTGACCCAGTGGCTGCGTGCGGCGGCCAGCGAGGAGGGCCCGGCACGCGGCGTGGCGCTGCGGTACGCCGCCGGGATCACGCTCTGCCAGGTCGCCTGGGTCGTGATGCTGGTGCTGCCGGACGGGGCCCGCGCGGTGCTGATCCCGCTCGGCATCGTGGCCGAGCTGTCCGTGCCGGTGGTCGCCGAACTGCGGATGCAGACGACCTGGCACCCGCACCACATCGCCGAGCGGTACGGCCTGTTCACCCTGATCGTGCTCGGCGAGACGGTGGCCGCGGCGACCATCGCGGTGCAGTCCGCCGTGGACGAGCACGAGGGGCTGGCCCGGCTGCTGCCGGTCGCCGCCGGCGGACTGCTGATCTGCTTCTCGGCCTGGTGGATCTACTTCGCCCGGTCGGTGCACGAGCACCTGCGCAGCAACCGGCAGGCCTTCCTCTGGGGGTACGGCCACTACCTGGTGTTCGGCTCGGCGGCCGCGATCGGCGCCGGTCTGGAGGTGGCGGTCGAATCGGCCGTGCACAAGGCGCACATCTCCGAGACGGCCGCCACCGCGACGGTGACCGTGCCGACCGCGGTCTACCTGTTCACCGTCTGGCTGCTGCACTCCCGGCACGTCAAGACCGGGGCGGCTCAGCTGTTGCTGCTGCCGGTCGCCTCGGTCGCGGTGCTCGCCTGCACGGCGGCGGGCTCGGCCGGGGTCCTGGCGGCCGGTCTGGTGAGCGCGGCCACCGTGGCGGTCGGGGTGGCGATGCACGCCCGGGAGGGCTGAGCGGTTGCCGGACGGCGCGGGGGAGGCGCCTCGGTCGGCGGGGGTGACGGGTCGCGGGGCGGTCGGGGGGACTCCCGGGGGGACTCCCGCGGCCGCCCGTCGCGGGGGTGCACCTCGCGCCCCGCGGCGGGAAGGGGGCCGGTGGACGGCAGGTCGGCGGGAGACGGGTCGGCGGTCGGCAGGTCTGCGGAGGACGGGTCGGCGGAGGACGGGTCGGCGGGCACCTGGTCGGAGGGCAGGCCCAGCAGGCCGCGGTGGATCCCGTCGTGCCCGGCGAGCCAGGTCCGGTACGCCGGACTGGCCTGCGCCAGGTCGAGGTAGACCGCCCGCAGCTCCCCGAACAGCGCCTCGCGGGCCGGCACGCCGAGTGCGCGCGGCCGCCAGACGAGCAGCAGCCGGACGGCCAGCGGGTCGCCGTGCAGCCGTCGCACGACGGTGCCGGGCCCGGGGACGGAGGTCGGCTGGCAGGGGCGGACGGCCTCTCCGGAGGCGACCAGCTCGGCGGCGGTGGTGTTGTCGCGGACCTGGACCACCCGCGGGTTGAGTCCGGCGCCGCGGAACACCCGGCGCATCGCCGCGTACTCGTGGTCCGCCGTCGGGTCCACCATCCAGGTGTCCTCGGCGAGGTCGGCCAGCCGGACCACCGGCCGGGCTGCCGCCGGGTGGCCGGCGGCGAGCGCGACGAACTGGGGCTCACGGGCCATCAGCACGCGGTGTTCGGCGTCCGGCGGCAGCCGCAGCGGGAAGCCCTCGCTCTCGTGCACGAAGGCGACGTCCAGCTGGTCGGCGGCGATCATCCGGAGCAGCGCGTTGGCGGAGATGTCGATCTGGATGGTGGTGTCGGTCTCCGGCAGCCGTTCGTGCACCCGGCGCAGCCAGGCGGCCACCGCCCGGCTGCCGACGCTGCCGATCCGCAGCCGCCGGGCGCGCTCGCTGCCGGCCGTCTCCCGGGCCTCCTGGCGGGCGGCGGCGACCAGCGCGGCCATCTCGGCGATCACCGGCCTGGCCCGGGACAGCACCGAGTGGCCGAGCGCGGTGGGCCGGCTGCCGGTCTGCTCCCGGGTGAACAGCGTTCCGCCGACGGCCCGTTCGATGCGGTGCAGCTGGGTGGTGAGCGACGGCTGGGTCATGCCGAGCTGCAGCGCGGCCTTGCGGAGGCTGCCGGTGTCGGCGATGGCGCACAGCACCCGGAGGTGTCTCACGTCGAGCTCCACATCGGGAGCGTAACGGTCGAAACCGTCTGACGCCAGGGACATGACAGGCTGTCGGGTCGGCAGGGGCGCCGGAGCCGGGCGGCGGTCCCGGCGTCCGGTCCGCGCCCGGCGGGTGATTGGTCCGTGCTATCGCCGGTTGACATCATCCGCCGGGCCGTCGGCCTGGCCGAAGCTCTGGGGGCAGCAAAGCATTCATCCGATGCCCGCGGCCCGGCCCCCACCGGACCACGGCGCTTCCGCGAATCGGAGCCCCCACATGGATCGCCTCCTGCGCACGCTCTCCACCGTGCCCGACCCGGTGCCGGCCGCCGACCCGGTGCCGGCCGCCGGCCCGGGCACCCCGCCCGGTACGGCGGACGCCCTCGCGACCGCCGCCGCGGCCCCCGTGGCCGGCGCCGTCCCGCGCCGCACCCCGGGCGCGGCCGCGCCGCGCAGCGAGCCGAGGTCCGGTGGCGGCTCCCGCCCGTCCCGCACCGACCCGTACCCGAGGGGCGCCGGCCGCGGCCGCGTCGACCCCCTCCGGCGGCACGGCCTGGCCGGCTGACCCGGCCTCCTGACGGCCCCCGGCGCGGCCCACCGGACGGCCCCCTCCGGCCGGTCGGCGTGACGGGCGGCACGCACCACCCCGGTACCGCCCGCACCACCCCGGTACCGCCCCCGGCACCACCCGGAACCCCGGTACCGCCCGCACCACCGGTACCGCCTGCACTGCCTGCACCACCGGTGCCACGTACACCCCCACCACCCCTCCACCCGTGAACGGGAGCCCCCCACATGAACCGTGTCTCGCGCACCTTCTCGGCCGCCGTCGGCCTGGCGCTCGCCGCCGGCCTGGCCGCCCTGCCCACCACGGCCACCGCCGCGCCCGCCCAGGGCTACACGGCCACCGCCGCGCGCACGAACTCGGTCGCCGAGGACGCCGACAACAAGGCGTTCTACGAGGCCGTCATGAAGTCCGCCCGCGCCAAGCAGGCCGCCAACCCGTACCTGCTGGCCGTCACCGTGACCTACGACGCCAGCAGCGCGCCGACCTTCCGCAACCAGATAGCCCAGAGCGCGCAGATCTGGAACAGCTCGGTCACCAACGTGCAGCTGCGGTCGGGTTCGGCCGCCGACTTCCGCTACTACGAGGGCAACGACTCCCGCGGCTCGTACGCGAGCACCGACGGCCACGGGCGCGGCTACATCTTCCTCGACTACGCGCAGAACCGTCAGTACAGCTCGCTGCGCGTCGTCGCGCACGAGACCGGGCACGTGCTCGGCCTGCCGGACCACTACTCGGGCCCGTGCAGCGAGCTGATGTCCGGTGGCGGCCCCGGCACCTCCTGCACCAACCCCAACCCGAACAGCACCGAGCGCAGCCGCGTCAACAGCCTGTGGCGGAACGGCCTGGCGGGCTGACGCCCCCTCGCACCGCACCGGACGGCCCGGCCGCTGGACCCCAGCGGCCGGGCCGGTCCGTGCGCGTGCCCGCCCATGACGGCGAACACGAGCAGGGCCGGCGGTGGGCGCCCCACCGTGCCACCGCCGCGCCCGCTCGCCGGCACCCGTCCGCCCGGAACCGCACCCGCCCACCGGGCCCGCACCACGCCGCGCCGACCGCCCGCACCGCGCCGACCGCTCGCACCACGCCGCGCCGCCCGCACCGCGCCGCCCGCGCGGGCCGCCCGGACCTGTCGGTGCCGCGTGCGAGCATGCGGGCGAGAGCCGTCTGCCGCCGACCGCGAGGTGCCCCGCCATGCCGAAGCCCGCCCCCGACCGCCTGGAAGACCTGCCGTACGCCGACCTGCTGCGCCCGCACACCGGGCCGCTGCGCAGCGACGCGCGCTACGACACCGTCCACTTCGACGGCGGCGAGTACACGGACCAGCGGGCCTCCGGCGCGACCTTCCTGGAGTGCGCCTTCACCGGCGTCGCGCTGAGCAGGGTCAAGCTCCGGCAGGCCCGGTTCAACGAGGCCTGGGTGCAGGCCGGCCGCTGGGTGGCCTGCGACCTCGCCGACAGCGAGTGGCAGGACGCCACCGTCACCGGCGGCGTCCTGGCCGGCGTCACCGCGCACGGCTCGGCGCTGCGCCGGGTGGTGTTCCGCGGCTGCAAGCTGGAGGCGGTCAACCTGCGCGCCGCCGTCCTGCGCGACGTCGTCTTCGAGGACTGCCTGCTGCGCGACGTGGACTTCGGGGACGCGAGGCTCACCGACGTCGCCTTCCCCGGCTCCACCCTGGAGGAGGTCCGGCTGCGCGGCGCCGCCCTCGGCCAGGTGGACCTGCGCGGTGCCGCCGCCCTGGGCCTGCCGGACGGCCACCAGGGCCTGCGCGGCGCCCTGATCAGCTCGGTCCAACTGATGGAGCTGGCGCCCCAGTTCGCCCAGGCCCTGGGAATCACCGTGAAGGACGGCTGAGGCCGCCGTTCAGCTCCCGGTCGTTCGGTGACGGCCGGGAGAACAGTCCGCCAACCCTGCCGCGCGGCCCTGGTGGGGCCGTTCGCGGCGGGTGGAGGATGCTGCGCGATCGAGTCGGCCCGACTTGTGTGCACAACATCGCCAGTGAAGGGACGGGCTGGGCTGATGGCCGAGCTGAGCCGTAGGAAGTTCGTGACACTGTCCGGCGCCGCCGCCGCGGGGCTCGCCGCGGCAGGAGCCGGTACCACCGGGGCCGGGGCGGCACCCGCCGCCGACGCCCCGACCGGCGTACCCGCGGGCGTACCCGCCGGTGCACCCTCCGGTGTTCCCGCCGCCGTGCGGGCGGCGGCGCTGTCGCAGACCGGCACCCTCGCCGACGCGCGGCACATCGTCATCCTGATGCAGGAGAACCGCAGCTTCGACCACTACTTCGGCACCCTGCGCGGTGTGCGCGGCTTCGCCGACCGCTCCGCGATCCAGATCGCCGGCGGCTACTCCGTCTTCAACCAGCCCAACGGCCTCGGCCGCCAGTACCCGTGGCAGTTCAGCCTCACCAAGCCGGCCGGCGGCGCCGACCCGCAGCGCCTCGCGCAGTGCAACGGGGACCTCGCGCACGGCTGGAGCGACCAGCACAAGGCCTGGAACGGCGGGAAGATGGACTCCTGGGTCGCCGCCAAGGGCAACGTCCGCCCGCTGGGCTTCCTGACCCGCCAGGACATCCCGTTCCACTACGCGCTCGCCGACAACTGGACCGTCTGCGACGCCTACTTCTGCTCGGCGCTGAGCGCCACCGGGCCCAACCGCACCTACCACTGGTCCGGCCAGATCGACCCGGCCGGCGTCGCGGGCGGCCCGGCGTACGACGGCGGCGACGAGAAGGGCCTGCGCTGGCAGACCTACGCCGAGGCGCTGGAGAACGCCGGCGTCAGCTGGCGGGTCTACCAGAACGCCGCCGACAACTACGGCGACAACGCGTTGGGTTACTTCACCCGGTTCACCTCCGCCCCGGCCGGCAGCCCGCTCGCCGTCAAGGGCATGGGCTCCGTCCCCAAGGTCACCGGGCGGACGCCGGACGACATCGTCGCCGCGATCAAGGCCGACGTGCTGGCCGGCACCCTCCCGCAGGTCTCCTGGATCGTCCCCAACCAGGAGGTCTCCGAGCACCCGTATGCCACCCCGGCCGACGGCGCGCACTTCGTCCACAAGGTGATCGACGCGCTCGGCGCGAACCCGGACGTCTTCGACTCCACCGTCCTCTTCCTCAACTACGACGAGAACGACGGCTTCTTCGACCACGTCCCGCCACCCGCGGCCCCGGCCGACACCCCGGGAGAGTTCCTCAAGGGCACCAACATCGGCCTCGGCTTCCGCGTCCCGCTGATCGCGATCTCGCCGTGGACCCGGGGCGGTTGGGTCTCCTCCGAGGTCTTCGACCACACCTCGGTGCTGCGCTTCCTGGAGAGGTGGACCAGCGCCATCGGCAAGCCCGCCGCCTGCGTCAACATCAGCGACTGGCGGCGGCGCGTCTGCGGCGACCTCACCGGCGTCTTCGACTTCGCCAACCCGGTCTACGGCCTGCCGGCACTTCCCGACACGGCCGGCGCGGTGGTCGGCATGTCCAACTGCGGCCCGCTGCCCAACCCGGCGCCGGTCGACAACAGGCTGCCCGCCCAGGAGATCGGCGTCCGCCCGGCCCGCGCCCTGCCGTACCAGCCGAACGCCAACCTGGACCGGCTGGAGTACGGCTCCGGCGGCACCATCAAGGTCTGGCTGAAGATGGCGAACGACGGCGCCGCCGTCCGGACGGCCCACTTCGCCGCGTACGCCAACGCCCACCGCGGCGGCGGGCCTTGGCAGTACACCGTCGACGCGGGCGGCAGCCAGAGCGACTTCTTCAACTGCGGCAGCGGCTACGGCGGGGGCCAGTACGACCTGAGCGTGGTCGGCCCCAACCGCTTCCTGCGCCGTTTCAAGGGCGACGCCACCAAGGCGGGCAAGAACGCGGCCGTGACCGCCTCGTACGCGGTCGAGCCCGGCACCGGCAAGCTGGCCCTCTACTTCAAGCTGGCCAACTCCGGCAGCACGCCGATGACCTTCACCATCACATCCAACCACTACCGCGTCGACGGCCCCTGGACGTACCAGGTCCCGGCCGGCGGCAGCGTCACCGACCACTTCAACGCCGCGGCCTACACCGACGGCTGGTACGACTTCACGGTGACGGTGGACGCGGACGGCACCTGGTCCCAGCGCTTCATCGGCCACCTGGAGACCGGCGCCCCCAGCATCAGCGGCTGAGCCTGAGCCGCCCGGCCGTCGCGGGCGGCACCGCGCGGGCGGCGCGGGTGTCACAGGCCCCGGGGGAACCACGGGTCGCGGACCTCCCGGGGCCCGTCCGGGGTCAGCAGGGTCACCGTCGGCGGCGCGGCCGCGTACTCGGCCAGCAGCACCGCGCCGTACCTGGTCTCCAACTCCGCCTGGACCGGCACCCGCAG
Source organism: Kitasatospora sp. NPDC042419 (assembly GCF_056437345.1). NCBI lineage: Bacteria > Bacillati > Actinomycetota > Actinomycetes > Kitasatosporales > Streptomycetaceae > Kitasatospora > Kitasatospora sp. NPDC042419. The sequence continues at coordinate 62,616 of NZ_JBWKAW010000029.1, forward strand.
CCGGCTCAGCGCCCGCCGCAGCTGCAGCGCGTCCCGCCGACTGACCGGCTGCGGGGCGCGCAGCACCAGCCGCAGCGGGCTCAGCGGTCCGGCCACCGGCTCGCCGCTGCCCAGTTCGTAGCCGACCGCGCCGATCGGCCCCCAGGCCAGCCGGTGGTCCGACACCAGCTGCCCGGCCAGGGCCAGCACCGCGAGTGCCGGCACCGCCGCCGACCGCTCCGGCGGCAGCAGCCCGATCCGGCCGGGCAGTTGCTCGGGGCGGAGCGTGCGGGCCACCGCCGCCCGGGGCGCCAGCGCGTCCAGCCGTTGCCCGCGCTCCGGGCCGCGCACCGTCACCGGCAGCCAGGTCTCGGGCGCGGCGGACGCGTCCCGGGTGCAGCGCACCGGGTACGGGGTGTCCACCGGGGAGCCCGCCACGACGGGCGCCCGGCCGACGGTCACCCACGGATGGGCCCGCAGCACCTGCCGCGCCCAGTCCGGCAGCCCGCCGCCGCCGAGCGGGCGCAGCGAGCTCGGGCACTGCACCAGCAGCAGGTCGTGGACGCCGGGCAGCCGTCCGTCCAGCGCGGCCAGCGGCCCGACCAGGCGGCGCGGCCCGCCGTGCGGCTCCTCACTCGGACGGTGGACACCGGTGTGGGCGGCGACGGTCACGGCGGGCTCCTGGGGTGGGATCGGGACCGGCTGACGGGTCCCACCCTTCTCCCGGTCCGTCGCGGCGGATACGGCCTTTCGACGCTCCTGCCCGGGACCAACGACCCCACCGCCCCGCACCGCCCGGGCCGGTGGCCGGCCCGGGCCGGAGGACAGGACGGGAAGGCCGGAAAAGGGTGACGTGTTCTGTCACTTTTGGCCTGGACGATGGATCGCATGAATCGGGAAACCACCACTCCTCAGGTCGGCCCGGACGGCCCGCTCGCCGGTCGGATCGCGCTCGTGGCCGGGGCCACCCGCGGCGCGGGGCGCGCACTCGCCGTCGAGCTCGGCCGCGCCGGCGCCACCGTCTACGTCACCGGACGCACCACCCGCACCCGGCTCAGCGAGGTCGGCCGGAGCACGGAGACCATCGAGGAGACCGCGGAGCTCGTCGCGGCGGCCGGCGGTACGGGGATCGCCGTCCCCACCGACCACCTCGACGAGGGCCGGGTCCGTGCCCTCGCCGAGCGGATCGACCGTGAACAGGGACGCCTCGACATCCTCGTCAACGACCTGTGGGGCGGCGAACACCTGCTCGTCCGTTCCGTCTTCGGCAGGAAGAGCTGGGAGACGCCGCTCGCCGACGGCCTGCGCATCCTGGAGCTCGGGGCCCGCTCGCACGTGATCACGGCGGCACTCCTGCTCCCGCTGCTGATCCGCTCCGACGCGCCGCTGCACGTGGAGGTCACCGACGGCACGGCGGTCTCCAACCGCCGCTACCGCGAGAACATGTACTACGACCTCGCCAAGAACGCCCCGATCCGCCTCGCCTTCGGGCTGGGCCAGGAACTGGCGGAGTACGGGGGCACGGCGGTGGCGGTCTCGCCGGGCTTCCTGCGCTCGGAGCAGATGCTCGCCCACTTCGGGGTCGGCGAGGAGAACTGGCGCGACGCCGTCGCGCAGGAACCGGCCTTCGCGATCGCCGAGTCGCCGCACTACCTCGCGCGCACGGTCGCGGCGCTGGCCGCCGACCCGGACCGGGCCGCCCGCTGGAACGGCAGGTCCACCTCCAGCGGCGAGCTCGCCAGGGCCTACGGCGTACGGGACGTGGACGGCAGCCGGCCCGACGCCTGGGCCTACTTCGAGGACGTCACCTACGGCGGGAAGGACGGCTCACCCGAGGACTACCGCTGATCCCCGGGCTCCTCCGCCCCGTACAGGGCGGCCAGGGCCGACGCGCGCCCGCGGAAGCGGGCGCGCAGGCCCGCCGGGGCCAGCACCTCCGCCTCCGCGCCCAGCCTGGACAGCTGGTCGAACGCGACCTCGTCCGACTCCGCCGGCACGTCGAGCGTGACCCGCCCGGCGGCGTCCGGCGCGGTCGCCGAGGCGAGCGCCTCCTCGACCGCCGCCTCGTCCACCACGGCGGGCAGGCGCCGCAGGCCCTCCCCGGTCAGCCGCACCGTGACACGCGTGCGCAGCAGCGCCCGGGCGAACCCGGCCGAGTGCGCCTCCCAGTGCGCCGCCAGGTCGAAGGCCGGGTCGCGGACGAACGGCTCGTCCGCGCCCGGTGCGGGGGCCAGCGCCGTGACGCGGTCGACACGGTAGGTCCGCCAGGCGCCGCCGCGGCCACGGCCGGCCGCCTCGCCCGCCCCACCCGCCTCGCCCGGCTCACCCGGGACACGGCCCACCAGGTACCAGACGCCCGCTTTCAGGACGACCCCGTACGGCTCCACCACGCGGGTCACCGCCGAGGGCGGGGCGCCGTCCCCGCCCGGCCGCGCGTACGCCAGCTCCACGGTCCGGTCGGACCACACCGCCCGGGCCAGCTCCGGCAGCAGCCGCGGTGCCTCCGGTTCGCGGAACCAGGCCGGGGCGTCGAGGTGGAAGCGGCGCACCGACGACTCGGCCGCCGCGCGCACCGACGGCAGCAGGGTGGCCGTCAGCTTCAGCCTGGCCGCGCTCGCCGCGTCCGACAGCCCGAGGTCCCGCAGGGCCGTGGGCAGGCCGGACAGGAAGAGGGTCTCCGCCTCGGTGGGGTGCAGCGTGGTGAGCCGGGTGCGGTAGCCCGGCGGCAGGCGGTAGCCGCCCGCCCGGCCGCGCTCCGAACGGACCGGGACACCCGCCTCCTGCAGGGCCTGGGCGTCGCGGATCACCGTCCGCTCGGAGACCTCCAGCTCCCGGGCGAGCGCGGCGGCGGTCACGCCGGGGTTCGACTGGACGAGGAAGGCCATGCGGATCAGGCGGGCGGCACGCATGCGTCAATGATCGCCAGTCGGGCGAACGGCCGCGGGACCGGCTCCGCCCGGCCGCAGCGGATGCGCCCGCCGCGTGCCGGTGTGAGAGTGGGACCAGCCCGGAAGTCGTCCGGAGGAGGAGTCATGGGCATCTTCGACAGGTTCCGCCACAAGGGGCACGACGCCGCCGAGGAGGCCAGGTCCTCGCTGGGCGGGGGCCACGAGCAGGACGGCACCGCGATGACGGAGTCCGCCCGGCGCGCTGCGCTCGCCCACGACGAGGCCGCCGACGCGTTCAGCCCCGAGACCGAACGGGCCCGGGAGGCCCGGGAGTCCGTCACGATCACCGAGCGGGAGGCCGAGGAGCGGGCCCGTGAGGACATGACGGCCGAGGGCGACCCCTGGGACTGACCGCACCGGGAGCACCGTAGGGGGCCCCGCCCGCCGGGAGCCCCCTGCACCCGTTCCCGCTACCCCCCCCCGATCCGCCGCCCGCCGCCGCCGTCCCGTCACCGATCCCGGGGCGGCAGCGGCGGGCGGCGCAGGTCCGGCCGGGGGGTGTCGGCGGGCGGGGGGACGGCGGCCGGTGCGTCGTCCAGCAGGTCCAGCGCCAGCCGCACCGCCGTGACCAGCTCGGGGTAGCGGCCGGTGGCCCAGTCCCGGGGCGCGCGCAGCACGTGCACGTCCGGTTCGACGCCCCGGTTCTCCACCGACCAGCCGAGCCCGCCGGTGAACCAGGAGGCGTTCTTCGGCACCGAGATCTGGGTCCCGTCGCCGAGCGTGTGCCGTCCGGTCATGCCGACCACGCCGCCCCAGGTCCGGTTGCCGACCACCGGGCCGAGCCCGAGCAGCCTGATCGCCGCGATGATGACGTCGCCGTCGGAGCTGGTGGCCTCGTCGGCGAGCGCCACCACGGGCCCGCGCGGCGCGTCGCGCGGCCACCGGACCGGCTCCCGGCCGCGGCTGAAGTCCCAGGCCAGCACCCGTCGGGTGAGTTTCTCCAGCACCAGTTCCGAGACGTTGCCGCCGGCGTTCCCGCGGACGTCGAGGACGACCGCGGGCTTGTCCAGCTCCCGCCGCAGGTCCCGGTTGAACTGGGCCCAGCCGGAGCCGCCGAGGTCGGGGATGTGCAGGTAGCCGCAGCGGCCGTCGCTGAATTCGCGGACCAGGGCGCGCCGTTTGGCCACCCAGTCCTGGTAGCGGACGGGCCGCTCGTCGGTGAGCGGGGTGACGGTGATCCGCCGTACCGGGCCGCCCGGGCCGCCCCGTTCCCCGCCCGGAGCGCCCGGGCCGTCCCCGCCCGCCCCGCCGCTGCGCAGGGTCAGCTCCACGCTGGTCCCGCCGGTGCCGGCGAGCAGCGGGAGCGGTCCGCGCACCGGGTCGACGGGGCGGCCGGCCACGGCGAGCAGCTCGTCGCCGTCGCGGACGCCCTGGGCGGCGAGCGGGGCGCGGGCGCGCGGGTCGGAGGACTCGCCGGGGAGGATGCGGTCGAGCAGCCAGCGCCCGTCGGGGGAGCGGTGGGCGTTGGCGCCGAGCAGGCCGAGCGGCTGCTGGGCGAGGGCGGGCCCCTCGCCGCGCCGGGAGGGGGTGACGTAGGCGTGCGAGGTGCCGAGTTCGCCGAGGAGTTCGCGCAGCAGGTCGGCGAAGTCGTCGGGGCCGGCGATCCGGTCCAGCAGCGGCTCGTACTGGGCGACCAGGGCGGGCCAGTCCAGCCCGGACATCCCGGCGTCCCAGAACTGGTCGCGGACGATCCGGGCGGCCTCCGCGTAGGACTGCCGCCATTCGGCGGCCGGGCGCACGGTGTGGGTGATCCGGCGCAGGTCGACGGAGGTGGCGGCGGTGGGGGCGGTGACCGGGAGGATCCGCAGGGTGCCGGCCGAGTAGACGGCGACCGAGCCGCCGTCCCCGGAGACGGCGTAGCCGTCGAGCTTGTCGGCGAGGGTGGTGCGGCTGCCGCGGGCCAGGTCGAAGTACTCCAGGGAGGGGCGGCCGGAGGTGTCGTCGGGGTTGGTGAAGGTCTGCCCGAGGGTGCCGGAGATCGGCCAGCGCAGCCAGACCAGCCCGCCCCGGACGCTGTCGGTGGCCGAGTACTTGGAGGCGAGCACGGGGAAGGGGAGCAGCCGTTCGCCGATGCCCTCGGGGTCGACGTGCACGGTTCCGTCGCCGCCGCCGTCGCCGCGCGGGGCGCCGTCCTCGGCGGGGGCGGCGAACGGGGACGGCGTGTCGGCGGTGAGCGGGACGAGGTAGGGGCGGCAGCCGAGCGGGAAGGAGAGGTCGCCGGTGTGCACGTCGTGCACCGGGTCGAAGCCGCGCCAGGAGAGGAAGGCCAGGTAGCGGCCGTCCCGGGTGAAGACCGGCTGCTCGTCCTCGAAGCGGCCGTCGGTGACGTCGGTGACCGGTGCGGGCACGTCGGTGCGGGTGAGCCGGATGCGGCGCAGCGAGCGGCCGGCGGCGGGCTGGGACCAGGCGAGCCAGTGCGAGTCGGGGGAGAACCGGGCTCCGGCGACCGGGCCGTGGCCGGAGGCGGCGAGTTCGCGGACGGTGCCGTCGGCGGTGCCGAGCAGCAGCAGTCGCCCGTCGGAGGCGACGGCGGCCAGGTGGGCGCCGTCGGGGGAGGCGGTGAGTTCCAGGACGCGGCCGAGCAGGCCGGCGGCGACCACCCGGTGGCCGCGCTGTGCGGGGGCCTGCTCGTGGCCGGGCAGCGGCATGATCTCGACCGCGTCCTCGCCGAGGGCGTCGGTGATCCAGGCGGCCTCGCCGGTGTGGCCGAGGACGACCGGCAGCCGGGTGCGGACGCCGGGGGTGTCGGCGAGGGCCCGGGCGGGGCCGTCGCGGTGGGTGAGCCAGTACTGGCTGCCGCGGACGGTGATCACCCCGGCCCGGCCGGTCTGGTCGCAGGCGAGGTCCTTGACGTGGGAGGCGGCGTTCACCTGGAACGGGCGCCGGCCGGCCCGGGCGCCGCCGAGCGGGACGTCCAGCCGGCGCGGGGCGGGGGCGTCCAGGCCGTCGAGCAGCCAGAGGTCGCCGGCGTGCTGGTAGACGATCCGGGTGCCGTCGGTGGCGGCCTCGCGGGCGTAGTAGGAGGCGTGGTCGGTGTGGCGGCGCAGGTCGGTGCCGTCGGGGCGGCAGGAGTAGAGGTTGCCGATGCCCTCGTGGTCGGAGAGGAAGGCGATCCGGTCGCCGTCGGCGGAGGTGACGGACATCGGTGAGGCGAGGTGGCCGGGGTGGCCCTCCAGGATGCGTTCGCCGTCCACCCAGAGCCGTCCGGTGGCGCCGCCCCGGTAGCGCTTCCAGGCGGCGGGCTCGTGCGGGGCGGCGCCGGTGAGCAGCACGGTGTGGACGGGGCCGGCCTGGGCGTCGCCGACCGGTCCCCAGGGCATCCGGCGGCCGGGTCCGCCGTCGGCGGGCAGGGCGTGCGCCCAGGTGTAGTGGCCGAAGGGCTCGTGGTACGAGGTGACGGCGAGCAGTTCGCCGTCCGGCAGCCAGCCGCGCAGCCGGGTGTCCTGGCTGCCCCAGTGGCTGAGCCGGAGGGCCTCGCCGCCGTCGACGGGGGCGGTCCAGATCTCGGGGGCCAGGCTCTGCCAGCCGGTCCAGGCGAGGGTGCGGCCGTCGGGGGAGAGGCGGGGGTGGCTGACCCGGGTGCGGTCGCAGGTGACCCGCCAGGCCCGGCCGGTGGCGGCGTCGCCGTCGAGCGGTGCGAGCCAGACGTCGTCCTCGGCGGTGAACGCCAGGAGGTCCCCGCGCAGGTGGGGGTAGCGGAGGTAACCGGTGGACGTCACCCCTCCATGCTTCGACGGGGTGTCACGGACGGCAACCGGGGGAGGCCGCGGAGGGCCCGCGGGCGCGGCCGGAACCGGTCTGGACCATTGACACCGAACCGCCGTATCCACTTCAGTGGTCTAGTCCAACTCGTATGCCTGGCCGCGCCGTTCCCCCACCACCGGTGCGCCCCGGCCTGCCCCGGACGTCCCCCACACCCGCGCCTCCGCAAGGAGTCCCCCACATGCGCAGATCACCTGTGCCCGCCGTGCCCGCCACCCGCCGCCGCCCGCGCACGCTGCTGGCCGCCGGCACCGCGTCCGCGGTCGCCGCCGCCACCATGGTCGGCCTCACCCTGGGCCTCGCGCCCTCCGCCTCCGCCGGCGAGTTCCTCGTCAACGGCGGGTTCGAGAGCGGCGCCCTCGGTCCGTGGAGCTGCTCCGCGTCGACCGGCAGCGTCGTCACCGGCCAGTCCCACGGCGGCGGTTACGCCCTGGCGGCGGCCGCCTCGGCGAGCGACTCCGCCCGCTGCGCGCAGACCGTCACGGTCGCGCCCGGCACCACCTACACGCTCAGCGCGTACCTGAAGGGCTCGTACGTCTACCTCGGCGTGGACGGCGGCACCTCCACCTGGACGCCCGGCACCGGCGGCGCGTACCAGAAGCTCAGCGTCAGCTTCACCACCGGCGCCACGCAGACCAGCGCCACCGTCTACACGCACGGCTGGTACGGGCAGGGCACGTACTACGCCGACGACGTCTCGCTGGACGGCCCGGGCGCGCCCAGCCCGACCGCGACGCCGACCGTGACGCCCACCGTCACCCCGACCGTCACCCCGACGGTGACGCCCACGGTGACGCCCACCGTGACCCCGACGGTGACGCCCACCGTCACCCCCACCTCGCCGCCGCCCGGCGGCAAGGCCCTGGTCGGCTACCTGCACGCCAGCTTCGCCAACGGTGCCGGCTACACGAAGGTCGCCGACGTCCCGGACTCCTGGGACTTCATCAACCTCTCCTTCGGCGAGCCGACCTCCGTCACCTCCGGCGACATCCGGTTCAACCGCTGCCCGGTCACCGAGTGCCCGACCGTCGAGTCCGACGCCGACTTCAAGGCCGCCATCGCCGCGAAGCGCGCCAAGGGCAAGAAGGTGCTGATCTCGATCGGCGGCCAGAACGGCCAGGTCCAGCTCACCACCACGGCCGCCCGGGACGCCTTCGTCAGCTCGGTCTCGGCGATCATCGACAAGTGGGGCCTGGACGGCCTGGACATCGACTTCGAGGGCCACTCGCTGTCCCTGCAGACCGGCGACACCGACTTCAAGAACCCGACCAGCCCGGTCGTCGTCAACCTGATCTCCGCGATCAGGACGCTGAAGGCCAAGTACGGGCCGAACTTCGTGCTGACCATGGCCCCGGAGACGTTCTTCGTCCAGCTGGGCTACCAGTACTACGGCTCCGGCCCCTGGGGCGGCCAGGACCCGCGCGCCGGCGCCTACCTGCCGGTGATCCACGCCCTGCGCGACGACCTCACCCTGCTGCACGTCCAGGACTACAACTCCGGCTCCATCATGGGCCTGGACAACCAGTACCACTCGATGGGCGGCGCCGACTTCCACGTCGCGATGACCGACCTGCTGCTCAAGGGCTTCCCGGTGGCGGGCAACGCGAACAACGTCTTCCCGCCGCTGCCGGCCTCCAAGGTCGCCATCGGCATGCCGGCCACCACCAACGCGGGCAACGGCTACGTCGCCCCCGCCGAGGTCAACAAGGCGCTGGACTGCCTCACCAAGCTCACCAACTGCGGCAGCTACGTGCCGAGGGCCGGCGCCCAGCCGGGCCTGCGCGGCCTGATGACCTGGTCGATCAACTGGGACCAGTTCGGCGGCCGGGAGTTCTCGAAGAACTTCGACTCCTACTTCCGCCGCTGACCGGACGGCCGCTGGGCGGCGGCGGGAAGGCCCCCGCCGCTCAGCGGTCCACCCGGGCCGCCCCGCCGCTCAGCGGTCCACCCGGGCCGCCCCGCCGCTCAGCGGTCCACCCGGACGGCCTCCAGGTACTCGGCGATCGCGTCCCGGTTGCGGGTGAGGCAGCGGATCCGCTCGCTCATGCCGGCCAGCTCCTGCTCCAGGGTGGCGATCATCTCCGGGGTGGCGTCCGGGAAGTGGATGGCCCGGGGCTTGTCGAGGCAGGGCAGGATCTGTTTGATGATCCTGGTCGGCAGCCCCGAGTCGAGCAGCCCCCGGATCTGCAGCACCCGGTCCACGGTCGGCTCGTCGTAGGCGCGGTAGCCGTTGGCACAGCGGTCGGCCAGGATCAGGCCCTGCTCCTCGTAGTACCGCAGCAGCCGCCGGGACGCCCCGGTCCGCTCGGACAGCTCGCCGATCCGCATGTGCCCCACCTCACAGCCGGCCTGATTGACCCTCACATCAGTGTGAGGGTTTGAGCATATCGGCCATGCCGACCATCGCCCCTCCCGCCGCCGTCGAGCAGCGGAAACTGCCCCTGCCCGCCCTGCTGGCGCTCGCCACCGCCGTCTTCGTCACGGCCCTCACCGAAACCCTGCCCGCGGGCGTCCTGCCCGCCATGAGCGCCGACCTCGGCGTCGGCGAGTCCGCCGCGGGCCAGGCCGTCACCGTCTACGCGATCGGCACCGCCGCCACCGCCCTCCCGCTGACCGCGGCCACCGCCGGCTGGGGGCGCCGCCGCCTGCTGCTCACCGCCATGGCCGGGTTCGCCGTCGCCAACACCGTCACCGCGCTCTCCGGCAGCTACCCGCTCACCATGGCCGCCCGGTTCGTCGCCGGGGTCGCCGCCGGCCTCGCCTGGGCGCTGCTGGCCGGGTACGCCCGCCGCCTCGCACCGCCCGAGCTCCAGGGCCGGGCGATCGCCGTCGCGATGACCGGCGTCCCGCTCGCCCTGTCGCTGGGGGTGCCCGCCGGCACCTTCCTCGGCAAGGTGCTCGACTGGCGGGCGCCGTTCCTGATCATGACGGCGCTGGCCGTCGCCGTGACCGCCTGGATCGCCGCGACCGTCCCCGAACACCCCGGCCGGGCCCGGGCCGAACGGACCCCGGTGCTGCGCGCCCTGGCCGTCCCCGGGGTGACCCCGGTCCTGGCCGTGACCTTCGTCTTCGTCCTCGCGCACACCGTCCTCTACACCTACATCGCCCCCTACCTCGACCGGCGCGGCATGGGCGACGCCACCGACGCCGTGCTGCTCGCCTTCGGCGTCGCCTCACTGGTGAGCATCTGGTTCACCGGCGCGCACATCCACCGCAGGCTGCGCACCCTGACCGTCGCCGCCACCCTGCTGGTGGCCGCCGCGGCCGCCGTCCTCGGCCTGCTGGCCGACAGCGCCGCCCCGGTCTACGCCGCCGCGGTGCTCTGGGGCCTCGGCTGGGGTGGCATCCCGACCCTGCTGCAGACCGCCGCCGGCGACGCGGGCGGCGGGCAGGCGGACGCCGCGCAGGCCATGCTGGTCACCCTCTGGAACGCGGCGATGGCCGGCGGGGGCGTGGCCGGGGGCCTGCTGCTGGACGGGCTCGGCGCGGACTCCTTCCCCTGGGCCGTGCTGCTCCTGCTGCTCCCCGTCCTCGCGGTCGTCCTCGCCGCCCGCACCCACGCCTTCCCGGCGCGCCGGGAAGGCGCGTCCTGACCGCCGTTCCCGTCAGGACCGGCGGTGCCAGCTCCTCCCCGGTCGGCCCGGCGGGGCCGACCGGGGAGGACCACGCGCTCCGGCCGGCCCCGCCCGGCCGCCGTCAGTACCCGCCCAGCGGGTCCCGGGGCGGCATCAGCCCGCTCCGGTACGAGATGGCGACCGCCTGGGCGCGGTCCCGGGCGTCGATCTTCGCCAGGATCCGCTTCATGTGGGTCTTCACCGTCGACTCGGCGAGCACCAGCACCGCGGCGATCTCCCGGTTGGACCGCCCCTCCGCCGCCAGCCGCAGCACCTCCCGCTCGCGCGCCGTCAGCTGGGCGAGCCGGGCGTCCTCCGCTGTCGGCGGGGGCCGTTCCGGACCACGGCCGACCACCTGCGCCACCAGGTCCCGGGTCACCGCGGGGTCCAGCACGGACTCACCCCCGGCGAGCGTGTGGACCGCGTCGATGAGCCGCTCGGCCGAGGCCCGCTTGAGCAGGAAGCCGGCCGCCCCGGCCCGCAGCGCGCCCCACACGTAGTCGTCGTGGTGGAAGGTGGTCAGCACCAGCACCCGGGTGGGCAGCGCGGCGGCGGTGATCCGCCGGGTCGCCTCCACCCCGTCGATGCCGGGCATCCGGACGTCCATCAGGACGACGTCCGGCTCCAGCCGCCGGCAGAGCTCGACCGCCCGCAGCCCGTCCGCGGCCTGGCCGACCACCTCGATCCGGTCGTCGGTCTCCAGCACGAGGGCCACCCCCGCCCGCAGCAGCGCGTCGTCGTCGGCCACGACGACCCGGACGGTCACGGGATCGGGAGCACGGCACGGAGCCGGAAGCCGCCCCGCTCGCCGCGCTCGTGCTCGACACTGCCGCCGAGCATCGAGACCCGCTCGGTGATGCCCAGCAGGCCCCGGCCGGGCGTGTACCCGCCGTCGGCGCCCCGGCCGTCGTCGCTCACCTCGATGTCGAGCGAGCCCCCGGCGCACCGGACGGTGACCGAGACCGTCCGGGCCCGGGCGTGCTTGACGGTGTTGGTGAGCGCCTCCTGGACGATCCGGTACGCCGACACGTCGAGGCTGCGCGGCACCCGCCGGGCACCCGGGTCGACCCGCACGTCCACCTGCAGGCCAGCCTGCTCCAGCCGTCCGGTGAGCCGGTCCAGGTCGGCCAGGCCCGGCTGCAGGGCGGGCCCGCCGGGCAGCTCGGCGCCCCGCCGCAGCAGCCCGAGGACGCGGTCGAGGTCGTCCAGCGCCTCGCGGCCGCTGTGCTCCATCCCGGAGAGCAGCTCGCGGGTGCGCTCGGGCTCCCGGTCGAGCAGCCGGCGGGCGGCGCCGGCCTGGACCAGCACGACGTTCAGGGTGTGCCCGACCAGGTCGTGCAGTTCGCGGGCCAGCCGGGCCCGTTCCTCGGCCACGACCTGCTGGCGCAGCCGCAGCCGGGCGGCCTCCCGGTCCTCGGCCCGCCGGGCCGTCCCGTAGCCGACGGCCCAGCCGAGCAGCCAGAGGAAGAGCACGCCGGCGGGGATGGCGGGGTAGGTGCGGGCGAGGTCGGTGAAGTAGGCGGCCATGCCGAGCAGGGCGGCGAACGGCCCGAGCCAGGCGCGCCGGCGCGTCCCGTGCAGGCCGAGCGAGTAGAGGCCGACCAGGTTCGCGTACGGCGAGACGGCGCTGGGCAGGACGAACAGCGCCTCCGCCGAGAGCGCCGCCGAGCCCACCAGGTAGCCGGCCAGCGGCAGGGTCCGCCGGACGGCCAGCGCGCCGGCCACGACCGTGCTGAGCACCAGCGCGGCGGGCAGCCCGCCGCGCAGCGCGTCGGCCGCCTGGAACCGGTCGACGGCCATGGCGACCAGGGCCACGCTCGCCAGCGCGGCGTCCCTGGGGTTGGTCCGGAGCCGGGCCGGCAGGCCCGCCCGGTCGGACCAGGCCGCCGGGACCAGCCGGCCCAGCAGGTTCGGCAGGCCCGTCCGGACCGCGCTGATCGGCCGGATCACGGACGGAGGGCTCATGGCGGCTCCCGGGTCAGGGCGGTGACCGCCGCGCGGTGGTGCGGGCGCACGGGCCGAACGGTAGCGGCGGCCGGCCGGGCCGCGCATCGCCCTGCCGGGGTATTCCGGCACCCTCCGCCGGGTGGTGCGGCGCCCGCCGGTACCGCCTCCGGGGGTGCCCGGCCGACCGGCCGGAGCAGGCCGGACCACCCCGGCGGGCGGACGTGCGCGACCGGCCCGGATCCGTACCGTCCGGGGCATGAACGCTCCGGACCCCCGTGCCCCGACCGGCACCCCCGCGCCGCCCGCGCCGTCCTGGCCGCCCGTGCCGCCCGGACCGTCCGCGCCGACCGCTCCTTCGCCGCCGCCCGCAGCCGCCGGGGCCCCGGGCCGGGCCGGCACCGGCCGGGCGCGCCGGGCCGGCTGGTTCGCGGTCACCGCGCTGGCCGCCGCCACCGCCCTGCTCACCTCCCGCTACCTCACGCTCGACCCCGAGGTCTTCCTGGACGAGCAGCGGGCGGTCTACCTGGCCAACCGGCTCCCGCTCGTCCTGCACGTCGGCGGCGGCGTGCTGGCGATCCTGCTCGGCCCCTGGCAGTTCCTGCCCCGGCTGCGCGCCCGCCGCCCGGGCCTGCACCGGACGATCGGCCGGGTCTACCTGGCCACCGTCCTGGTGACCGGCGCGGGGGGCCTGGTGCTGGTGCCGAAGGCGCTGGTCGGCCCGATCGCGCCGATCGGCTTCGGGACGCTGGACGTCCTGCTGCTGCTCTCCACGGCCGTCGCCTGGCGGGCCGTCCGGCGCGGCGAGATCGCCCGCCACCGCGCCTGGATGACCCGCTCCTACGCGCTGATCTTCGCCGGGGCGACCCTGCGGGTCTGGCTCGTCGTGGCGGACGCCGTCGGCGTCCCGTTCGACCAGGCGTACGCGGCCGCCGCCTGGACGAGCTGGCTGATCAACCTGGTGGTCGCCGAGTACCTGATCGCCCGGGCCCCCGCGCCGGCCCCGGCGCGCCACCTCCGTCCGGGTGACCGGACAACGGACGCTTAAGACTGACTGCCTATCATCCAGACATGACCAGCGCAGAGTTGATCCGCATCGTCTCCCGGTCCTCACCCATGGCGCTCGCCCAGGTCGAGCGGGTCCGGGCCGAACTCGCCGCCCTACACCCGGGACTGCGCACCGAGGTGGTGCCGGTGACCACCTCCGGGGACCGGTGGATGGGCGACCTCGCCCGGCTCGGCGGCAAGGGCGCCTTCACCAAGGAGGTGGACGAGGCGCTGCTCGCCGGCGAGGCCGACCTCGCCGTGCACTGCCTCAAGGACGTGCCGGCCGACCGCCCGCTGCCGACCGGCACGGTGTTCGCCGCCTACCTGCGCCGCGACGACATCCGCGACGCGCTCGTCCACCCGGGCGGCCTCACCCTCGACGAGCTGCCGGCCGGCGCCCGGATCGGCACCTCCTCGGTCCGCCGCCGGGCCCAGCTCGCCGCCTCCCACCCGCACCTGGAGTGCGTGCCGATGCGCGGCAACGCCAACAGCCGGCTGGCCAAGCTGGCGGCGGGGGAGGCGGACGCCCTGCTGCTGGCGCTCTCCGGGCTGGAGCGGATCGGCGAGGCGGCGCGGATCAGCGAGGTCCTCCCGGTCGAGACGATGTGCCCGCCGATCGGCGCCGGCATCCTGGCCCTCCAGTGCCGCATCGAGGACACCGCCACCATCGGCGCCGTCGCCGGCCTCGGCGACCACCCGACCTGGCGCGAGGCGAGCGCCGAGCGGATGTTCCTGCACGTGCTGCAGGGCCACTGCAACTCGCCGATCGCCGGCTACGCCCGGGCCGAGGCGGACGGCCGCCTCTCGCTGCGCGGGCGGGTCTTCACCCCGGACGGCAAGCAGATCCTGGACGCCCACGAGTGGGCCGGCTCGCTGAGCCCGGAGGACCTCGGCACGGCGACCGCCCTCGCCCTGAAGCGGCAGGGCGCCTCCGAGCTGATCGCCGCCATCCCGCACTGACCCCGGCGCCGGGCCGCGCCCCCGCGGGGGCGCCCGGCGGCCGCGGGGCGCGGAAACGCCGGAAGGCCCCTCGCTCTCACGAGGGGCCTTCCGGCTGTCTGTGCGCCGCCAGGGACTCGAACCCCGGACCCGCTGATTAAGAGTCAGCTGCTCTAACCAACTGAGCTAGCGGCGCCTGCTGACGGCAGGAACATTACCTGGTCAGCGGCCGAAACGCACAATCGGCCCGGCGCCCGCCCCCGGCACCCGCAGCACCCCGCACCCGCGGCGGCCGCGGTCCCGGCCCCCCGCACCCGCGGCGGCCGCGGTCCCGGCTCCCCGCCGTCACGGCACGAGGACGACCTTGCCCCGGACGTGCCCGGCGCCGACCAGCCGGTGGGCGTCGGCCGCCCGCCCCAGCGGGAAGGCGTCGGCGATCTCCACCCGCAGCACGCCCGACTCCCAGAGGCCGACCAGTTCGGCCAGCCGGGCCGCCGTCCGCTCCCCGCGGATCCCCTGGACGCCCAGCCGCCCGGCGCCCGGGTAGTCGACCACGGTGCCGATCCGGTCCCGGTCGGCGACCAGCTCGACGGAGGCCTCCAGCGCGCCGCGCCCGGCCGCGTCGAAGGCCGCGTCCACGCCCTGCGGGGCGAGGGCCCGGACCCGCTCGACCAGCCCCTCGCCGTAGGTGACGGGGATCGCGCCGAGCTCCCGCAGGTAGTCGTGGTTGCGCTCGCTCGCGGTGCCGATCACCGTGGCGCCCCAGGCCCGGGCCAGCTGGACGGCGACCGTGCCGACGCCGCCGGCGGCGCCGTGGACCAGCACGGTGTCGCCCTCGCCGACCTTCAGCTGGCCGAGCGCGATGTGCGCGGTCTGCCCGGAGGCGGAGAGCGCCCCGGCCTGCTCCCAGGGCATCCCGGCCGGCTTGCGGACCAGCCGGGCGGCGTCCGCGACGACCAGTTCGGCGCTGCAGCCGAGCAGCCGGAAGCCGAGCACCTCGTCACCCGTCTCCCAGCCCTCGGTGCCGGGGCCGATCCGGTCGATCACCCCGGAGAACTCGTTGCCGGGGACGAGTCCGGGCGCTATGTCGACACCGACCGGGGCGTGGCCCTCGCGGATGGACAGGTCGACCGGCTGCACCCCCGCCGCGTAGACCCGGACCCGCACCTCGCCCGGCCCGGGGACGGGGTCGGGCACCTCGGTCACCCGCAGCACCTCGGGACCGCCGAACCGGGGGACGGTGACTGCCTTCATGGGGGGAGCTCCTGCCTGCTCGGTCATCGGGCCTCGATCATCAGACATGAAGCCTGCTTGAGGTCAACCCCTATCCCCGGCGCGTTGCCACAGTTGAGAGCATTGTCAGATTTATCCTCGACGGCGGCCCGGATCACGTCCGGAACCGCCGCCGCACCCGTCCGCCGCCGAGAGGAACCTCCCCGTGGGCCAGCTGCCCCTGCTCTTCCTGGTGCTGCTCGCCTCCGTGGTGACCATGCCGCTGGCCCGCCGGACGGGCGTGCCGCAACCGGTGCTGATGACCCTGCTCGGCATCGTCATGGCGGTGGTCCCGCAGATCCCCGACATCGCCATCGACCCCGACCTGATCCTGCCGCTGGTCCTGCCGCCGCTGATCTTCGCCGTCGCCCGGCGCTCCTCGGTCCGCTACTTCAAGGCCAACATCCGCTCCATCCTGCTGCTCGCCGTCGCCCTGGTGGTGGTCACCACCGCCGCGGTGGCCGGCGCCGTGCACTGGCTGCTGCCCGCGCTCCCGGTCGCCGCCGCCATCGCGGTCGGCGCCCTGGTCTCACCGCCCGACCCGGTCGCCGCCGTCGCGGTGGCCGGCAGCGTCGGCCTGCCCCGGCGCCTGGTGGCGATCCTGGAGAGCGAGGGCCTGTTCAACGACGTCACCGCGATCGTCATCTACTCGCTGGCCATCGACGCGGTCGTCGGCGGCGACTTCTCGGCCGGCCACGCCGTGCTCCGGTTCGTCCTCTCGGCCGTGCTCGCCGTCCTCATCGGCATCGCCCTCGGGTGGGCCAACACCAAGCTCGCCTCCTACCTGGAGGACCCGACCCAGCAGGTAGCGCTCAACCTGCTGGTGCCGTTCGCCGCCTACAGCCTGGCCGAGGAGATCCACGGCTCCGGCGTCCTCGCCGTCGTGGTCTGCGGGCTCTACCTGGCCGAACGGGCCGCCGACGCCGACGCCGTCTCCTACCGGCTGGTCGGCAACGCGTTCTGGGAGATCGTCGAGATCCTGATCACCGGCGTCGCCTTCGGCCTGATCGGGCTCGAACTGGCCACCGTCCTCAAGGAGGCCGGCTCCGGCTGGACCAGCATGCTCGGCGACGCCGCCGTGGTGATCGCCGTGGTCGTCGTGGTCCGGCTGCTCTGGCTGCTGCCGGCCGGCTGGCTCTCCCAGAAGCTGCGGGCCGGCTCCGAGGAGGACACCCCGATCAGCTGGCAGGAGAGCGTGGTGCTCTGGTGGTCCGGGATGCGCGGGGTGGCGACCGTCGCGCTGGCCCTGGCCGTCCCGCTCACCCTCGACTCCGGCGAGGCCTTCCCGGAGCGCGGCCGGCTGGTCTTCATCGCCTTCAGCGTGGTGCTCTTCACCCTGCTGGTCCAGGGCCTCACCCTGCCCTGGCTGGCCAAGTGGCTCCACCTCGACCTCGACCACGACAAGCACGAGCAGCAGGTCCGCCTGCTCTGGTGGCGCGCCGCCAAGGCCGGCCTCGTCCGGCTCGGCGAACTGGAGGACGAGGACAAGCTGCCCGCCGAGGTCGCCGACCGACTGCGGGACCGTCAGCACGACCGGCTGGCCCGGCTCTGCCCCGAGAACTACGCGGAGGAGGAGGCCACCGAGGCCAAGCAGCGCCTCGCCCAGTGGCGCGCCGCCCACAGCGTCGAGCAGGAGATGATCGCCGCCTCCCGGCGCGAGATGCTGGTCGCCCGCGCCGAGACCGGCGCCGACCCGGAACTCGTCGACCAGGTGCTCCGCGGCCTGGACCTGCGCTCCGAACGGAAGTGACGGGCCGTCCGGGCCGGCCCCGCCGCCCGCCCGGACGCCGGGGGCCGTGAAGCCCGGACACCGGGGCCGTGACGCCCGGTCGGACGGGCCGTGACATCCGGGCGGCCGCACCGCGGCGCGCGCCTGAACAGCGGCGACCGCCGACCGGACGCCGACGAACGGAATGCGCACCCCGGGTCCCGACGTTGCATAGGCTTGCCCCGGGCAAGGCCGCCAACGGAGTCGGCGCACCCCCGGAACCTGCACGACCTCGCGAAACCCTCCCGCCTGGCCCTGCCGGTATCCGCACCCAGACGAAACGAGGAGCAACCGATGTCGGAGACCCGCGCCGACGCCCGAACCCCGCTGGACCGCACCCCGCAGTGGGCCGCCCTCGCCAAGCACCGGGAGGAGTTCGGCGAGACGCACCTGCGCGACCTGTTCGCCGCCGACCCGGAGCGCGGCCGCCGCTACACCCTCCAGGTCGGCGACCTGCACGTCGACTACGCCAAGCAACTCGTCACCGACGAGACGCTGGCGCTGCTGCGCGAGCTGGCCGACGCCACCGGCGTCGCGGCCCTGCGGGACGCCATGTTCCGCGGCGAGAAGATCAACACCACCGAGCACCGGGCCGTCCTGCACACCGCGCTGCGCGCCCCGCGCGGCGCCGTGATCGAGGTCGACGGCGAGAACGTGGTGCCCGGCGTCCACGCCGTGCTCGACAAGATGGCCGCCTTCGCCGAGCAGGTCCGCAGCGGAGCCTGGCGCGGCCACACCGGCGAGCGGATCCGCACCGTCGTCAACATCGGCATCGGCGGCTCCGACCTCGGCCCCGCCATGGCCTACGAGGTGCTGCGCTCCTACACCGACCGCGGCATCGACGTCCGCTTCGTCTCCAACGTGGACGGCGCCGACCTGCACGAGGCCGTCCGCGACCTCGACCCGGCCGAGACGCTCTTCGTCGTCGCGTCGAAGACCTTCACCACCATCGAGACCATCACCAACGCGGTCTCCGCCCGCAACTGGCTGCTCACCGGCCTGCGCGCCGACACCGACGCGGTGGCCAAGCACTTCGTCGCGCTCTCCACCAACGCCGAGGGCGTCGCCGACTTCGGCATCGACACCGCCAACATGTTCGAGTTCTGGGACTGGGTCGGCGGCCGCTACTCCTACGACTCGGCGATCGGCCTCTCGCTGATGATCGCCATCGGCCCGGACGCCTTCCGCGAGATGCTGGACGGCTTCCACCTGGTCGACGAGCACTTCCGCACCGCGCCCCCCGAGGAGAACGTCCCGCTGCTGCTCGGCCTGCTCGGGGTCTGGTACGGCGCCTTCTTCGACGCCCAGGCGCACGCCGTGCTGCCGTACTCGCACTACCTGTCGAAGTTCACCGCCTACCTCCAGCAGCTGGACATGGAGTCCAACGGCAAGTCGGTGGACCGCGACGGCAACCCGGTGAACTGGCAGACCGGCCCGGTGGTCTGGGGCACCCCCGGCACCAACGGCCAGCACGCCTACTACCAGCTGCTCCACCAGGGCACCAAGCTGATCCCGGCCGACTTCATCGGCTTCGCCCGGCCGGTCGCCGACCTCCTGCCCGGCCTGGTCGCCCAGCACGACCTGCTGCTCGCCAACTTCTTCGCGCAGACCCAGGCGCTGGCCTTCGGCAAGACGCCGGAGGAGGTCGCGGCCGAGGGCGTGCCGGCCGAGCTGGTCCCGCACAAGACCTTCCGCGGCAACCACCCGACCACCACGATCCTGGCCGGCGAGCTGACCCCGTCGGTGCTCGGCCAGCTGGTCGCCCTCTACGAGCACAAGGTGTTCGTCCAGGGCGCGATCTGGAACATCGACTCCTTCGACCAGTGGGGCGTCGAACTCGGCAAGGTGCTCGCCAAGCGGATCGAGCCGGTGCTGCTGACCGGCGAGGGCGCGGAGGCGCTGGACAGCTCCACCGCCGAGCTGGTCGCCCGCTACCGCGCGCTGCGCGGGCGCTGACACCGCCCGGGGCCGGCCGGGGGCTCCACCCCGGCCGGCCCCGGAGGCCCGCGCCCCGGAGGCCCGCGCCCCGGAGGCCCGCGCCCCGGAGGCCCGCGCCCCGGAGGCCCGCGCCCCGGAGGCCCGCGCGGGGTGGGCCCGGCTTGGGCCCGGCGGTGTCCGGAAACGCCGGAAGGCCCTTCGCTCTCGCGAAGGGCCTTCCGGCTGTCTGTGCGCCGCCAGGGACTCGAACCCCGGACCCGCTGATTAAGAGTCAGCTGCTCTAACCAACTGAGCTAGCGGCGCCTGCTGACAGAGAAGACTTTAGCAGCGGGGCGCGGCCCGGCCAAAATCGAATACCCGCACCCGGCGCCGGGCCCGCCCCGCGCCGCCCGGGACCGCGCCGCCCGGGACCGTGCCGCCCGGGACCGTGCCCGCCCCGCCCTGAGAGGCACCGCTTCGCCTGGCCCCGCCCCGAGAGGCCCCGCTTCGCGCCCGGGGACGGGGCGCGGCCGCCTCCGCGACCTCAGCGCAGGGCGGCGGCCGGCTCCCGGGCCGCCCGGACACAGGCCCAGAGCACCACCGGGGCGCCCGGCAGCCACGGCTCCCGGCTGTCCGGGGCGACGATCCACCGGCCGGCGCCCAGCCCGGGGGAGTCCGGGCTGTTCACCATCCGCTGCACCGGCGGGACGGTCACCGCGTCGCCCTGCCCGTGGCAGAGCAGGGGCGGTACGTCCCGGGCCCACTCCTCCCAGGCCAGCAGCCGGCGCAGCCGGGCCGCCGCCCCCGGCCGGACGAACAGCAGCGTCCGACCCCGGTAGGCGGCCACCGGACCGCAGCCCGGCCCCGAGGCCCACAGCTCGTCCAGCACCCGGCGCCCGAACAGGGCGGGCATGCTGATCACGTCGAAGGCACGCCCGCAGGGCAGCACCGAGGGCGCCCACGGGCGGGACTCCCAGAGGGCGCGCATGCTGCGCGGGTACTCGCTGGCGGAGGCGAGCCAGGCCTCCCCGGCCACGGTCACGTACTCCACCGACTGATACGTCCAGATGTCCACGCACAGCAGGGTGGGGTGTCCGCGGCGTGGCCGGGAGGGAAAGCGCGGTTTACCGGACAGCGGAGCGGCCGGGGGCGTACTCTTCCGCTTTCCCCGGGCATATGCCAGCGGCGGCGGGGAGGGCGGCGCCGACGCGCGGGGCCGGGGATCCGGCCCGGGACGTGGCCCGGAACGAGGCCCGGAACGGGGCCCGCGGCGCGGGTCCGGGCCGGTGTCCCCCCGGCCCGGACCGGTCTCAGTCCTCGTGCCGGCGGGGCTGGAGCAGGCTGCGGCCGTACTCGACCATCTTCGCCGCGTAGTCCGGCGTCCAGTCCGCCCGGCCCGCGATCTCGGCCTCCGAGAGCGCGTCGAACCGGCGCGGGTCCGCCAGCTGCGCCGCGGCGACCGCCTGGAAGTCGGTGGCCCGCTCGGCGGCCGCGCGGAAGGCCAGCGCCAGCTCGGTGGAGCGGCGCAGCAGCTCGGCCGGGTCGTCTATGGACTCCAGATCGAAGAAGCGCTCCGGCTCCGGTTCGTCGGCCTGCGGCTCGAACAGCAGCTGCACCGGGCGCTGCCGCCGGCCGGGCGCCGTACCGGCACCCGCGCCGGGACCGGCCGCCGCGGCCGGGCCGCTCGGGTCGGACGCCTGCGCATGGGAGTCGGGCATGGACGGACACCTCCGGGTGCTCGGTAGGGGCGGGCGGCGGACTGCTCGGGACGGGCGCCGCCCGGTCGTGGCCGCCGTCCATTGTCTCGCGGCGGCGGCCGGTAACGGAACGGTGCGAGTCCGGGCGCTATTCCCACCGGGTGCGCCGGGGGCGTGCACCTGCGGTGCCGGCGCCCGGCGACCCTCCTCGGTGACCTCCGGCGACCTCCCCGGCGGCCGCGCCCGGGTGCGGGCGATCGGGTGCGGGGGAGCTCAGCGGCCCAGCCGCACCCGGTGGTCGGCCAGGTGGTGCAGCACCCGGTGGTTGGCCTCCCAGCCGTCGGGGAAGGTGACCGGGACGCCCAACTGCACCGGTTCGGTGGCCGGGTGCTCGTCCAGCAGTTCCGCGATCCCGGCCCGGGCCACCACGATGCAGGCGTGCCGGTGGCGGGAGGCCAGGACGCAGAGCCGGCCGGTCTCCAGGTGGAACGCGGTCGCGTCGGGCCGCCCGGAGAGCGGGTGCAGCACCACGGTGACGTCGTACTCCCGCCCCTGCAGCCGGTTGGCGGTGTCCACCGTCACCGCGGCCCCGGCCGTCGGGTCGACCGGCACCCCGGCCCGGACCAGCGCCGCCCGGACGGCCGCCGCCTGGTCCCGGTGGGCGGTGCCGACCGCGATCCGGCCCGGTGTGAGCGGCGCGGACCCCTGCTCGGAGTGGGCCGTCAGCCCGCGCTCCAGCAGTCTGCGGACGGTCGCCGCGACGGCGGCGACCGCCTGCGGATCGGTCCGCACGGTGTGCCGGGCCGGCAGCTCCAGCAGTGCCCAGCCGTGCTCGGCGGCCCGGTCGATCGCCGCGTCCAGCGGGGTGCCGTCCGGGCGGACCGCCGCCGTCAGCCGGCGGTCCTCCGGGCCGGTGCCCGAGCGGAACGGCGTGTACGGGTAGAACGCGCCGGAGATCAGCGGCGCCGCGCTGGCGGGCAGCCGCCAGGACACCGGCAGCCGGTGCGGCTCGATCTGCGGGTTGTGCGCCAGCAGGGTGACCACCGCACTGCTCGACGGGTCGTACGACAGGCCGGCCCACTGCTCGGTGCCGACCACCGTGAACGGGTCCAGCTGGCCCGGATCGCCGACGAACAGGGCCCGTTCGAACAGCCGGGCCACGGCGAGCAGCGCGTCCGAGCGCATCTGGTACGCCTCGTCGACGATCGCGTGCCGCCAGGGCTGCTCGGCCCGCACCCACTGCCACTTGGCGGAGGTGGAGATCACCACGTCCAGTTCGGCGAGGTCGGCGACCTTGTCGGAGGGCGTGACGTTGGCGTGCCGCAGCACCTCGGGCCCCGGCCGGGAGTCCGCCGCGTGCAGCCGGCCGATCGTCAGGTCGGACGCCTTCGCGGCCAGCCGGTCCACCAGGTCGTCGACCTGGCCGTTGGTCTGGGCGACGATCATCAGCCGCTCGCCGGACGCGACCAGCTCCCGGGCGGCCCGCACCACCAGGGTCGACTTGCCGGCGCCGGGCGGCGAGTCCACCACCACCCCGCGCGGTGCGCCGACGGCCGGGTGGATCGTCGCCGCCAGGATCCGCGCCACCGCGGCGTCGGCGGCCGCGCCGGGGGTCTGCTCGGTACTCATCGGCCGGATCACTCCCAATCCTCGGTGGCCGCGGGGGCGGCCGCCGTCAGGGTGACGGTGGCACCGGGCGGGCCGCCGTGCGTCCACGGGGTGTCGTCCGGATCGGGCAGCGGCGCGGCCTGCCGGACCGTCAGTTCGAACAGGGTGAAGGTGACCCGCTCGCCCGGTTCGGGCAGGCTCCCCGGCTCGGGCTCCTTCCTGCGCCCCATCCCGGAGAGCATCCGCACGGTGATCGTGCCCGCCGTCCGGTCGACCGCCGCGATCTGCGCCTTCTGCGCCGCCGGTCCTCCCCCGGACTCCGGCCCGGGGGACGTCCGCACCCGGTGCGCCTCCCGGCCGAGGTCGGCGTGCGGGCGGTCGTCGGTGCGGACCGTCACCAGCGGACGGGGCTTCGGCGACCGGCCCGAGGTGTCGTAGTCCGGCACCACCTCGGTCACCACGCCCGTGAACGCCTCACCGGCCAGCCGGTGCTCGGCCATCGCCAGCGGGTCGTCCAGGGCCTCCTGGACGTCCAGCCGGGACTGCTCGCGCTCGCGCTGGGCCAGCTTCCGGGCGGCCGTCACGGCGTCGTCCACCCGGGGCTGCGGCGGCTCGCCGGCCGCCAGCCGGTCCCGGTGGCCGGTGTACGACCAGCGGTCGCCGGTCCAGCGCTCCGCCAGGTGGCCCCCCGGGGGCAGCGTGCGCAGCAGGTCCAGACCGTGCCAGACGTCGTGCCAGGTGGGCAGCAGCTGCTCGGCGTGCACGGCGCGCAGCTGCTCGACCGCGACCCGGACGGCCTCCCGGGCCCGCTCGGCGGCGGCCGGGTCGCCGGCCGCCGGGCCGTCCGACAGCGCGGCCAGGGCCGCCGCGGCGGCGTCGTAGCGCGCGATCGCCGGGGCGAGCGCCTTCGCGTCGAAGACCGGGTCGGTGGCCGGGCCGGCGGGCGGGTGGAGCAGCCGGCCCTCGGCGTCCCGCGCGGTCTCGGCCCGCTCGGCCGCCTCGGCGCCGGTCAGCCCGGGCGGCGGCGCGTGCCAGGCGAGCAGGGCGGCCAGGTGCTGGTCCTCCAGGTGGCTCTGGCCGGTCGCCCAGTGCCGGGCGAGCAGGCCGGTCACCGGCAGCAGCAGGCTGGAGCCGGGGACCATCGCGCGGTCGGTGAGGTGGGTCAGCCAGCGGCCGAGCAGCGGCACCCGCACCGGCGCCGGGTACGGGCCGGGCTCCTCGTCCTCGGCGGTGCGCCGGAACCGGGTCGAACGGCCGAGCAGCGCGAGGTGGCGGACCCCGCCCGTGTTGGGCACGATCACCTGCGGCGCGTCCGCGCACAGCTCGCGGAAGACCTGGGTCTTCTCCCCGGTCTCCGGGTCCTTCTCGGAGCCCTCGATCTGCTCCACGTCGTCGCCGAAGGACTCCAGGTAGGGCAGCAGGTCGGCGGCCAGCTCGGCGAGGAAGTCGAAGCGCTGCGTGCGGTTGAGCGGCTGCGGGACGATGTGCAGCCGCGGTGCGTCCCGGTCGGTGCCGAGCAGCACGGCCAGCGGCGCGCCTGCCTCGCCGGCCGCCGTCAGCGGGACGACCACCATCGGCCGGTCGGACAGGTGGCGGTGGCGGACGGTCGCCAGCGGTTCGGCCCGGCTGCTGCGGACGGCCTCCAGCCGGGCGAGGGTGGTCAGCAGGCTCACCGGGCGCCTCCGGCGGCGGGCAGCGGGCGGCCCAGGGCCTCGGCGCGCAGCGCGGCGGCGTAGGCCAGCCGGGCGGCGGCCTCGTCCTCCGCGTGCCCGTCCCGGGTGCCGCCGCCCCCGGCGGCTCCGTCGCGGGAGCCCCCGGCCTCGGCGCCGCGCCCGGCGGGCGGGCCGTCGTGGGCGACGGTCAGTGCCTCGGTGACCGTGCGGATGGTGCCCAGCTCGCCGCGCACACCCCGGCCCAGCTGTTCGACCCGGTCGTCGCAGCGGGCCCGGGCACGGCAGTGGAACCCCAGTTCGCAGGCGGAGAGGCAGTCCGGGCTGTAGGCCGCGGGCACCGCCTCGACCGACCCGGCCAGCTCCTCGGCCGAACGCACCGGGGCGCCGCTCCCGTCGGGGGAGAGGTCGAAGTCCGCCCCGGGCGGCAGCGCGTCCAGCAGCCGGTCGATGCCGGTCATCCGGCTGAGCTGGCGGCGGGTGGTGGCCAGCTCCCGGCGGACGTCCACCGGGACGGCGGTCGGCCGGTTGCCGAAGTCCTTGGGGCAGACCAGCAGCACGGTCGACCGCGGGCTGCCCGGCAGCCGCTGCTCGGCGTACGGGTCGGGGTCGGGGTCGAGCCCGGCCAGCGCGGCGGCGGTCTCCTGGAGCGCCAGCACGTAGACGGCGGCCTGCCGGGCGGCGGCGCCCACCTTGGCCGGGTCGGCGCTGCCGTCCAGCACCGGGAAGGACTTGATCTCGACGACGGTGCACCGCCCGCCGTGCACCACGACGGCGTCCGGCTCCAGGTAGGCGGTGGATCCGGCGACGGTGAGCCGCAGCAGCGGGTGGTCGAGCAGGGTCCAGGCGTCCGGGTCGGCGGCGGCCTCCGCCAGCGCCGCCGCCGTCCGGTCGGCCCGGACCGCCGGACCGGAGGAGCGCAGCAGGTCCGGCACGGCGAGCGGGGTGCCGCCGTCGTCCGGGAGGCCCAGCCGGTGGCGGAGCGGCTCCAGCAGTGCCGCGTAACCGTCCTCCTTCAGCCGGGACTCGAAGATGACGCCGCGCGCGAGGGCGAACGGCGACTGTCCGAACGGGGTGGGGTGGCCGAGCCGGGCGGCCAGCGCGGACTTGTCCACCCCGGCCGCGTCCAGCACGGCCCGGCGGTGGCACCCCGGGTTGGCGGCCAGCGCGGCGAGGGCGCGGGCGTTCAGACTGCGCTGCGGCGCCGGTCCGCGCAGCGTGGCGAGCCGCTGGGCGAGCGGCTCCGCGGGCCCGCCGGACGGGGCGTTCGTCGAGACGTTCATGGTGCGGCCCAGTGTCGCATCCGGGTCCGACAAAGCGGCGGGGCCCGGCCGTTGGCGGCCGCGACCCGGATCCGGGCGGTGTCGGGCCCGGGGCCCGGGGAGTCCTGCGGGGCGGCCGGGATCGTGGGCGGCGCACGGGTGAGGGATCATGGAGACCGGTGCTCAATGGTGAGGCCGACCGTCGACTCCGTCCCGTGCGCGAGGAGCCTGCCATGCCCGCCCGAATCCTGCTGGTCCGCCACGGCGAGACCGAGTGGTCCGCCACCGGCCGCCACACCGGCCGTACCGACATCCCGCTGACCGAGGAGGGCCGGGCGATGGCCCGGGCGCTCGGCGCCCGGCTGGCCAAGGCCCCCTGGGGCGGTCTGCCCGACGCCCTCGTCTACACCAGCCCGCTGGACCGCGCCAAGGAGACCTGTGCGCTGGCCGGCCTCGGCGACCGCGCCGTGGAGCGCCCCGAACTGCTGGAGTGGGACTACGGACAGTACGAGGGCCGGACCGGCGCCGACATCCGGGCCACCGACCACCCCGGCTGGCTGATCTGGCGCGACGGCGTGCCCGGCGGCGAGAAGCTCTCCGACGTCGCGGCCCGGGTGGACGCCCTCCTCGCCGACCTCAACGAGACGCACGGCGTGCCGCACCCGGACACCACCGTGATGCACTGCGCCGACCGCGACGTGGTGCTCTTCGCCCACGGTCACCTGCTGCGCATCCTGACCGCGCGCTGGCTGGGCCTGCCGCCCGAGTACGCCCAGCGGTTCAAGCTCGGCACCGCCGCGCTCTGCGTCCTCTCCTGGGAGTACGGCGCGCCGGCCGTCGAGGTCTGGAACGACCTCGGGCACCTGGAGGGCCTGAAGCACTGACCTGACGCCGGGCCGGCGGCGGGCCGACGCAGGGTCAGGCCGCCTCCGGGTCAGGCCGCCGTCGGGTCAGGCCGCCGTCGGGTCGGGCCGCCTCCGGGTCAGGCCGCAGTCGCCACGTCGTACTCGGCCAGGAACCGCCCCACCTCCGGCACGCCCCGGTGCGGGCGCAGCCGCTGCGCGGTGTCCGCCAGCATGGAGCGGATCCGGGCCGAGCGGACCTCGTCGAACAGCGCGACGGCGGCCGACCCGTGCTCGGCCGCGCCGGAGAGGTCCCCCCGGCCGAGCCGGTCGTGGGCCAGCTCGGCGGTGTACAGCACCCGGTTGCGGACGAAGTGCGGTTCCTGGAGCGTTATGGCCAGCCCCGCCTGCTCGCTGGCGCGGTCCCAGTCACCCAGGGCGGACCAGCACTGGGCCCGCAGCCCGGCGAGTTCGGCCTCGCCGAAGAACGACATCCACTCCGGGTCCGCCTCGGAGGGGCCGCGGTCGAACAGCAGGCAGGCCCGGGAGACCGCCCGCTCGCAGGCGGCGCGGTCCTGCAGCAGGGCCCAGCCGCCGGCCTCGCGCATGGCGAGCAGGGCGCGCAGCCGGTCGGAGTCGAGCCGACGGGCCGCGGACTGCCCGGCCTGGGCGGCCCGCAGGGCCTCGCGGGGGCGGCCGGCGTCCCGGGCGAGGAAGGCGCTGTTGCAGAAGACGTGCGCCTCCAGCGCGGCGTCGCCCGCCATCCGGGCGGTCGCGAGCGCCTCCGCGTAGAACGAGCGGGCGTCCGCCAGCCGGTTCGAGTCGTGCGCCAACCAGCCGACCGAGACGGCCAGTTCGCCGGCTCCGGCCTGGAGCCTCCGCTCGGTCTCGGTGGAGTACTCGCATGCGTCGAGCAGCAGGTAGGCCGTCCGCAGTGACCGCCCGGCCAGCTCGAACAGGGCGTCGGCGCCGTGCGCGTCGTCCGCCAACCGGATCTCCCGGACCGCCTGTTCGACGCCGAGCGCCTCGGCCGTGCCGACCTTGCGGGGCGGCGGAACGGCACCCGGGCGGCCGGGTACGAAGGCGACTGCGGCCAAGGGGGTGCCGGGGCGGTCGATGCCTGCCGCGGTGGCCAGCGCGGCAGGGCCGCCGGCCAGGAACGTACGGCGACGCACGTCGTCGTTCTCCTCGTCGGAATGGTGCGGTTCGTCGGGCCTCCCGGGCACCGCCGCGAACCTCGGCACCGGGGCTCCGACCGGTGGGGGCGGTTCCGCGTACGGCGAGGCAGCGTACGGGAGTCGGATGGAGAGCGGTGTGCGCGGGGCGGGCACGGACGGGAACGGCGGGTGGAGCGGGGGTGGCGTCCAGGCCCCGTCCTCGGCACCGACGCCGTCCGTCGGGCGGCGTCGGACGGCGTCCCGGGGGGCGAAGCCGAGGTCGGTGAGGGAGCGGTCCGGCCACATGTGCCGGAACACCCGCTCGTACGCGTAGTTGGGGCAGCGGATCTCGCCGGACTCGACCCGGCCGACGTAGCGGGCGTCGCAGGAGACGTGCTCGCCGATCTCGCGGGCGGCCCGGCGCACGGCCATGGCGAACTCGCCCGGAGAGCGGTCGCCGCGCAGGGCGCGCATCACGGTGTTGGGTGACGGGCGGTTCGGCTTGGCCGGTGGGGTGGCTGCCATGGTGCGCTCCGTGGTCGTGCGGGGTGGTGGTGCGAGGGCTCGGGCGGCGGTGGGGCGGCGGTGGCGCCCGGCCACGGGTGGGTCCGGTGGGGCCCGGTGGTCGCCGGGCGCCACCGACAGTACCGGGAGTCACCGGACGGGCACAGCGAGTTTGTGGATGATGTGTGGTCAATTGGGGTCAAAGCGGGCACTGTTGCCTGGATCCGCCATGAAATGCCATGCCTTGCTGTAAGGCGCCCCGTGGCCTGAGGAGCACCCTCGGCGTTGTCCTGATACGTGGAAGCCCGGCCGTGGCCCGGCCCCGCCGCCCCCGCCGCCCCCCAGCGGCGCCCCCACCCCGGGCGGCTCGGCTTCCATCCCGACGAGGTGACAGGAGGGCCCCATGACGGCCACCGGAGTGCCGCAGTACCACCGCCTGGTCGCCGGAGGGGTGCTCGCCGCCGCCGCCCCCGCCCTGCTCCCCGAGTCGGCCGACGAGCGGGGCCCGGGCCGCGCCCCGTACGGCGGCGGACCGTCCCGCCGCCTGGGCGCCGACCCCGGCGGCACCGTCGCCACCGCGTACGACACCGTGACGGTCGCGCTGCGGCACGGCCTGGAGGCGGTCGACATCCTGCGGCTGCGCCGGGCCTGCGGCGCGGTGCTGCAGAGTCGCAGCGGGGCCACCGTCGCCTTCCTCGTCCCGGCGGGCACCTCGGCGACCTGGCACCTGCCCGGCAGTTCCTGTACCGCGGGCGCCCTCCTGCTGCCCCCCACCGACCCGCGCTGGGTGATGCCGCCGGCCGGCGCCGACTGCGCCGCCCGCCCCACCGACGCCTGGGTGCTGCGCTCGGCGCTCTGCGAGGCCGCCTGCACCCTCACCGCCGGCGGCCTCGGCCCGTTCTGACCGCCCCGGCAGCGCCCCGCCCCGGCTCGTCCCGTCCGACCGCCCCGGCACGCCCGCGCCGCGCCGTCGCCCCCCTCGGCCCCGGCCCCCGCCGGCCGTCCCGGTGGCGCTGAGCTGCGGTGGTGCCCCGCGCGGCGGCGATAATGGCCGGTATGGGACGAAGCAGCAGAGCCGGCCGCAGCACGGACCGCAGCCGCACCGAGCCGGAGGGCCGGCCGGCCGCCACCGGCCCCGGCGGGCGCGCGCACGCCCAGGGGCCGCTCACCCGTCCCGTCGACTCCGGCCTCGCCGAACTCCGCCCCGACCGGGACCGCCCCGCCGCCTGGTCGCTGCTGATCGACGGCGCGCCGCAGTCCCTGGTCGATCTCGCCGACCCGACCCACCTGGGCTTCGAGTACCAGCGCCGGCTCGGCCACCTGATCGACCTGGCCGCCCCGCCCGGCCGTCCGCTCACCGTCCTCCACCTCGGCGGCGGCGCCCTGACCCTGGCCCGCTACGTCGCCGCCACCCGGCCCCGCTCGCGCCAGCAGGTCGCCGAGATCGACACCGCCCTGACCGAACTGGTCCGCGCCGAGCTCCCGCTGGAGCGCGGCTGGCAGGTCAAGGTGCGCGGCGCGGACGCCCGCAGCGTGCTGGAGCGCACCCCCGAGGGCACCGTCGACCTGGTGATCGCCGACGTCTTCTCCGGCGCGCGGGTGCCCGCCCACTGCACCACCGTCGAGTTCACCACCCTGGCCGCCCGCGCCCTGGCGCCCGGCGGCTGGTACGCGGTCAACATCGCCGACGGCTCGGCGCTGCCCTTCGCCCGTTCCCAGGTGGCCACCCTCGGCGCCGTCTTCCCCGAGCTCTGCCTGGTCGCGGATCCTGCGGTGCTGCGCGGCAAGCGGTTCGGGAACCTGGTCCTGGCCGCCGCCCACACCCCGCTCCCGCTCGCCGAACTGACCCGCAAGGTGGCCTCCGACGCCGCCCTCGGCCGGGTCGAACACGGGCGCGCCCTGGCCGACTTCGCCGCCGGGGCCACCCCGGCGACCGACGCCACGGCGGCGCCCTCCCCGGCCCCGCCCCCGGGGGTCTTCCGCTGATCCGGCGGCCGCGCCCGGCCGCCGGAAAACCGCTTGGCGGCGGCGGCCGGACTGCTGACAATGGGCACCCCGTCCGGATTCCGGACGGGACCGACCGGAGGGGTGGACGCCATGCGGATCAGACCGGCCCGACCGAGCGAGGCGGGGCTGCTCAGCGCCCTGGCACTGCGGTCCAAGGGGTACTGGGGCTACGACGCGGAGTTCCTGGAGGCCTGTCGCGCCGAACTCACCCTGGACCCGGACCGGATCGAGGCCGACCGGGCGGCGGTCGCCGAGGCCGACGGCCGGGTGCTGGGCTTCGTCACCCTCGTCGGGGCTCCGCCGGAGGGCGAGTTGGACATGCTCTTCGTCGAACCGGACGCGATCGGCCGGGGTGTCGGCCGCCGGTTGATGGAGCACCTGCTGAACCAGGCCGAGGAGTTGGGCTTCCGCCGGCTCCTCGTCGCGGCGGACCCGAACGCGGAGCCGTTCTACGCGGCCATGGGCGCCGTCCGGGTCGGCGCCGTGCCCTCGGGGTCGATACCGGGCCGCGAACTGCCGCTGCTCGCCCTGACCACGGGGCCGTCGGACGGCTGACCGCCGGGCCGCCGCCGTGCACGGCCCGGCCCGCGCCCGCCTCCCGGTCCGTCTGCGGAGCCGTGAACTCCCGCCGCCCGCGCGGGCCGGCGCGGCCCGCATCCGGTCGCGGCCGGCTCACGCCCGGGTCAGTGCCCCTTCGGCAGTCCCCGGTGCTTGTACATCGCGGCTCCGGTCAGGGCCAGCCCGGCCGCGATCGGGGCGAGGACGGCGGTGGCGGTGCCCGAGGCGTCGTTCGCGACGGTGACGGCGGCCGTCGTCGCGGCCGTGACGACGGGGGCGGCCGGGTCGTTGACGGCGGATCCCTCCGACCGCGCCGACCGGTGCCGCTCCGCGCCGGTCCGACCGCTCTCGCCGGTGCCACCCGCACCCGTGCGGTCGGTGGTGGCAGGGGCCGGCCGACCCGGTGCCTCCTGGGCCGGCGGCGGGGCGGCCGGCCCTCGCCGCCCCCCGTCCGGCCGGGTGGCCCGCGGGCCGGTGCCGGTCGGACCGGCCAGCGTGGACGGCCCGTCGGGCGCCCCCTCCCGCGAGGCGCGCGTCCCGCCCGCGCGAGGCTGGGCGGGTACCGTGCCCAGCAACCCGGAGGCGATCGCGAAGGCGTCCGGCACGGCGGCCCGCTGCCCGGGCAGGGGGAGGCCGCCCGCCCTGATCCGGTCCTGGAGCGCGCCGCTGACGGACGTGGTCGCGCTGTCCAGCTGCGCCGCCGGGACGACCACGGCGGTGGCGCCGGCGAGGTGCCCGAGGAGTCCGGGGGGCGTGGTCGGTGCGGTGGCGCCGCCCGGCCCGTCCTGCTGCGCGGGGGAGTGCGGTCGGTCCTGGGGCCGGTCCTGCGGCGGCTCCGCCGACGAGGGGTGCCCCGGGTCGGGCGCGCCCTCGGCTGTCGCCCGGCCGGTCGTTTCGCCCGCGGTCCGGGCGTCCTCCTCCGGGGTTCCGGTGGTCCGCCCCGCTGACGGCCCGTCCGGCACGGACCCGTCGGCCAGGGCCCGGCCGACGGCCGTCCGGCTCATCGGGTCCGGGAGCGGCTCGGCGCCGGCGGCGTACGCGCCCGGCGCGCCGATCCCCCAGAGCTGCGCGAGGAGCGCCCCGGCGGCAGCGACCGCCCGCGGCAGCCGGGGGAGCCACCACCCGCCGCGTCCGGCCCGCCCTTCGGGCGGACGGCGGGACTCTGACGACAGGTCCTTGCTCGCGTGTTTGGCTCGCACGTGAATCGAGAACGAGCGGACGGCCCGTGAGGACACGGTCGCCGTCACGGACGGTCATCGTGCCCGCGGGCCGTCGGCTCGTCCTCGATTCACGTGCGGCCCGCGGCCGGCGCCCCCGGGAGGCTCAGGAGTTGGGGCGAAGCGTCCAGATCACGGTCATGACGCCGGTCACGGCCCCGTCGGCGCGGGTGATCTCGACGGTCACCGGGAACTCCGGACGCTCGCCCTTGTCGAGCTCGGCGACGATCTCGGAAGCCGGCCGGCCGAGGACGGCGGTGGCGGTGACGACGCCCATGGCGAGCTTCTTGTACGAGATCTCGGCACTCACCGCGAGCGGCACCGCGCGCGAGAGCTGGTCGCCGAAGGCGCTCAGCACGATGCACCCGCTGGCCGACTCGGCGAGGGTGAACATCGCGCCGGCGTGCGGCCCGCCGACGTGGTTGTGGTACTCGGGCTGGTCGGGCAGCCGGAGCACGGCACGCTCGGGGGTGGTCTCCAGGTACTCCAGCTTGAGGGTCCGTGCCATCGGCACGGTGGAGTCGAGGAGCTGGCCGATCGAAGGTGTGGTCATGGCCGCAACGTTACTAGCCAGTAGCTTCCGGCGGGAGCTCCGCGGACGGAGAAAAAGGTGAGACGGAGGCCACGTCGGACCGGCTCCGCGGTCCCCGCCCGGCGCAGGCGTCCCCCGTCCCCTTCCACCCCCGCCGCGCGTCGCCGGAACGCGGAGAAGTGCGGAGCGGAGAGGGACGGCGAGGGGCGGAGGGAGAAGGGGACGCGAAAACGCCTCAGGGGCCGGTCTCTTGACGAGACCGGCCCCTGAGGACTCTGGGGTGAGTGACGGGACTCGAACCCGCGGCCACCTGGACCACAACCAGGTGCTCTACCAACTGAGCTACACCCACCATCTGTCCGGACCGTTCGCGCTCTTCGCGTTCCCGTTCCGACAGGAAGAACAATACAGGATCCGGGAGGGTGCTCGCGCCAGGGATTCGATCAGCCGGACGCGGGCACCTCCACGGTTCCCGGGTCAGCCGGTCGGCGGCTGGTACTTCTCCGCGATCGCGCGCGCGGTGTCGGTGTCCGGGCCGGGCTGGGCGACGAACACCGCCTCGCGGTAGTACCGCAGTTCGTCGATGCTCTCCCGGATGTCGGCGAGCGCCCGGTGGTTGCCGCCCTTCTGCGGGCTGTTGTAGTACGCCTTCGGGTACCAGCGGCGGGCCAGCTCCTTGATCGAGGAGACGTCCACGATCCGGTAGTGCAGGTGGCTCTCCAGGGCCGGCATGTCCCGGGCCAGGAAGCCGCGGTCGGTCGCGACCGAGTTCCCGCAGAGCGGCGTCCGGCCCGCCTCCGGCACGTGCTCGCGCACGTACGCGAGGACCAGCGCCTCCGCCTCGGCGAGCGTCACCCCGTGCTCCAGCTCGTCGAGCAGCCCGGAGGAGGTGTGCATGGCCCGCACCACCTCCGGCATGTTCGCCACCGCCTCCGCGGGCGGGCGGATGATGACGTCGACACCCTCGCCGAGGATGTTCAGCTCGGAGTCGGTCACCAGCGCCGCGACCTCGACCAGGGCGTCCCGGTCGAGGTCGAGGCCTGTCATTTCACAGTCGATCCATACCAAACGGTCATTCACGCCACTCACCCTACGGCGCGATCACGCGCCACGGGCACCGATGGAGCCGGGCGGGGCGCCGGGGCGCACGCCTCGGAGCCGTGTTCGTCCTGGGTGTGACCGTCCGTTTCCCGGGTTTCCCGGGTCTCCCGGCCGGGGTGGACGGGGTGCGTGGGGCGGCCGTCCCGTGCCGTCCGGGCGTCGCGGGGCTCCCGGACGCCGTCCGGCGCGGGGGCCCGGCCGCCCTGCGGGCGGACCTGGCCGGCCCGGGC
Organism: Kitasatospora sp. NPDC042419; assembly: GCF_056437345.1. Taxonomy (NCBI): domain Bacteria; kingdom Bacillati; phylum Actinomycetota; class Actinomycetes; order Kitasatosporales; family Streptomycetaceae; genus Kitasatospora; species Kitasatospora sp. NPDC042419. Next base: position 96,191 of record NZ_JBWKAW010000029.1, read on the forward strand.
CTGCCGCGCCCGGGCCTCGGGCGTCCCGGCCGGCGCGGCTGCCGGCAACCGTCCGCCGGCCGCGCCGTGGCTCCGTCCGGTCGACGGGGCCTCGTCCTGCGGCCGGTCGGCCGACGTCCGGTGACCCTGACCCTGGCCGCGGGCACCCGGCTGCGGGTGCCCGTCCTCGGCCGCGGCGTGCTCCGCCGTCCGGGGCGGCCGGCCGGCGTTCGGACCGGGCTGCGCCGGGACCATCGGCGGCCGCGGGCCGCGCCCGGTCCCGGGCTGGCCGGGGTGCTGTTGGTGCCCCGCCGACTGGTGCGGGTACGGCTGCCCGGCCCGGGCGTGGACTCCCTGCCCGGAAGGCTGCCCGTGCTGGCCCGGGTGCGTGCCGCCGCCCGCCCCGCCGGGGAAGCCCGGCACCGTCGCCGCTCCGTGCCCGCCGTGCTGGCCCGGGACCACCCCGCCCGCCGGGGCCGGGGCCCCGCTCGGCTGCGGCACGGCCCCGGTCAGCCGGAGGTCGCCGGTCTGCGCCGAGACCTGCCCGGCCGAGGCGCTGCCCGGCCGGCGGGCCCGGTAGCTGGTCCGGTAGGCGGCCGGCGAGACCCCGAGCTGGCGCCGGAAGTGCCCGCGCAGCGCCACCGGCGACCGGAAGCCGCAGCGGCGCGCGACGTCGTCCACCGACAGCTCCGAGGTCTCCAGCAGCCGCTGGGCCTGCAGCACCCGCTGGGTGATCAGCCACTGCAGCGGCGCGCTGCCGGTGAGCGTGCGGAACCGCCGGTCGAAGGTCCGCCGGCTCATGTAGGCACGGGCCGCCAGCACCTCGACGTCGAACTGCTGGTTGAGGTTCTCCAGCGCCCAGGTGACCACCTCGGCGAGCGGGTCGTTGCCGATCTCCTCCGGTAAAGACTGATCGATGTACTGGGCCTGTCCGCCGCCGCTGCGGCGGCTCGGCACCACCAGCCGGCGGGCGAGCGCGTTGGCCGCCTCGGCGCCGTGGTCGCTGCGGACCACGTGCAGGCAGAGGTCGATCCCGGCGGCGGTGCCGGCCGAGGTCAGCACGTCGCCGTCGTCGACGAAGAGCTCGCGGGGGTCGACGTGCACCCGCGGGTAGCGCTTGGCCAGGGTCGGGGCGTACATCCAGTGGGTGGTCGCCGGACGGCCGTCCAGCAGGCCGGCGGCGGCGAGCACGAAGGCGCCGGTGCAGAGGCCGATGATCCGGGCGCCCTCGTGGTGCGCCTTGCGGAGCGCCGTGATCGCCTCGACCGGCGGCGGCTGCGAGATCGAGCGCCAGGCCGGTACGACGATCGTGCCGGCGCGGGCGAGCGCCTCCAGTCCGTACGGGGCGGAGAGGGTGAGGCCGCCGGTGGTGGCGAGCGGCCCCTCCTCACCGGCGCAGACCAGCAGGCGGTAGCGCGGCACCCCGGCGTCCTGGCGGTCGACGCCGAAGACGGAGAGCGGGATCGAGCTCTCGAAGATCGGTGCGCCGCCGAAGATCAGGACGGCGACGGTCTCGCGGCGGCGCCGGCCGGAGAGCTTGCGCGGCGCGGCCGCCATCACCGGCGCCGAGGAGCCGTTGAGGCCGGAGCCTCCGCCGTGGCCGCCGGGGCCGTGTCCGGGCGCGCCGTGGCCGGACGCCCCGAGGCCGAGCGGTCCGCCCGGGAGCCCGCCGGCCGCTCCGGTGCCGGCCAGCGCCGGGCCCGCCGGGCCGGAGAGCGTGGCGGCCGGGGCGGCGGCGAAGGTCGTGAACCCGTTCTCCACTCCACCCGGGTGTCCGCCGGGATGGCCGCCAGGTTGGCCGGTAACCGACTGCCCGGTCCGGCCGTCCGGTCCGGAGCCGTACCCGGCGCCGTGGCTGACGGTGGGTCGGCTGACGGTGCGTCCACCGTGCTCCGGGGCTGCCGGGAAGGACGGGGCCCCCGGGGCGCCGGAGACACCTGCGCCGCCGGGGGCGGCTGGTGCGGAAGTGGCGCCGGGGGCCGGTGAGGCCGCCGAGGGATAGGAGGGGTACGAGGCGGTGCCGGAGGTGCGGGTGTTGGCGGCGGGGGCCTTGGTGCCGGCGCCTCTCGCGGAACGACCCGCGATACCGGCCGCGGTCTGGCCGCTGTCAGGACCCGCGTCGCTCCTGCTCACCCTGCTCAAGGCGCTCAAGCCCCCTCGGTGGTGTGGTGTGGTGGTGCGGCACTGCTGGCCAAGATCGAATCTATCGGGTGGACCGTTGCCGTTGTGACAAGTTCACCATCCGACGCTATGTCGACATGGCAATTTGGCGTGATGCATTCGATCACGAAGCGTGGCACCCGTCGACCCTTCTGGGAAGGGGGCCGGTGCAACGGTGGCTGGTTGTCGCGGGACGGGTCCTGGGACGTCCGGCTCCGGCGCGCCCGGCCGGCGCGTCTGGGCTGCGGATTTGCCCAAGGACGGGGGAGCCGCGCGAGATTGACCGAAAATCGGCGGTGCACGCGAGGGCGCACGGCCGCCGAGTGTGCGCCTCCCAGGCCTCATCCGGCCAGTGTCGGGGCCGGACGGCACGGGCGGGCCGTAGAGACTACCGTCCTGCCGTGAAGATCCTCAGCCGGCTCGAACAGGCCAATGACAACGCCGCCGCCTTCTGGCTCGCCCAGGCACGGGCGCACGGCTGGCGGCACCTCGTCCGCCCGGGGTTCACCGCGGTCCGCTGCGACCGCACCCCCGACGACGCCCACCGCGTGGTGGTGACCAGGCCATACGGCGAACCGGGTTCGCTGGAAGCGGAACTGACGGACGTGTTCGCCGCATGGGACACCGTACGGCTCACCGTCGAGGACCCGTACGGCGGCCTGGACCTGACCCGCCAGGGCTGCAGCCACGGGCACGAGATGGCGGTGATGGTGCGCGAACCCGGCCCGCTGCCGCCGGCGCCGTCGATACCGCCGGCGGCGGGCGCGGGCGTAGACGGGAACGGGGGCGCGGGCTCCGCAAGGGTGCTGACGGTGGATGAGGTCCTGGACGCGGAGGCCTTCGCCGAAGCCGAGCGCGCGGTGGTCGACGGCTTCCCGATCCCGGCCCGCCGGCCCTGGACCAGGGGCGTCCACCTGCCCGAGTCGCTCCTGGGCGAGCCCGGCTGCCGGGCCTGGCTCGGCCGGGTCGACGGCGTGACCGCCGGCGCCTGCCTGACCCATGACGACGGCCGGGCGACCGGCGTCTACTGGGTCGCCACCCTCCCCGCCCAGCGCTCGCGCGGAGTGGCCCGGGCGGTGCTGCGGACGGCGCTGGCCGCCGCGCACCCGGCCCGTCCGGCCACCCTGGTCGCCACCGCCCTCGGCGAGCCGCTCTACCGCAAGCTCGGCTTCACGGAACTGGGCCGCACCCGGTGGTGGACGCGCTGAGCCGCCTCGCGCGCGGCGCCGCCCCCGGGCGCATCTCGTGTGGATCGGCCCGGGTCCGCGACGCGCCCCCAGCCTTCGGTCGGGAGGTGCCCCCATCCTCCGCCTTGCGATGCGCGCACCCGGACGCCGCGCTGATGCGACGCGAATCGTCAGACAACCCCTAGCCGGTCCGGGCGGTGCGGTGCGCGGGCCCGTCCACGGTTCCGGCGGTGCCCGGGAAGGCCGCGGCCGGAGGTGTGGCCGACCGGGCGGGCGGCACCGCGAACCTCGTCCGCGCGGGTGGCTCGCCCGCGGGCGGGAGCGCGGGCGCGGGCGGGGGGAACGCGACGGGCGGCTCGACCGACCCGGTGGCGGCCCCGGGCGTGGGACGGTCGGCGCCGTCGGCGGCAAACTCGCCGGGCCGGTTTCGGACAGTGAAACCTGCTCCCGGGCTCCGGGGGGCACCGCCCGTGGCGTTCGCGGCAACAGGCGCATGCCCGCCGTCCAGGGCGGACAGCCGGCACTGCGCGCCGGGCCGCGCGCTGGTCTGCGCCCTCGCCCCCGGCCCCGCCGCCTCCGGCCCGGCCGCCCCCTGGTGCGCTGCCCCCTGGCCCGCCGGGGACGGGCCGATCGGCACCACGACGGTCCCGGGCGGCACCGTGGCCCTGGCCGGTCCGGCGGTCCCGAACGCGGTGACCGCTCCAGGGACCGGGGCGCTCACCGCGACAGCACTGCTCACCGCGGCCGAACCGCCCACGGCCGCCACGACGGCTCCGATCGGCGTCGCGACGCCTCCGCCGGGAGCCACGACGGTCCCGGCCGGCACCGAGGCGGCCCGGACGCCGAGGGGCCCGCGTTCCCGCGAGCGGGGGCCGCCCACGGCGCCCGCATCGCCGGCGCTCCGCCGCCGGACCGGACCGTCCGCCCGGATCCCCGGCCGCGAGGACGGCGCACCGCGGGCCGACAGCACCTGCCCGACGGCCTCCGGCAGGCCGCCCGCCTTCAGCGTCGGCCGGTAGCCGGGCTCGGCCCACGGGCGGCCGTGGTGCAGCCAGACGCTGCGCAACCCGGCCAGTTCGGCCCCGGCGATGTCGGCGGGGGCGTGGTCGCCGATCATCCAGGTGTGGTCGGTCCAGTCGCCGACGGGCGCGATGCCGCACCGCTGCGCGGCGATCTCGAAGATCATCGGGTCCGGTTTGAGGCAGTCCGCCTCCTCGGAGATCACCCAGCCGTCGACCAGCGGACCGAGCCCGGTCCGGCGGATCTTCTCCAGCTGCGGCCCGGTGCCGCCGTTGCTCACGATCCCGAGCGTCCATCCGGCGTCCCGTGCCGCCCGCAGCGCGTCGATGTTGCGGGACGGGCAGTGGATGTGGGAGTTGATGCCGCGCCGGTAGTGGGCGAGCAGGCGGTCGAGCGACTCGTCCAGTCCGTAGCGGCGCCGGGCGGCGGACAGTACGGTGCTGCGCGGCACGTAGCCGCCGCCGTCGATGGTGGCGAGCCAGTCGACGTCGCCGGGCGGCAGCCCGCGTTCGGTCAGGAAGTCCTGAGCCCAGGCCCGGAAAGCGGCGTCCCTGGGGAGCAGCGTGTTGTCGAGGTCGAGCAGGAGCAGGGGCATGCCGAGCATGGTGCCAGCGGCTTCACCTATGCACCTGGCAAATGCCAGAGGCCGTCGCGAACCCGTGCGGAATGGCCGGAACGGATGCCGGGCGCCGTGGCGCCGGGGCACGGCCGTGACGGGTGAGGCCCGTTGTCCGGTGACCGGGTGGCAACGGATCGTCGTCGATCCATGACAGTCCGGTCACGGTGTCCCGGTGGCCTGTTGCGCCGCCCGGCCCGCTCAGTCAAGCTCCAGAGAACCTCTCTCGCCGGAGGGGCGCGTCCGCGCGCGGGCGGGGGCGCACGGCCGACGGCGGGCGCATCCCCCGTTCGCGGGAAGAGCGTCGTCCCGAGGCCTCGTGGCTGGGCTGAGTCCCCGGCCCGTCGTACTCTGAAAGGAACAGGTCACAAACGGTGGTGCGCGGCGCAGACCGACGTCGTCCCGTGGGCGGGCCTGCTGCCCGGGCAGCGTTGTCCTCTCCTGTCGACCCATCCCCTTCGAAGAGCCTTGTGCCATGGCTGGTTCTGAGTCCTACCGACCGGTGGAACCGGATGCGGACGCCCGGAGCGGTGGTCTCACCCGGCCCCTCCGCAACATCGCGCGCCGCGGCCGCCCCGGTTCCGGCTCCCGCCAACGACGGGACGGACACCGGGCCGACGGTGCGGAGCCCCCGGTGACGGGCCGCCCCGGTCCGGGCGCCGACCGCCCGAGCACGTCCGGCCTGCCCAGCGCGCCGGGCGAACCGGCGGTCCGGCAGGCACCCGGCCGTTCCTGCGATCCGGCCTTCCAGCACGGCGTGGTGGTGGGCTTCGACGGCTCGTTGTCGAGCGAGCGCGCCCTCGCCTACGCGGTGGGCATGGCCCGTCGCTCGCAGTGCGGCCTGGTGATCGTGCACGTGGCCAACCGCCTGCCCGCCACCGTCTGGGCGGGCTGCGAACCGCCCGTCTTCGTCGACCTCCCCGACCACCGGACCGAGGTGCTCGGCCTGGAGCTCGCCTGCGCGGACTTCCTCGCCGGCGTTCCGTGGATCCTGGTCGAGCGCGGCGGCGACATCTGCCACGAGATCGAGGAGGTCGGCCGCGAGTACGCCGCCGACGCGATCGTGGTCGGCAGCACGCACGGCCTGCTCGGCAAGATCTTCGGATCCGTGTCCGGACGCCTCGCCCGCAGGGCCAACCGCCCGGTGATCGTGATTCCCTGACGGATCGTCCGCCCTTCGCCGGTGGGCCTTCCGCTGGGCCGAACGTGTCAACCGCGCCGGTGGGTCGACGCCTCGCTCCGGTCCGGCCGGGGGCGCGGTGCGAAGAATGACAAGGTGATCAGTCGGCCCACCTCGCCCGGCCCCGGGCCGTCGAGACGTCCCCTCCACCGCGCGTCCCGTCGCGCCGTCGCCCTCCTCGCCCTCTCGACGGCCCTGCCGGTGCTCCTGCCGGTCGCGGTCCTCGCCGACGCCCCCGGAGCGTCGGCGCTCAGCCCGGCGGGCGGGGAGGCCCGGGGCGCCGTGCGGCTGGAGGTCCGCACCAACGGGGCTGCGGCCGCCGGAGTCCGGGTCCGGTCCGGCGAACAGCTGCTGCGCGTCTACCGGCTGGCGAACCAGGCGGAGTACCCGCTGACCGTCACGGTCCTGAAGGACGCCCAGGTCTCCGGGGCGGCGGTGGCCTGCGGCGGGCAGCAGCCGTTGGTGCTCCCCGCCCTGGGCGTCGTCGAGTGCTCCGCCACCCTGCCGGCGCGGAGCGGACGGCAGCGGACCGAGGTCCGGGCCGAGGCGGACGCCCCGAAGGGCATTCCCAAGGCCGTGGCGACCGCGGAGGCCGGCTACCAGGGGCTGGACGCCGCGATGACGCTGACCAGGGTGGGAGTTCCCACGGGTTCGGGTGTGGTGACCCGCGCCGCCGGTCGTGCCGCGGTCCGTACCGCCGACCGGGTCGGGGCCGGGGAGCCGGCGACCGGCCTGCCGCTTCCTCCGACCGGCCCTTCCTCCTCCCCGGACTCCTCCGAGGTGCTTCCCGGGCGCCGGGCCGTGGTGGCGCGGGTGGGCGGCGACGTCCGACTGAGGTACCGGGTGGACGCCGCCGGGGACTCGCCGATCAGCGCGGTCAGTGTGGTGGACCTCCTTCCCGGGGTGGGGCAGGTCAGCTGTGTCGGCCAGTCCGCCGCCGGCCTGCTGGAGCCGGGCCGACCCTTGGACTGCACCGCCTCGGGCGAGGCGCAGCCGGGCAGGCACACCGCTGTGGCGCGGGCCGAGGGCCTGGCGCTGGACGGGGCGGTCGGTCAGGACGGGCGCCCGCTGGCCCCCCGGCCGCTCACCGCGGAGGCCCCGGGCGAGTACGAGGGTGAGGGCCCCGCTCCGGCCGCCCCGCCGGGTACGGGTGCCCAGCCCGGTGCGGCCGGCAATCCGGTGCCGCCGGGCACCGCGGGGGCTCCCGGTGGGCCGGCTGTTCCCGGTGCTCCGGCTGTTCCGGGTGCTTCGGGCGCTCCGGGCGGGTCGGCGGCCGGTGGAGCCGTGGCCGCGGCCAATCCGGCGGCCGCTGCCGGTGGAGCCGCCAACCCCGCCAACGCCGCTGTCAACGCTCCGCCGCCCAACCCCGCTGCTCCGCCGGCCGGTTCGGCCGCCGCTCCGAATGCTGCGGCGGCTGCCAATGCGGCGCCCGCCAACGCTGCTGCTGCGGCTGCTGCTGCAGCAGCCGCAGGGCAGGCCGCCGGCGCCCAGAACGCTGCCGCAGCCGCTGCCGCAGCAGCGGCAGCTGGTTCGGCGGTGCCCTACCGCCCGGGCACCGCGCTGTTCGGACTTCCGGCGAGCCCCTTCCAGGCCGTGTCGGCCACCACGTCGGCAGGAGCTGCAGGGGCTGCAGGGAATGCCGCGGCGGGCGCCGCGGCCGGGGTGGGTGGCGGAGCCGCTGCCGCGGGTGGTGGCCCGGGTGCTGTCGGCAGCGGTGCGGATTCCGTGGGCACCGGCTCCCAGAATCCCGGGGCTGACGCTGCGGGCACGGGTTCCGGCAACCCGGGAGGGGGCGCGGCCGGGGTCGCCCGGCAGGCTCAGGGCTCGCCGTTCGACTGGGGGGACGCATGGGGCACCCGCGAAGTGATGATGCTGCTGTTGTCGATCATGCTTCCCGTCCTCGTCGTCCTGGCCGCCGCGGTGATGGCGCGGAAGCGCCGGCGCGGTGGCCCCGGAGGCCGCAGTGGACGATGAACTCCTGAGGAGGACCCGGTAGATGTGGGTCAACGTCGTCGCGGTGCTGGCCGGTGCGTTTCTCGCTCTGCTGATCGGTCTCGTCATCGGGCGGCTCCGCTCCTCCCCGGACGACGAGGGGAACTCCTCCGCGGTCGGCTTCGTGAGCGCGGCGGTGCTCGGCTTCTTCGCCCTCTTCACGGGCTTCGCCGTCGCCGGCGCCTGGCAGGAGCTCAGCGAAGCACGCCAGCACACCTACGAGGAGTCCCGTGCGCTCACCGAGGTGTACTGGTCCGCCCGGATGCTCCCGGGGCCGGACCGCCCGGTGGTGCGGCAGCGGCTCCAGGCGTACACCCGGCAGGTGATCGACGAGGAGTGGGTGCAACTGGGCCGGGGGCACGGCAGTGCCGAGGCGTGGGTGTCGATCGACCGGGTCCGGGGTGCGGCGGACGCGGTACGGACCGTGGACCCGGTCGAACTCGCCGCCAAGGCGGATACGTTGAGGGGGCTGGAGGACGTCTACGCGCGGCGGACCGCGCGGCTGGCCGACGTTGATTCACGGGCGCCGGCCCTGGAGTTGTGGGCCCTGGTGGTGGGAGCGGTGGCCGTGCTGGCCGTTCCGCCGCTGGTCGGCCTGACCGCCGGCGCGCGGAACCTGGTGCTGATGGGTTTCATGGGCGCCTCGGTGGCGTTCGCGGTCTGCCTGGTGTTCCAGCTCAGCGGTCCGTTCGACGGCACGGTGAAGGTCGAGCCGACGGCGTTCGAACTCGCGCTCAGCCGGTACGAGCAGATCGACACAGGTGACGGTGGTGCGATGGGGCCGCCTTTCCCGTGGTCCTCCGGCCCCGCCCGCCGGTGAGCGAGTGCTCGACGGGCGGGGCGCGGGGGAGTCGACGGACGTGGGTGCGCCGCGGTGTTCGGATGCGGTGCGGTGTGGTGCGGGGGTCGGCTCAGGAGACGCCGAGCTCGCGCGCGATGAGCATGCGCTGGACCTCCGAGGTGCCTTCGCCGATTTCGAGGATCTTGCAGTCGCGCCAGAAGCGGGCGACCGGGAACTCGTTCATGAAGCCGTACCCGCCGTGGATCTGGGTCGCCTCGCGGGCGTTGTCGACGGCGGCCTCCGACGAGTACAGCTTGGCGATCGCGGCCTCCTTCTTGAACGGTTCCGAGTGCAGCAGCCGGGAGGCGGCGTCCCGCCAGGCGAGGCGGGAGGTGTGGGCACGCATCTCCATGTCGGCGAGCTTGAACTGGATGGCCTGGTTGGTGCCGATCGTCCGGCCGAAGGCCCGGCGCGTACCGGCGTAGGAAACGGACTGGTCGACGCAGCCCTGGGCCAGGCCGGTGGCCAGGGCGGCGATCGCGATGCGGCCCTCGTCGAGGATCCGCAGGAACTGGGCGTAGCCGCGACCACGCTCGCCCAGCAGGTTGGCCGCGGGAACGCGGCAGTCGGTAAAGGACAGTTCGCGGGTGTCGGATGCGTTCCATCCGACCTTCGAGTACTTCTTCGACACGTGGAACCCGGGGGTCCCGGTGGGCACGATGATGGAGGAGATCTCGCGCCGTGGCGAGGAGAATTCGCTCTCTTCACTCGAACGAGCGATCGGTTCGGTGAGCGCGGTGACGGTGACCAGACCGGTGATGTCGGTGCCGGAGTTGGTGATGAAGCACTTGGTGCCGTTGATCACCCACTCGTCGGTGGCCTCGTCGTACCGGGCGGTGGTGCGGGTGGCGCCGGCGTCGGAACCGCCCTCGGGCTCGGTCAGCCCGAACGCGCCGAGCAGCTCGCCGGAGGTCAGCCGGGGCAGCCACTCGCGCTTCTGCTCCTCGGTCCCGAAGCGGTGGATCGGCATCGCGCCGAGCGAGACCGCCGCCTCCAGGGTGATCGCGACCGAGGAGTCGACCCGGGCGAGCTCCTCCAGCGTCAGGCAGAGCGCGAAGTAGTCGCCGCCCATGCCGCCGTACTCCTCCGGGAAGGGCAGGCCGAACAGGCCCATCCGCCCCATCTCCCGGACGATCTCGTAGGGGAACTCGCCCTGCTCGTAGTACTCGCCGATCTTCGGGGCGACCACGTCCTGGGCGAATTCGGCCACGGTGCGCCGCAGTTCCTCGTACTCGGTGTCCAACCGGTGGTCGAGCATGGTGATCCTCCTGAGGCCCCGCCGGTGGGCGCGGGCTTGAGCGGGACGACCGCCGTCCGTTCGATGGTGTGGCGGACGTGCGGTGTGGTGAGAGGGGCGGATGCGGTCCGGAGGGGTGGTCGGGCCGCCGGGGGTGGAGCCGGGGTCAGTCCTGCTCGGCGGCGCCGGGGCCCAGCAGGGCCTGGACCGTCCGGGACGGGCTCGGGCGGCCGAGCCGCCGGGCCATCCAGCCGCTGGTGGCGACCAGCGCGCGGAGGTCGACGCCGGTGCGGATGCCGAGTCCGTGCAGCATCCACACCAGGTCCTCGGTGGCCAGGTTGCCGGTGGCGCTCTTGGCGTACGGGCAGCCGCCGAGGCCGCCGGCCGATGCGTCGACCGTCGTGACCCCGGAGCGGAGCGCCGCCAGCGTGTTGCTGAGCGCCTGGCCGTAGGTGTCGTGGAAGTGCACCGCGAGCCGCTCCGCCGGCACCCCCGCCGCGGCGAAACCGTCCAGCAGGGCGGTGACCTGGCCGGGGGTGGCCACGCCGATGGTGTCGCCGAGGCTCAGCTCGGTGCAGCCCATCTCCAGCAGCCGCACCCCGAAGCCGATCACCTGGGCGGGCGGGACCGGACCCTCCCACGGGTCGCCGAAGCACATCGACAGGTAGCCGCGGACCCGGACCCCGGCCGCCGTGGCGCGCTCCACGACGGGCCGGAACATCGCCATCGCCTCGTCCGCGGAACGGTTGAGGTTGCGGCGGGCGAAGGTCTCGGTGGCACTCGCGAAGACCGCGACGTCCTCGGTGCGGTGGGCCAGCGCGCGGTCCAGCCCGCGCTCGTTGGGCACCAGGACCGGCAGGCGCAGCCCGGGGTGACGGGCCGGCAGGCCGGCGAGCCGGGGCATCAGCTCCTCGGCGTCGGCGAGCTGGGGTACCCATTTCGGGTGAACGAAGCTGGTGGCCTCGACGGTGCGCAGGCCGGCGGCGGCGAGCCTGGCGATGAACTCGGCCTTGACCTCGACCGGGACCAGGGCGCCCTCGTTCTGCAGCCCGTCACGCGGTCCGACCTCGTGGATCCGGACCTCCTCGGGCAGGCCGGGCGCGCGGACCGGGGCCGGCAGGCCCAGGTCGAGCGCGTCGGGCTCGTGCCCGGGGGCCGGGGCGGGGGCGGTCACGACCGCACCCCGGCGACGGCCCCGGCGCCCTCGGCGGCGGCCGGTTCGGCCTCGGCGGGGGCGACCACGACCAGCAGCTCCTCCATCGCCACGGTGGCGCCCGCGGTGGCCCGCAGCTCGCTCACCGTCCCGTCGTGCGGAGCGGCGATCACGTGTTCCATCTTCATGGCCTCCAGGACGAGCAGGGGCTGGCCCTTGCGGACGGTCTCGCCGGCCGTGGTCTTCACGACCGTGACGGTGCCCGGCATCGGCGCGGTCAGGGCGCCGTGGTGGGCCGCACCGGCGGTGGCGCCCTCGCCGACGGCGTCGTGGCCGTGGACCGGCCAGGCGTCGCCGTCGATCCCGAGCCACGTCACCGGGCCGGCGGCGGTGCCGGGGGCGTGGTCGGCGGTCAGCGTGAAGGTCGTCTGCAGGCCGTCGACGGTGAGGCGGAGGCGGTCGCCGGACCGGAGGGCCCGGGCGCGGTGGACCGGTCCGGTGCCGAGCCGGATCTCCACCTCGGGGGTGACGCCGGGCGGATTGTCAGTGGCCTCGGCTACGTTGCCCGCAGTGATCGAGCGGATGCGCACCGACACCGGGTCCTGGCCGGGGGCACGCAGTCGGTGGGTGGTCCAGGCCGGGTCGCCGCCCAGGCGCCAGCCGGAGGGAAGGGAGAAGGGGTCGGTCCAGCCGTCGCCGTCGGCGGCGGGGGTGAGGTCCAGGTGCCGTGCCAGCGCGGCGGCGTAGTAGAGGAGGTGGGCGGGTGTCGGTTCCTCGGGCGGCACGGTGCCGGGGGCCACGGCCTCCGGGGTTCCGGCGTCGGGGGCTTCGGTGCCGGGTGCGGCGGCCGGGGAGTAGGGCGAGGCGAGCAGCCCGGGCTGCTGCTGCGCCGTCTGCTCCACCAGGCCGGTGTCGAGCCGGCCGGCGGCGACCTCGGGGTGTGCGAGCAGCCGTCGCAGGAAGCCGGTGTTGGTGGTGACGCCGAGGATCCGGGTGTCGGCCAGTGCGGCGCGGAGCCGTCGCAGCGCGGTCGGCCGGTCGGGGCCGTAGGCGATGACCTTGGCGAGCATGGGGTCGTAGGAGCTGGTGATGACGGTCCCCGGGGCCACCCCGGAGTCCACCCGGATGCCTTCGCCCTGGGGCTCGTCGAGGAGCAGGATGCGTCCGCCGGTGGGCAGGAAGTCCCGTTCCGGGTCCTCGGCGCAGATCCGGGCCTCGATGGCGTGGCCCAGGAAGGAGATGTCGGACTGGGTGAAGGTGAGGTGTTCGTCCGCGGCGATCCGCAGCTGCCACTCGACCAGGTCCAGCCGCCGGGGCCGGCCCGCGGCCGGGCCGATGTCGGCCGGACCGTCGGTGATCGGACCGTCCGTGGCCTGATCACCCGCGGTCGAACCTGACGCAGACGAACCGTGGGGGCGGGGGCCGCCCACGGAGACGGCGAGTTCGGTGACGGGGTGTTCCACCTGGAGACGGGTGTTCATCTCCATGAAGAAGAAGTCGTGCACCCCCTCGGCGGGGCCGGGGGAGTCCGGGTCGATGCCGGGGACGATGAACTCCACGGTGCCGGCGCCGGTGTAGCCGCAGGACTCGGCGGCCCGGACGGCGGCGGCGCCCATCGCGGCGCGGGTCTCGGCGTTGAGCAGGACGGAGGGAGCCTCTTCGATCAGCTTCTGGTGGCGGCGCTGCAGGCTGCACTCGCGCTCGCCGAGGTGGACGGTGGTGCCGTGGGCGTCGGCCAGCACCTGGACCTCGATGTGGCGCGGCCGGTCGATCCAGCGCTCCAGCAACAGGGTGTCGTCGCCGAAGGCGGTGCGGGCGACGCGCCGGGCGGCGGCGATCTCGGCCGGGAGGTCGGCCGGGTCGCGGACCAGCCGCATGCCCTTGCCGCCGCCGCCGGCGGACGGCTTCAGCAGGACCGGGTAGCCGATCCCGTCGGCGGCCGCGACGAGTTCCTCGTCGGTGGGCGCGGTGGCCCGGCTGCCGGGGACCACGGGCACGCCGGCGGCCCGGACGGCCTCCTTGGCGTTGATCTTGTCGCCCATCAGCTCGACCGCGGCGGGAGGAGGACCGATGAAGACGAGGCCGGCGTCGGCGCAGGCGCGGGCGAAGGAGGCGTTCTCGGCGAGGAAGCCGTAGCCGGGGTGGACGGCCTGGGCGCCGGTCCGGCGGGCGGCGGCGAGGATCTGGTCGGTCCGCAGGTAGGTCTCGGCGGCCGAGCTGTCGCTGCGGTCGGCGGGGCCGAGCCGGACCGCGACGTCGGCCTCGCGGACGTGCGGGGCGTCGGCGTCGGCGTCGCTGAACACGGCGACCGAGCGCACGCCGAGCCGCCGCAGGGTGCGGATCACCCGGACGGCGATCTCGCCGCGGTTGGCGACCAGAACTGTGTCGAACATGGGAGGCGTTCCTCCGGGTCGAGGGGGAGCCGTACGTGAGGAGGTGGTCGAGCGGGGGCGCTCGAACGGGTGGCGGTCAGAGCGCGCCGGTGCCGGCGCGGCGCCGCCCGCCGGTGGGCGGGCCCGCCCACCGGGCCGACGGTCCGCACGGCTGGGCGCGGGCGGTCCGTGGGCGGAAGGCGCGCATGCGGACGACCTACATGCGGAAGACGCCGAACGGGCCCGGCGGGGGCAGCGGGGCGTTGGCGCAGGCGGTCAGGGCCAGCCCGAGGACGGTTCGGGTGTCCATCGGGTCGATCACCCCGTCGTCCCAGAGCCGGGCGGTGGCGTAGTAGGCGTTGCCCTGGCGCTCGTACTGCTCGCGGACGGGGCGCTTGAACTCCTCCTCCGCCTCGGCCGGCCACTCCTCGCCGTGCGCCTCCTGCTGGTCGCGGCGGACGGTGGCCAGCACCGACGCCGCCTGTTCGCCGCCCATCACGGAGATCTTGGCGCCCGGCCACATCCACAGGAAGCGGGGTGAGTACGCCCGGCCGCACATCGAGTAGTTGCCGGCCCCGTACGAGCCGCCGATCACCACCGTCAGTTTCGGGACGCGGGTGCAGGCGACGGCGTTGACCATCTTGGCGCCGTGCTTGGCGATGCCGCCCGCCTCGTACTGCCGGCCGACCATGAAGCCGGTGATGTTCTGCAGGAAGAGGAGGGGGATGCCCCGCTGGTCGCACAACTCGATGAAGTGGGCGCCCTTGAGGGCGGACTCGGCGAACAGTACGCCGTTGTTGGCGACGATGCCGACCGGGTGGCCGTGGATCCGGGCGAAGCCGGTCACCAGGGTCGCGCCGTACTCGGCCTTGAACTCGGCGAACCGGCTGCCGTCGACCAGCCGCGCGATCACCTCGCGCACGTCGTAGGGCGTGCGCGGGTCGACCGGGACGGCCCCGTACAGGCCGGCCGGGTCGACGGCCGGCGGCTCGGCCGGGGCGAGCGACCACGGCCGGGCCGCGCGGGGGCCGAGCCCCGCGACGATGGTGCGGACGATGGAGAGGGCGTGGGCGTCGTCCTCGGCGAGGTGGTCCGTGACGCCGGAGGTCCGGGAGTGCAGGTCGCCGCCGCCCAGCTCCTCGGCGGTCACCACCTCGCCGGTCGCGGCCTTCACCAGCGGCGGCCCGCCGAGGAAGATCGTGCCCTGGTTGCGGACGATGACGGCCTGGTCGCTCATCGCCGGGACGTACGCGCCGCCCGCCGTGCACGAGCCGAGCACGGCGGCGATCTGCGGGATGCCGGCGGCCGAGAGGCGGGCCTGGTTGTAGAAGATCCGGCCGAAGTGGTCGCGGTCCGGGAACACCTCGTCCTGCATCGGGAGGAAGGCGCCGCCGGAGTCGACCAGGTAGATGCAGGGGAGCCGGTTCTCCAGCGCGACCTCCTGGGCGCGCAGGTGCTTCTTGACCGTCATCGGGTAGTAGGTGCCGCCCTTGACGGTGGCGTCGTTGGCGACGACGACGACCTCGCGCCCGGCGACCCGGCCGATGCCCGCGATCACCCCGGCGGCCGGTGCGGCGCCGTCGTACATCCCGTCGGCCGCCAGCGGGGCCAGTTCGAGGAAGGGGGAGGCCGGGTCGAGCAGGGTGTCCACGCGGTCGCGGGGGAGGAGCTTCCCGCGTGCGGTGTGCCGGGCCCGGGCCTTGGCACCCCCGCCGAGCGCGGCCGTGCCGAGCTTCTCGCGGAGCTCGGCGACCAGTGCGCGGTGTGCCGCGCTGTTGGCCCGGTACGCCTCCGAACCGGGATCGGCGGCGGTGCCCAGCCGGGGTGCCGGCGCGGCGGTGCCGGGTGGGACGGATCCGCGGGCCGCGCCGGTCGCCGGGGTGCCGGCCGCCGTGCCGCCGTTGACGCCGGTGGGTACTCCGGCGGTGGAGATGACCATTCCAAGAGCTCCCTTGCCCTCGGTGGCAGATGGGCCGGCAGAGCCGGGTGAGCCTGCGGCCCCCACACGTTAATGAACGTTAACTTCTGTCGCCCAGGTTAACGACCGATAACCCCACTGTCTACGATGGGATGCATGTCGAACGCCCCATCCGCCTCAGGACTCCCGCGCCGCGACCAGATCCGCAGGGAGGCCGCCCGGCTGTTCGCCGCCCGCGGCTTCCTGGGCGTCGGGGTGGACGAGATCGGCAAGGCCGTCGGCATCAGCGGCCCCGGGCTCTACCGCCACTTCGCGGGCAAGGACGCGATGCTCGCCGACCTGCTGATCGGCATCAGCGAGCGGCTCCTTGAGGAGGGGCGCCGCCGTGCGGGTGGCAACGACGGCCCGGCCGCCGCGCTGGACGCGCTGATCGGCGGGCACGTCGACTTCGCGCTCGACGACCGCGACCTGATCACGCTGCACGACCGCGAGCTGCTGAACCTCCGGACGGAGGACCGCAGGACCGTCCGCCGGCTCCAGCGCGGCTACGTGGAGCTCTGGGTGGACGTGGTCCGCCAGGCCTACCCCCCGCTCGCGACCCTGGTGGCGGAGCCGGTCGCCCGGGCGACCGTGCACGCCGTCTTCGGGCTGATCAACTCGACGCCGCACAGTCTCGGCCCGAACCCCGCCCAGGACGAGCGGGCCGGGCTCCAGCGCGACGCCATGGCCGCCCTGCTGCACCGTCTCGCGCACGGCGCCTTCGCGGCCGCCGCCGCCGGCGCTGCGGTGGTGGCGGCTCCGGCTCCGGGCGCCGACACCGGTGCCGGGGCGGACGCGGACGTCCGGGCCCACGCCGTCGTCGAATCCGCCGCGGCCACTGCCGCTGCTGCCGAAGCGGCCGCCGAAGCCGCTGCCGAAGCCGCTGTCGCGCGGGCCTGACCGTGCGGCCCGCGGTGTCCGGGGTCGGTCGTCCGGCCTAGGACCAATGGAGGTGCGCCCGCTGCGTCGGCGGGCGGTGGGCGGTTCCGGGCGCGGTCGGCGACCCTGGTAGGGGTGCGGGGGACCGGCCGGTGTGGGAATCGCCGCAGGTTGCGGGCTGTTGGCCCCTCCGCCGGGCCGGGACTCCCGGCCCGCCCCGGCCTGAAACTCCATGGCGGCCACCCGACGGAATGGTTAGCATCCCTAAATATGCCTGAGACTCACGGATCTACGGTGGAGCTTTCCCCGAGCGGCACCCGAACCGGCTCCCGGGGCGCGGCCGACACGACCGACGGCGCACGGGGCGACACGAGCACGTCGAACGGCACCGGGCGCGCCGCACAGGGCCAGGACCCCGGCCCGGCGGCGGGTCCGCACGGTGCCGACCCTGCGGGCGGGGCCGACGAGCGGGGCTGGCTCCGACGGCTGCTCGGCTACTGCTGGCGGTCGCGGCGCAGCGTGCTGCTCGCCTTCGGCGCCTCGCTGCTCGGCATGGCCGTCACCGCACTGGTGCCACTGGTCACCAAGCTGATCATCGACGACGTCATCACCGCGCACACCCGTTCGCTGGCGCCGTGGGCCGGCGTCCTGCTGCTGGCCGCCGCCGTGGTGTTCGGCTGCACGCAGGTGCGCCGCTACTACGGCGGGCAGCTGGCCCTCGACGTCCAGCACGACATGCGCAGCGACCTCTTCCGCTCGCTCGGTCGGCTGGACGGCCACCGGCAGGACCGGCTGGACACCGGACAGGTGGTCGGCCGCGCCACCTCCGACCTCCAGCTGATCAACGGGCTGCTCTCGATGCTGCCCATGATGACCGGCTACCTGCTCATGTTCGTCATGTCGCTGGGCGTGATGATCTGGCTCTCGCCGCCGCTCACCCTGATCGCCCTGGTCATGGGCCCCGCCCTCTGGTGGATCTCGGTGCTCAGCCGGAAGCGGCTGTTCCCCTCCACCTGGGCGGCCCAGCAGGAGGCCGCGGCCGTCGCGGGCGTGGTCGACGAGGCCATCGGCGGTGTGCGGGTGGTCAAGGGCTTCGGTCAGGAGGCCCAGGAGCTCGACAAGCTGGAGACGGCCTCGCACCGGCTCTTCGCGGCCCGGTTGCGGTCGATCCGGCTGAACAGCCGCTACAACCCGGCGATGCAGGCGATCCCGGCGCTGGCCCAGGTCGCCGTGCTGGCCTTCGGCGGCTGGCTGGCGGTCGACGGCCGGGTCACGCTCGGCACCTTCGTCGCCTTCTCCACGTACGTGGCGCAGATGACCGGCCCGGTGCGGATGCTGACCATGGTCATCACGGTCGGGCAGCAGGCCCGGGCGGGGGTCGAGCGGGTGCTCCAGCTGGTCGACGAGCGTCCGCTGGTCCAGGAGCGGCCGGACGCGGTCACCCTCGACCTCACCCTGGAGGCCCCTCCCGCCACCCCCGAGGCCGTCGCCGCCGCCCCGACCGCCGACGACTCGGCCGACGACCCGGCTGCCGGCAGCCCGGCCGCCGTCGGCCCCCGCACCGCCGACGTGGCGCTGGAGTTCGACCAGGTCGAGTTCCGCTACGACCCCGAGCACCCCGCGCCCGTGCTGCACGGGCTCAGCCTCAGGCTCGCCCCCGGCGAGACCCTGGCACTGGTCGGCGCCTCGGGATCCGGCAAGTCCACGGTGGCCCAGCTGGTGCCGAGGTTCTACGACCCCGCGGCCGGCGCCGTCCGCCTCTACGGCCACGACCTGCGCGACCTGACGCTCGACTCGGTCCGGGCGGCCGTCGGCATCGTGCCCGAGGAGAGCTTCCTCTTCTCCGAGACGGTCCGCACCAACATCGCCTACGGCCGGCCGGACGCCACCGACGAGCAGATCGTGGCGGCGGCCCGCGCGGCCCAGGCGGACGAGTTCGTCCGGGGGCTGCCCGACGGTTACGAGACCAAGGTCGGCGAGCAGGGCCTCACCCTGTCCGGTGGCCAGCGCCAGCGCATCGCCCTGGCCCGCGCGATCCTCACCGACCCGCGCATCCTGCTGCTGGACGACGCCACCTCGGCGGTCGATCCGCAGATCGAGGCCGAGATCCACGACGCGCTGCGCTCGGTGATGGCCGGCCGGACCACCCTGCTGATCGCCCACCGCCGCTCCACCCTGCAGCTGGCCGACCGGATCGCGATCCTGGAGCACGGCCGGCTGCTGGACATCGGTACGCACGAGGAACTCGACGCCCGATGTCCCCAGTACCGGGCCCTGATCTCCGATCCCGAGGCCGGCCGGACCCCGTCCACGGCCGCCACCCCGGACTCCACCGCCACCCCGGACTCCACCGCCACCCCGGACGCCACCGCCGCCGAGCGCGCCACCGACGCCGAGCACGGCACCGACCCGGCCGCCGAGGCCGAGGCCAAGGTCGCGGCCGAGGCACGGGGCGGAACCGACGCCCGAACCCGGGGCGACGCCGCAGACCCGGCCGGAACCGACGCCGAAGACCCGGCCGGTAGCGAATCGGGTACCGACGCCGGAACCGAATCGGGTACCGGAACCGAGGCCCGGACCGCCCCCGCGATGCCCACCCCGGCCCTGGCCAAGGCGGCCCGCACGGCCTCCCCCGACCTGCTGACCCAGGTCGCAGCCCTCCCGCCGGCCACCGACACCCCTGCGGTCTCCCGCACCGAGGCCGAGGCCGGCGACCCGGACTTCTCCCTCCGCCGCCTGCTCCGCCCCTTCCGCGCACCGCTCGCGCTCGCCCTGCTGCTGGTCGCCCTGGACGCGGGCGCAGGGCTGGTCCTGCCGATCCTGATCCGGCACGGCATCGACGACGGTGTCAGCAAGGCCATGCTGTCCGGCGTCGCCGTGGCCGCGCTCGTCGCGCTGGCGATCGTCCTGCTGGACTGGCTGGTGCAGGGCGCGGAGAACCGGGTCAGCGGCCGCACCGGCGAGCGGGTGCTCTACACCCTGCGCCTCAAGATCTTCGCCCACCTCAACCGGCTGGGCCTGGACTACTACGAGCGCGAGCTGTCCGGCCGGATCATGACCCGGATGACCACCGACCTGGACTCGCTCACCTCGTTCCTCCAGACCGGCGTGGTCACCGCCGTGGTCAGCCTGCTCACCTTCCTCGGCATCTTCGCCGCCCTGCTGATCATCGACGCCGGGCTGGCCCTGGTGGTCTTCGCGGTGCTGCCTCTGCTGATCGCCGCGACGCTGGTCTTCCGCAGGAAGTCGAAGGCCCAGTACGAGATCTCCCGTGACCTGATCAGCACCGTCAACGCGGACCTCCAGGAGAACGTGGCGGGCATGCGGATCGTCCAGGCGTTCCGGCGGCTGGACACCAACACCGACCGCTTCGTCGCCCGTGGCATGGCCTACCGGGAGGCACGGGTGCGGGCGCAGCTCTACATCTCGCTGTACTTCCCGTTCGTCCAGTTCCTCTCCAGCGTGGCCGCGGCGCTGGTGCTGATCGTGGGTGCTTCGCGGGTCGACGCCGGAACGCTGACCGTCGGCGCGCTGGTGGCGTACCTGCTCTACATCGACCTGTTCTTCGCACCGGTCAACCAGCTCTCCCAGGTGTTCGACGGCTACCAGCAGGCGGCGGTGGGCCTGGGCCGGATCCGCGAGCTGCTGCGCACCCCGACCAGCACCGCGGAGGCGGCCGACCCGGTGCCGGTCCCGGACGGGCTCCGCGGCGAGATCGAGTTCGACGGCGTCGGCTTCGCCTACAACGGCGGCGCGGACGGCGCCCCGGACGTCCTCACCGGCGTGAACCTGCGGATCCCGGCCGGTCAGACGGTGGCGCTGGTCGGCGAGACGGGGGCCGGCAAGTCGACCCTGGTCAAGCTGGTCGCCCGGTTCTACGACGCGACGTCCGGCACGGTCCGGGTGGACGGCGTCGACCTGACCCGGTACGACCTGGCGCAGTACCGTCACCGGCTCGGCGTGGTGCCGCAGGAGGCGTACCTCTTCGCCGGGACGGTGCGCGAGGCGATCGCGTACGGCCGGCCCACGGCCTCGGCGGCCGAGGTGGAGGCGGCGGCCCGCGCGGTCGGCGCGCACGACATGATCCTCCGGCTGTCGGGCGGCTACGACCACGAGGTCAGCGGGCGCGGACGGAACCTCTCGGCGGGGCAGCGCCAGCTGATCGCGCTGGCCCGGGCCGAGCTGGTCGACCCGGACGTCCTGCTGCTGGACGAGGCCACCGCGGCGCTCGACCTGGCCACCGAGGCGGCGGTGAACCACGCCGCGGACCGCCTCAGCGGCGGTCGTACCGCACTGGTCATCGCCCACCGCCTGACCACCGCCGAGCGTGCCGACCGGGTCGTCGTGCTCGACCACGGCCGGGTGGTCGAGGACGGCACGCACGCCGAACTGCTCGCCCTGGACGGGGTGTACACCCGGCTCTGGCGGGCGTTCGTCGCGGACCGGCACGAGCGGCACGACGGGCACGACGGGCACGGCGGGAACGACGTGCTCGTCGGGGACGCCCGGGAGGCCGGGCGCGACGGACGCCGGGCGCCGGCGCCGGGCGCCGCCGTCCGGTAGCCGGGGCCGCTTCCCCCGCCCGACCCCCGGTCGGGCGGGGCGCCGTTCAGGCGGCGAGCAGTGCGACCAGCAGCCCGGACGCGTCCACCCCCCGGGGCAGGTCGCTCACCTGTCCGTCACCCACCTCGACCACACGCCAGCCGGAGCCGTCGGCCCGGTGGGCGAGGTCGGTGGTGACGAAGCGGCATCCGAGTGCCCGGACCAGAGGCCGGACCACGTCGAGGTCCGGGTCGGCGGGGCACCCGGGCGTGTCCGGGTGCGGCCCGACCAGCACGGGTTCGCCGTCCAGCCACCAGACCCGGGCCTCCACCGCCCGACCCCTGCCGACGTCTCCGCCGGGGCCGTCCGCACCCTGCTCGCCGCCGCGACCGCCTCCGCCGCGACCGTCTCCGCCGCGACCGTCCCCGTCCATGCCCTCTCCGTCCCGGCCCTCTCCGTCCGGGCGGTCCCCCTTCTCGTCCTGGCCGTCTCCGTCCGACGCCCGGGTGTCCGACGGCCCGTCGCCCCGGTCGGCCGGTCCGTCCGCCCCCGCCCGGGCGAACTCCTCGAACCGCCGCAGCACCACTCCGCCGGCCAGGAACTCGCCCTGCAGCTCCACGAACCGGGCGACCACCCGGGCCACGGCCGGCAGGTCGGCCAGCTCGGGGACGTAGCAGGCCTCGTCCCACTCGTGCTTGCGGGACTTCACGTAGTCCTTGACGATCGCCGGGCCGCGCCCGCCGAGCTGGGCGACGGCCGACGCCAGTTGTTCCGGCCCCGGCGGCACCGATGCCGTGGCCGGCAGCCAGACGCTGGTCGGCGTGGCACCCTCGAACACGCCGTACCAGCCCGGCAGTTCGTGCGCCGAGGCGTACCCGGGCGGGCTGGTCAG
Organism: Kitasatospora sp. NPDC042419; assembly: GCF_056437345.1. NCBI lineage: Bacteria > Bacillati > Actinomycetota > Actinomycetes > Kitasatosporales > Streptomycetaceae > Kitasatospora > Kitasatospora sp. NPDC042419. The sequence goes on from NZ_JBWKAW010000029.1 coordinate 118,198, forward strand.
CAGGTGGGCGCCGCGTTCGGCCAGGGCGGCCGCGAAGGCGGCGTAACGGTCCGCGGGCATCATCCATCCCCGGTACCAGAACGGGCCGCTGCCTCCGGGGACCCCGCCGACCGCCGCCTGGGCGTCGCCGGCGAGCAGCGCGTCGTGGTCGACGAGATGGTGCTCGCCGCCCAGTCCCCGCAGCAGCCGGGCCTCCCAGGCGAAGTGCGGGTCGGGGCGGCGCCGGTCGAGCGGGTCGGCCGGGAGGAGGAACGCGGGTGCGGGCATGGGCGCCAGGGTACGTCCACCCACTGTTCGTCGGCCCGTCAACACCCCACCGTCCCCTGGCAGAAGGGTCGACGGGCGGACGGGCGGACGGGCCGAAGGGTCGACGAACCGACGGGTCGACGGACCGACAGGGCGGCGCAGGACAATCCGTTCGACGGTCGGCCCGGCCCGCTGCGAGAGTGACCCGATGCGAAACCTGTGGCGAAACGTGAGAAGGACCCCGCGACGGGCGGCCCGGACGGTGGTGCTGGACGATCAGGGATCCGTCTTCCTCCTCCGCTCGGACAACAGCGAGGTCGGCGTGCACTGGACCATGCCGGGCGGCGGCATCGAACCCGGTGAGACGCCGGAGGCGGGTGCGCGCCGCGAGCTCTGGGAGGAGACCGGCTGGACCGACCTCGAACCCGGGCCGTTGCTCTGCACCTGGGAGCACGACTTCACCTGGCACGGCACGCCCGTCCGCCAGCACGAGCACATCTACCTCACCAGCGGCCCGCACCGGGGCCCGGTCGGTGACGTCAGCGCGATGCACGCCGCGGACAAGATCCTCGACTGGCGCTGGTGGACCCCGGCCGACCTCGCCGACGAGCACGCCGACGCGCTCTGGCCGCCGAAGCTGCCCGAACTGCTGGCGGCCGTACGGGAGGGCTGGCTCGCCGACCGGCGGGAACCGGAGCCGGTCGATCTCGGCTACATCCCGAACGGCGGGCCGGTCACCACCACCTGAGCCCTCCCGGACCCTTGCGGAGCACCGGGCGCACCGCGGTGCCCCGCGCCCGTCAGGCGCGGACGGGCGGACCTGCGTCAGGGCTGCCGACGCCCGCCGCGCCGGCCCGGCCGCCCGGGCGGCCCGGCCCGCCAGTCCCGGAGTTCGAGCTCCCGGTCGTGCAGGGCACCGGGGTTGATCACGACGGAGAGCGGCGCGTCGGCCAGCTGCTCGAAGGCCAGGCCGGTGGCCGTCAGCAGGTGCTCGGTGGGGACCGAGACGGCGATGGCGGGCCGCCAGGCGGGCAGGATCACCAGGCAGGTCCCGCGGCCGAGGCGTACCAGCTCCGCCGTGGCCCGGATGGCCGGCCGCTCCTCGGGGTGGCCGGCCGTCTCCGGGAGGTTCGGGGTACCGCTGATCAGGATGCCGAGGGGAGTCTCGGCGGCAGGGGGCTGCGGGCCGGGCGTGCCGTCGGCCCTGTCCGGGCCGGGGACGGCCGCGACGTCCGGCGTCTGCCTGCTCCTCGCACGGGCCGCCCTCGCCTGGCCCGCACCGGCCGCCTGCGGGTGCATCCGACGCAGCCGACGGGACGGCGAGGGGCGCCGGGCGGGGGCGCTCCGCAGTTCTTCCTGGGCCGCGCGCAGCACGGGCACCGTCCGGTCCTCGGCCGTCGGCGGCTGCTGGAGCCGGACGAACCCCGTGACGTCCGGGCCGGGGACGGCGGCGCCGTCCGCGCCGGCCGGCCCGCCCGGGACCCGCGCCGCGTCGGAGCCGCCGTGCCCGCCGACGTCGGAGCCGCTGTCGCCGTGCCCGCCGCCGAAGCCGGCGTCATCCTCCGCCCCGCCGCGCGGCCGTGGCACCGAGCCGCCCCGGGAGGTCCCGGCCCCGGTGCCACCGCGCGGCGCGCAGTCGGTGCCCGCCGCCGCGATCGAACAGCGTGCGGCGCTGCCTTCCCCGGCGGCGGAGTCCGGCGCCGCCGGTGCTGCGGTCAGGGCCCGCTCGCCGGGCGCGGGCGCGTCCGACGGCGAGAGGTCGGCGGTGGTCTGGTCGAGCGTGGTCATCGGCACGGGCCCTTCGGGGTACGGTCCGGATGATCCTCCCGCACCCTGCGACCAGCTCCAAGCGCCTTTCCGCCCGCTGGACGCGACGACACCGCTGCGCCCCGTCCGCGCCGAAGCCCGTCGGAGCGCCGGGCGGTCGGGCCTGGCACCCCGGGAGAGCGGGAACCCCGGCAGCGTGCGGCCCCGGCGCCGGTCTCGGAGCCCGACCCCCGACCCCGGGTGCCGAGCACCCGGGGCCACGGGTCCGAGGGCTCAGGCCCCGGGCGCGACGAAGCCCTTCAGCTCGGTCAGGACGATGTTGGCCGCGGTCACGCCGAGGCCGAGGAACCACGTCTCGTCCGAGACCGGCCGGGCCTGGCCGGACTTGACCGCGCCGAGGGTCTTCCAGAGCGGGCCGCCGAGCACCGCGTCCTGGTTGGTGGAGCTGGGCGAGCCGTAGACGCCGTAGAAGATCCAATCGGCGTCGGCCTTGTCGATCTGCTCGGGGCTGATCTCGACCGCGAGCTCCTTGACCTGCTCGATCTTGGGCTGCGGCAGCTGGATGTCGGCCAGGACGGTTCCGATGAAGGACAGCTCCGCGTACAGCCGGGTCTTGCCGGGCATGAAGCGCAGCGGCGTGATGGTGGGCCGCTTGTCGCCGAGCCCGGCGCCGATCGCGGCGGCCGCGGCCTGGTAGGCGTCCAGCTGGGCCCTGGCCTCCGCCTCCAGCCCGAACGGGCTCGCGTTGAGCAGGAAGTTCTGCTTCCAGGGGTAACCGGGGCGCAGCGAGAAGACGGTCGGCGCGATCTTGGAGAGCTGCGCGTACTGGTCCTGGGCGCGCAGCTGGCTGCCGAGGATCAGATCGGGCTTGAGCTCGGCGATGGCCTCCAGGTTGAGGCTGTTGATGGTGCCGACGCTGGCGGGGCTGCCGGCCTTGTCCTTGAGGTAGGACGGCATGGTCTTGGAGCCGTCGGTGTAGACGACCCCGACCGGCTGGATGCCGAGCGAGACGACGTTGTCGAGTTCGCCGGTGTCCAGCACGACGACCCGGAGCGGCTTGGCGGGGATGACCGTCTCGCCCATCGCGTGCCGGACGGTCCGCGGGTAGACGCCGGGGGCGGCGTCGGTGCCGAAGCCCTTCATCTTCTCGATGACGGTGGCGTAGTCGTCGCCGCCCTGCTTGACCGACTTCTGGTCCGGGGAGGAGCCGCCGGAGGGCTTCGCGGTGCCGCCGGCCGAGGCGCCGCCGTCGGAACCGCCCGAGCTGCCGCAGGCGGTGAGCAGTCCGCCGAGGCCGAGTGCGGCCGCGCCGGTGAGTCCCACGGTGAGCAGCTTCCGGCGGGAGGGCTGGTGGACGGTCGGGTTGCCGGAGGTGGGGGCCACGCGGCGCTCCTTCACGGTCGGGGGATTAGGTGAGGCAAACCTATCCGAAGGTCCCGATCCGTCCCGCTCCCGCCCCGTCCGGGCGGCGCCAGAACATCTCAAAACGTGACATAAGAGGCAAATCAATTCGATAACAACCCTTAGAAATAAAGGTACACGCCATAACGCCCCATGCATCAATCGCCAACGGGTCGGTGTGCTCTGGTGAATCGAAGGGAGTGGTTCAGATCACCAGGGGTTGGCCTACTCAACCTTCGGTACCCGCACCTAGGGTGCGCAGGTGGTTGATCAGCAGCTCTCAGAGCACGGAAGCAGCGGGCGGGCAACGGCGCCCACCGCTCCGCAGGGTGCCCCGGTCAGTGGCGCCAGTGGTGGAGCCCCCGATCCGGGGGCGGCGGGGGCAACGGGGGACAAGGGCCTACGGGGGAACTCGGTCGGCCTGCTGAGCAGCGTGGTCCTGGGCGTGTCGACGGTCGCCCCGGTCTACTGCCTGACCGCGACGCTGGGACCGACCGTGACCGCCGTCGGCGTCCAGATGCCCGCGGTCTTCCTGGCCGGCTTCCTGCCGATGCTGCTCGTCGCGTTCGCGTACAAGGAGCTGAACAAGGACTTCCCGGACTGCGGCACGTCCTTCACCTGGACGGTCAAGGCCTTCGGCCCGCGCGTCGGCTGGATGGCGGGCTGGGGCCTGACGGTGGCCACCATCATCGTGCTGTCCAACCTGGCCGGGGTGGCGACCGACTTCCTCTACCTGATGCTCGGCGAGATGACCGGCAGCAGCGCGGTCTCCGAACTGAACGACAACAAGGCCGTCCACCTGCTCACGGTGGTCGTGCTGATCGCCGCCGCCACCGCGATGAGCTACCGGGGCATGACCGCCACCAAGTGGTTCCAGTACAGCCTGGTCGGGCTCCAGCTCGCGGTCCTGCTCCTCTTCGCCGGCGTCGCCGTAGCCAAGGCCGTCGCCGGCGACCTGCCGGACTCGGTCGGCTTCTCCGCGTCGTGGCTCAACCCGCTGGAGGTGAGCTCGTTCAGCGCGTTCACCGCCGGCCTCTCGCTCTCGATCTTCATGTACTGGGGCTGGGACACCTGCCTCACCATGAACGAGGAGACCAGCGGCAGCGCCAAGACCCCGGGCCGGGCCGCGATGATCTCGATGGTCACCCTGGTCGGCTCGTACCTGCTGGTCGCGATCGCCTCCCAGATGTTCGCCGGAGTCGGCACCACCGGCACCGGCCTCGGCAACCCGGACACCGCCGACAACGTCTTCGCCGCCCTGGCCCGCCCGGTGCTCGGCTCGCCGTGGAGCATCCTGCTGTTCCTCGCCGTCGTCGCCAGCGCCGCCGCGAGCCTGCAGACCACCTTCATCCCGGTCGCCCGCACCCTGCTCGCGATGAGCGCCTACCGGGCCGTCCCGCCGCGCTTCGGCACCGTCCACCCGCGCTTCCGCACCCCCGGCTACGCGACGGTCGCCGCCGGCATCGCCACCGCCGCCTTCTACGTCGGCATGAGCGTGATCAGCGAGAACGTCGTCCAGGACACCATCCTGGCCCTCGGCCTGATGATCTGCTTCTACTACGCGCTGACCGCCTTCGCCTGCGTCTGGTACTTCCGCCGCTCGCTCCGCGGCGGTGCGCGCGACCTCCTGGTCAAGGGGATCGCACCGCTGCTCGGCGGCGTGCTGCTCAGCGCGGTCTTCCTGCAGACCCTCACCGACGCCTGGGACCCGGAGTACGGCAGCGGCGCCGTCTTCGGCATCGGCTCGGTGTTCGTCATCGGCGTCGGCATCCTGCTGCTCGGCGCGGTGCTGATGCTCTGGTACGGCGCGTACCGGCCGGAGTTCTTCCGCGGCGAGACGCTGCGCAAGGAAACTCCCGCCCTCGTCGTGGAGGACTGACGCTATCCTCGAACGCATGAAGCGCTTCGCAGGTCTCGACTGGTGGCCGTCCTAGGACGGCCACCAGCCACGCCTGACCAGGGCCGTCCGGGATGGACGGCCCTGTCGCGTTTCCGACGGGACGGGCCCGGAGCCCCGGACGGCCACACCACCGCCGTACCGAGGAGAGACCCCGTGACCACCAGCACCGTCCCCGCCGTCCCCGCCACCGCCGTCCCCGCCACCGCTGCTCCCGTCCCCGCCGCGGACCTCGACGAGAGCATCCGCCGCGATCCGGGCGCCCACCGCGTCCTCACCGGGGACCGCCCCACCGGCCCGCTCCACCTGGGCCACTACTTCGGGACCCTCCGCAACCGGGTGCGCCTCCAGCGCCAGGGCGTCGAGATGTTCGTCGTCATCGCCGACTACCAGGTCATCACCGACCGGGACACCGCCGACCGCCTCGCCGAGCACACCGAGAACCTCGTCCTCGACTACCTCGCCACCGGCCTCGACCCCGACCGCGCCACGATCTTCGTGCACAGCGCCGTCCCCGCCCTCAACCAGCTGCTGCTGCCCTTCCTCAGCCTGGTCAGCGTCGCCGAACTGAGCCGCAACCCCACCGTCAAGGACGAGATCGCCCACTCCGACCAGTCCTCCGTCAACGGACTGATGTTCACCTATCCCGTCCACCAGGCCGCCGACATCCTCTTCTGCAAGGCCGACCTCGTTCCCGTCGGACAGGACCAGCTGCCCCACCTGGAGGTCGCCCGCACCGTCGCCCGCCGTTTCAACGAGCGCTACCCGCACGCCGACGGCACCACCGTCTTCCCCACCCCCCGCGCCCTGCTCTCCGACACCCCGCTGCTGCTCGGCACCGACGGCGGCAAGATGAGCAAGAGCCGCGGCAACGCCGTCCCGCTCTCCGCCGACGAGGACACCACCGCCCGCCTGATCAAGGGCGCCCGGACCGACGCCGACCGCCGGATCACCTACGACCCGGCCGCCCGCCCCGAGGTCTCCGGCCTCGTCCTGCTCACCGCCCTCTGCCAGGACCGGGCACCCGAGGAGGTCGCCGAGGAGATCGGCGACGGCGGCGCCGCCGCGCTCAAGCGCACGGCGACCGAGGCCGTCAACGAACACCTCCGCCCGATCCGCGCCCGCCGCGCGGAACTCGCCGCCGACCGCGGCCACGTCCGGCAGGTCCTGCGCGACGGCGCCGAGCGCGCCAACGCCGTCGCCGACGCCACCCTCGACGAGGTCAGGGGAGTGATGGGATCGGTGTGAAGGCGTCAGGGCATAACCTCTCGGGGCGGCTCCGCCGGAGCCGCCCCTGAGACTGCACCACTCCCTCCCCGCCACCCCGGAAGGAACCCGGTCATGGACCAGCACCCGACCACACCCGGCCGAGGCCTGACCCGTCCGCCGCACCTCCGCCCCGGGGACCACGTCGTCGTGGTCGCCCCCAGCGGCCCCATCGATCCGCAGCGGCTCACCGCCGGCAGCGCGATCTTGCGGTCCTGGGGGCTGCGGGTCACCGTCGCCCCGCACGTCCTCGACACCCACCCCACGCTCGGCCACCTCGCCGGCACCGACGCCGACCGCGCCGCCGACCTCCAGGCCGCCTGGCTCGACCCCACCGTCGACGCCGTCATCTGCGCCCGCGGCGGCTACGGCGTCCACCGCATGGTCGACCTGCTCGACTGGGAGGCCATGCGGGCCGTCCGGCCCAAGGTGCTGGTCGGCTTCAGCGACGTCTCCTCCCTGCACGAGGCGTTCGCCCAGCGGCTCGGCCTCGCCACCCTCTACGGGCCGATGAGTGCCACGGCCTCCTTCGTCGACGACGGTCCGACCGCCGAACACCTGCGCCGCACCCTCTTCGACCCCGCGGCCGCCACCGTCATCACGGCGCCCGGCGCGGGCCCGCTCGTCCCCGGCCGGGCCCGCGGCGTCACCGCCGGCGGCTGCACCCACGTGCTCGCCGCCGAGCGCGGCACACCCGCCGCCCGCCCCTCGTACGCCGGAAGCATCCTGATCCTCGAAGACGTCAACGAGCACCCGTACCAGCTCGACCGCATCCTCACCCAGTTCCTGCGCTCGGGCGCCTTCGACGGTGTCACCGGGATCGCCCTCGGCTCCTGGGACGGGTGCGGGCCCCTCGACCGCGTCCGCGACGTCATGCTCGACCGGCTCGGCCCGCTCGGCATACCCGTCGTCTGGGAGCTCGGCTTCGGCCACTGCCCGTCGCCCCTGACCGTCCCCCTCGGCGTCCCCGCCCTGCTCGACGCCGACGCCGGCACGCTCACCCTCGAACTGCCCGCCCTCGCGGAGCGGCCGCCCCTCGACGGCCCGGCGGAGGCACGGACGGGTGAGTAGGGTGCGCCCATGAATGCGGACAGTCGGACAGCGGACAGCCTCACCGCTCTCGCCCTCGGCCTCCTGCGCGGCCCCGGCAGCAACGCCCGCGCGATCCTCGGACTTGCCGGCCCGCCCGGAGCCGGCAAGTCCACCCTGGCCCGGCACCTGGTCGCCGAGGTCGAACGCCGGGAAGGGCCCGACAGCGCCGCCTACCTCCCGCTCGACGGCTTCCACCTCTCCGCCGCCCAGCTCGACCGCCTCGGCCTTGGCCACCGCAAGGGCGCGCCGGCCACCTTCGACGCCCACGGCTACGTCGCCCTGCTGCGCAGGGTCGCCACCGAGCGATTCCAGGACATCTACGTCCCCGACTTCGACCGCCGCCTCGACGAACCGGTGGCCGCCAGCCACGTCGTCCGGCCGCACACCCGCCTGGTCGTCACCGAGGGGAACTACCTCGCCGCCACCGACCAGCCCTGGCCGGAGGCCCGCCGGCTGCTCCGCGAGCTCTGGTACGTGGACACCGACGACGCGGTGCGGGAGGAGCGCCTCCTCGGCCGCCACCGCGACGGCGGCCGCGACGAGACCGCCGCCCGCCACTGGGTCGCCACCAACGACCACCCCAACGGCGAGTACGTGAAGACCGGACGCTCGCTCTGCACGCGCATCGTCCCGGGAACCGGTTTGCCTCCAGCCCGAGATGGGCGTAGTGTTTCCTAGTCGCTCGGCAGGGAGCACCGGACACGCGTCTGCGCGGACGGTCCCGGAGTGGCCAATCCTCTGAAACACCACCTCTTCCCTATTCGGGCCGAGGCGTGTCGTCTTTTGTTTCGATGCGTTCCGGCCAGGGTTTATTCGGTGTGCTCGTTTTCGGAGATTGCGGCTGGATTCGCTTTTCGGAGCGGGGATCGGCTAGAGTTTGGAACGTCGGACGGGGCGTCAAGCCGCAGAAGACACCAGCGAGTTGGATGAACGAAGCG
>NZ_JBWKAW010000030.1:0-120829 GCF_056437345.1 Kitasatospora sp. NPDC042419
CTGTGGGAGAGTAGGACGCCGCCGAACAATCATTCACAAAGAACCCCCGTCCGGGATCCGGACGGGGGTTCTTTGCGTTGTGCGGCCGATCGCCGGCCGGAATTGCCGGAACCTCGGAATCCCGGGGTCAGAGCGCGAGCTTGAAACCGAGGTGCGAGGGCACGAAGCCGAGCCGCTCGTAGAAGCGGTGCGCGTCGGTGCGGGTGGCGTCCGAGGTGAGCTGGACCAGGTCGGCGTCGAGCTCGCGGGAACGGTGGATCGCCCACTGGATCAGCTCGGTGCCGAGGCCGGTGCCGCGTTCGTCGGCGTGGATGCGGACGCCCTCGATGATGGTGCGGGTCGAGCCCTTGCGGGAGAGTCCGGGGACGACGGTGAGCTGGAGGGTGCCGACGGTCCGGCCGGCGCGTTCGGCGATCACCAGGTGCTGGTGCGGATCGGCGTCGATGCGGCCGAACGCGGGGAGGTACGGAGCGAGGTCGTCGGGGCTCTCGCGGGTGGCGCCCAGGGCGTCGTCGGCGAGCATCGCGACGATCGCGGGAAGGTCGTCGGCGGTCGCGCGGCGGATCGTCAGGTCGGTCGTGGGTTCGGTCGGGAGAGCGTTCATGATCACAGCCTAGGCGGCGCCCTGGAGACGTCGTCCACCCGGCCGGTAGCCCCGAGGCCTGTCCTTTTCCCCGATAGGCCCGGGAACGGCCCCCGGAGGGCCCTCCGAAGGCCTCGGAGGGTCCTCCGGAGGCCGCCAGGGAGGTCCGCCTGCCGTGGTGACCGGCCGTCACCCGCCGGGCGGGGCGCTGGTGATGACGGCGAGGGCGGCTCCGTACGGGTCGACGAGCTGTCCCGTCCGGCCCACTCCGTGCACGTCCGCGGCGGGGACCCGGACGGTCGCGCCGAGCCGTTCGGCGGTGGCGATCCGGGCGTCGACGTCCGGCACCTCGAAGTAGGGGAGCCAGTGCGAGGAGGTGCCGGCGGCGGTCTGTCCGGGGTCGAGCTGGATGATGCCGCCGTGGGCGTCGTCGGTGCCGCCGCCGGGCGGGGTGAGGACGGTGTAGACGGCTTCGCCGAGCGGGACGTCCTGCTCCTGCCACGAGAAGACCGACCGGTAGAAGGCCTTCGCGGCCTCGGCGTCGACGCTGTGGCACTCCGTCCAGCAGAGGCTGCCGGACTCGGTGACGGTGTCCAGGCCGCGGAGGTCGTGCGGCTGCCAGACCGCGAAGTCGGCACCGGTGGGGTCGGTGTAGCCGGCCATCCGGCCGCTGCCGAGGACGTCGAACGGGGTGAAGCGGATCCGGCCGCCGGCGGTCTCGACGAGGTCGGTGGTGCGGTCGGCGTCGACGGTGCGGAAGTAGACCGTCCAGGTGGGGCGGGGCTGGGAGTCGGTGGACGGGCCGAGGGCCGCGACCGTCCGGCCGGCGTGCCGGAAGAAGCCGTAGCCGCCGGCCTCCCGGCCCGCCGGGGCGAAGGTCCAGTCGAACAGGGTGGTGTAGAAGGCCGCCGAGGCGGCGGTGTCCGGGCTGGTGAGGTCGAGCCAGTTGGGGGAGCCGGGACGGAAGGCGGTGCTGAGCATGGTGCGGCGCTCCTCGGCCGGGGTCCCCTCCGTGCCTCCCAGCCTGGCACCCCGACCCGCACTGTCGCACCCGGACGGTACGGTGCGTAGCGGAAGTGGGCCCGGACGGTGAAGGAGGGCTCGGTGGCCAGGCAGACGCAGGCCGGCGCCGGCGAGGCGGTGGTGCGCCAGCTCGCCCAGGTCGAGGGCGTGCTGGAGCGGATCACGTACGCCAACGAGGAGACCGGCTACACCGTGGCGCGGGTCGACACCGGGCGGGGCGGGAACGACCTGCTGACGGTGGTGGGCGCGCTGCTCGGGGCGCAGCCGGGGGAGTCGCTGCGGCTGCACGGGCGGTGGGGGTCGCATCCGCAGTACGGCCGGCAGTTCGTGGTGGAGAACTACACGACGGTGCTGCCCGCGACGGTGCAGGGGATCCAGCGTTACCTGGGCTCGGGGCTGATCAAGGGGATCGGGCCGCGGTTCGCGGAGCGGATCGTGGAGCGGTTCGGGGTGGACACCCTGGAGGTGATCGAGCAGGAGCCGGGGCGCCTGATCGAGGTGCCGGGGCTCGGCCCGAAGCGGACGAAGAAGATCGCGGCGGCCTGGGAGGAGCAGAAGTCCATCAAGGAGGTGATGGTCTTCCTGCAGGGCGTGGGTGTCTCGACGTCGCTGGCCGTGCGGATCTACAAGCAGTACGGGGACGGCTCGATCGGGGTGGTGAAGAACGAGCCGTACCGGCTGGCGTCGGACGTCTGGGGCATCGGCTTCCTCACCGCGGACCGGATCGCCCAGGCGGTGGGGATCCCGCACGACAGCCCGGAGCGGGTGAAGGCGGGGCTGCAGTACGCGCTGTCGCAGAGCAGCGACCAGGGGCACTGCTTCCTGCCGGAGGAGCGGCTGATCGCGGACGGGGTGAAGCTGCTCCAGGTGGACGTGGGGCTGGTGATCGACTGCCTGGCGGAGCTGGTGGCGGCCGAGGGGGTGGTGCGGGAGCAGGTGCCGGGTGAGGGCGGCGAGCCGATCACGGCGGTGTACCTGGTGCCGTTCCACCGGGCGGAGATCTCGCTGGCCAACCAGTTGCTGCGGCTGCTGCGGGCGGAGACGGACCGGATGCCGTGGTTCGGCGAGGTGGACTGGCCGGCGGCGCTGGGCTGGCTGGCGCAGCGGACGGGGGCCGAACTGGCGCCCGAGCAGGAGCAGTCGGTGCGGCTGGCGCTGACCGAGAAGGTCGCGGTGCTGACGGGCGGCCCGGGCTGCGGCAAGTCGTTCACGGTGAAGTCGATCGTGACGCTGGCACTGGCCAAGCGGGCCAAGGTGGTGCTGGCGGCGCCGACCGGGCGGGCGGCGAAGCGGCTGGCGGAGCTGACCGGGGTGGAGGCGTCGACGGTGCACCGGCTGCTGGAGCTGCGGCCGGGCGGGGACGCCGCGTACGACCGGGACCGGCCGCTGGACGCCGACCTGGTGGTGGTGGACGAGGCGTCGATGCTGGACCTGATCCTGGCGAACAAGCTGGTCAAGGCGGTGGCGCCGGGGGCGCACCTGCTGTTCGTGGGGGACGTCGACCAGCTGCCCTCGGTGGGTGCCGGCGAGGTGCTGCGGGACCTCCTGGCGGAGGGCGGTCCGATCCCGTCGGTGCGGCTGACGAGGATCTTCCGGCAGGCGCAGCAGTCCGGGGTGGTGACCAACGCGCACCGGATCAACGAGGGGCTGCCGCCGCTGACCGAGGGCCTGCCGGACTTCTTCCTGTTCGTGGAGGACGACACGGAGGCGGCGGCGGGCCTGACGGTGGACGTGGTGGCGCGGCGGATCCCGCAGCGGTTCGGCTACGACGCCCGGCGGGACGTGCAGGTGCTGGCGCCGATGCACCGGGGGCCGGCGGGGGCGGGGAACCTCAACACGCTGCTCCAGGCGGCGGTGACGCCGGCCAGGGAGGGGCTGGCGGAGCGGCGGTTCGGCGGGCGGACGTTCCGGGTGGGGGACAAGGTCACGCAGATCCGCAACAACTACGACAAGGGGCGGAACGGCGTCTTCAACGGCACAGTGGGAGTGGTGACCTCCCTCAGCGTGGACGACCAGCGGTTGACGGTGCTCACCGACGAGGACGAGGAGGTGCCGTACGACTTCGACGAGTTGGACGAGCTCGCGCACGCGTACGCGGTGACGATCCACCGTTCGCAGGGGAGCGAGTACCCGGTGGTGGTGATTCCGGTCACCACGTCCGCGTGGACGATGCTGCAGCGGAATCTGCTCTACACCGCCGTGACCAGGGCTCGGAAACTCGTTGTGCTGGTCGGGTCACGGAAGGCGATCGGACAGGCGGTCCGTAGCGTCAGTGCAGGTAGGAGGCATGCCGCGTTGGATCACCGGCTGGCGGCTGGATGATTCTCCAAGGGATGGTTGCCTCTATTGTTCTCTTGACGTGAAGAGATTTACGGCAGAGCCTGGGGTGGTGCCGATCTTGTCCGGTTCGTACCGGCTGCGGCGGCAGGTTTTGTAGGGGCGGGCCCTTTCGGGCCACCCCGGGTGCGCGGCTGTCCGCCGGATGGGGGATGGTAGAGACAGTCAGGGCACCTTGGAAGAGGATTCATTTCGTCGGTGAGGAAGACGTGAGCGACAACTCGGTAGTACTGCGGTACCAGGACGGCGAGTACGAGTACCCCGTCGTCGAGAGCACTGCGGGCAACGCCGGCTTCGACATCTCGAAGCTGCTCCCGCAGACCGGCCTGGTCACCCTGGACAACGGTTTCGGCAACACCGCCGCCTACAAGTCCGCGATCACCTTCGTGGACGGCGACAACGGCATCCTGCGGTACCGCGGTTACCCGATCGAGCAGCTCGCCGCCAAGGGCGACTTCATCGAGACCGCCTACCTGCTGATCAACGGCGAGCTGCCGAACGCCGACCAGCTGGCGGAGTTCAACCGCGAGATCACCCAGCACACCCTGCTGCACGAGGACGTCAAGCGCTTCTTCCAGGGCTTCCCGCGGGACGCCCACCCGATGGCGATGCTGTCCTCGGTGGTCGGCGCGCTGTCCACCTTCTACCAGGACAGCCACAACCCGTTCGACGCGGCCCAGCGCCACCTGTCGACGGTCCGCCTGCTGGCGAAGCTCCCGACCATCGCGGCCTACGCGTACAAGAAGTCGGTCGGCCAGCCGTTCGTCTACCCGCGCAACGACCTGAGCTACGTCGAGAACTTCCTGCGGATGACGTTCGCCGTCCCCGCCGAGGACTACGAGCTCAACCCGGTCATCGTCAACGCGCTGGACAAGCTGCTGATCCTGCACGCGGACCACGAGCAGAACTGCTCGACCTCCACGGTCCGCCTGGTGGGCTCCAGCCACGCCAACCAGTTCGCGTCCATCTCGGCCGGCATCTCGGCGCTCTGGGGCCCGCTGCACGGCGGCGCCAACCAGGCCGTGCTGGAGATGCTGGAGAGCATCCAGCAGGACGGCGGCGACGTCGACGCCTTCATCACGAAGGTCAAGAACCGCGAGGCCGGCGTCAAGCTGATGGGCTTCGGCCACCGCGTGTACAAGGCGTTCGACCCGCGCGCGGCGCAGGTCAAGCTGCTCGCCCACGAGGTGCTCGGCCAGCTCGGCAAGTCCGACGAGCTGCTCGACATCGCGCTCAAGCTGGAGGAGCACGCGCTCAAGGACGACTTCTTCGTCTCGCGCAAGCTCTACCCGAACGTGGACTTCTACACCGGCCTGATCTACCGCGCCATGGGCTTCCCGACCAGCATGTTCACCGTGCTGTTCGCCCTCGGCCGGCTGCCGGGCTGGATCGCCCACTGGCACGAGATGATCAACGACCCGACCAGCCGGATCGGCCGCCCGCGCCAGATCTACACCGGCGTGGAGATCCGCGACTACGTGGAGCTCGACGCCCGCTGACGCGGCCGTCCCGCACACCGACGCGCACGCCCTGACACCGGCGCCACGAGGGCCCGGCCGCACTCCGCGGCCGGGCCCTCGCGCGTGCCCCCGCGGCGCGCCGGAGCGGGCGCGGGGGGCCTGAACGTACAGCGCACGACTCCGGGGCGGTCGCAGCCCGGGACGGCCGCTCAAAGCGTCCCTGGCCCCGTCACACCCCGGCGCCGTGCGCGAAGGCCGCCAACAGTCGGCGACCGACCCGGGGCCCGCCGGAGCCCCGTCGGCGGCAGTGTTGGCGGGGCGGTGACGTGATGCCGTTCGCCACGTCTCCGCCCACCGGAAAAACTGCCGCACTACCAACCTAAGACGTATCAGGGTGCGAGAAGTTACGCCCGGGGGGTGTGAGCTGCCTCTCGCCACGCTCCGTGTGCGGGCGGTGCCCGGCCCATACCACACGTTCCGGCGGCGGCGACGTCACCCTCCCCGCAGTCACGGCAACCGAGCGTGATAGGAATCGTGGCATTCCGGTACGGACCGTCCCGCACCTCGCAGCGTGGCGGCGGAGCTGGGGAGGGAGTGCGCAGATGACCAGGAACGTCGTTGTCACCGGCGGTGGCACGGGAATCGGGTACGAGGTGGCGCGGCGGTTCGCCGAGGCCGGCGAACAGGTCGTGATCGTCGGCCGCCGGCGCGCGGTGCTGGAGCAGGCCGCCGCGGCCCTCGGGCCGAACGTCACCCCGCTGGTCTGTGATCTCGCCGACCCGGACGCCGTCGAGGCCGCGCTCGCCGAACTGCCGGAGCGGATCGACGTGCTGGTGAACAACGCCGGCAGCCGGGAGACCGTGATCGGCGCCGGTCCGCACGCCCTGCTGGCCCGCTGGCGCGGTGACTTCGAGCGGAACGTGCTGACCGTGGTGCTGCTCACCGAGTCGATCCGGGACCGGCTCACCCTGGGCTCCGGCCGGGTGGTCACCATCAGCTCCATCGCCGCGCTGCGCGGCGCGGGCTCGTACGGGGCCGCCAAGGCCTCGCTGCACGCCTGGAACAACTTCCTGGCCGCCCAGCTCGGCACCTCGGGCATCACCGCCAACATCGTCGCCCCGGGGACGGTCGCGGGCACCGAGTTCTTCGGCCCGCGGCTGGACGAGGCGGAGGTCTCCCGGCGGGCGGCCCGGACGCTGCTCGGCCGGATCGGGGAGACCGGCGAGGTCGCGGCGGCGGTCCACTTCCTGGCCTCCGAGGAGGCCGGGTTCATCACCGGCGAGATCCTGCACTGCAACGGCGGCGAGCTGCTCGGCCGCTGAGCGCGGGCCGGCGGACCCGCCGGAACCGAACGGCCGGGGGCCCGTACCGCATGCGGTACGGGCCCCCGGCGCCTTCGGCTCCCCGGGTGCTCAGGAGGCCTCGAAACTGCGCAGCCGGAGGCTGTTGGTGACCACGAAGACCGAGGAGAAGGCCATCGTGGCCCCGGCGATCATCGGGTTGAGCAGGCCTGCGGCGGCCAGCGGGATCGCCGCCACGTTGTAGCCGAACGCCCAGAACAGGTTGCCCTTGATGGTGGCCAGGGTTCGGCGGGAGAGCCGGATGGCGTCGGCCGCCGAGCGCAGGTCGCCCCGGACCAGGGTGAGGTCGCTCGCCTCGATGGCCGCGTCGGTGCCGGTCCCCATCGCCAGGCCGAGGTCGGCCTGGGCGAGCGCGGCGGCGTCGTTGACCCCGTCGCCGACCATGGCGACCGAGCGGCCCTCGGCCTGCAGGCCCCGGACGGTGGCCACCTTGTCCTCGGGGAGGACCTCGGCGAAGACGTCCTCGGGGGCGATGCCGACCTCGGCGGCGACCGCGTCCGCGACCGCCCGGTTGTCGCCGGTGAGCAGGACGGGCCGCAGGCCCAGCTCCCGCAGCCGGGCGACGGCCTCGGCGCTGGTCGGCTTGACCGCGTCGGCGACCTCCAGGACGGCCCGCGCCGCACCGTCCCAGGCCACCGCGACGGCGGTCCGCCCGGCGGCCTCGGCGGCGCGCTTCGCCTCGGCGAGCGCGGGCGGCAGCGGCTGGGAGTGGTCGGCCAGCAGCAGCTCCCGGCCGGCGACCACGGCGTGGCCCTCGACGGTGCCCAGCACCCCGAGCCCCGGCACGGACCGGAAGCCCACGACGGCGGGCAGCGGGCCGACCCGCTCGGCGGCCGCGGCGGCGACGGCGGCGGCGATCGGGTGCTCGGAGGCGTGCTCCAGCGCGCCGGCCAGTCGCAGCACCTCGTCCTCGGTGACGCCCTCGGCGGTGTGCACGGCGGCCAGCGCCATGCTCCCGGTGGTGATGGTGCCGGTCTTGTCGAGGACGACGGTGTCCACTCTGCGGGTGGTCTCCAGCACCTCCGGGCCCTTGATCAGGATGCCCAGCTGGGCGCCGCGCCCGGTGCCCACCATCAGCGCCGTCGGGGTGGCCAGGCCGAGCGCGCACGGGCAGGCGATGATCAGCACGGCGACGGCGGCGGTGAACGCCTCGGTCGGGCTGTTCGCGGCCAGCAGCCAGCCGACCAGGGTGCCGAGCGCGATCAGGATGACCACGGGCACGAAGACGGCGGAGATCCGGTCGGCGAGCCGCTGGGCGGCGGCCTTGCCGTTCTGCGCCTCCTCGACCAGCCGGGCCATCCGGGCGAGCCGGGTGTCGGCGCCGACCCGGGTCGCCTCGACCACCAGCCGGCCGCCGGCGTTGACGGTGGCACCGGTGACGGCGTCGCCGACCGCGACCTCCACCGGCACCGACTCGCCGGTCAGCATCGAGGCGTCCACGGCGGATGCGCCCTCGACCACCACCCCGTCGGTGGCGATCTTCTCGCCCGGGCGGACCACGAACCGCATCCCGACGGCGAGCTGCGCCACCGGCAGGCGGACCTCGCGGCCGGAGTCGAGGACGGCCACGTCCTTGGCGCCGAGGTCGAGCAGGGCGTGCAGCGCGGCCCCGGCCCGGCGCTTGGAGCGGGCCTCCAGGTAGCGGCCGAAGAGGATCAGCACGGTGACGGCGGCGGCCGTCTCCAGGTAGAGCATGGACGAGGCGTCGGCGTCGCCGACCGACAGCGAGAACTCGTGCCGCATCCCGGCCATGCCCGCGTCGCCCCAGAACAGGGCCCAGAACGACCAGCCGAAGGCGGCCAGGGTGCCGAGCGAGACCAGGGTGTCCATGGACGCCGCGCCGTGCTTGAGGTTGGTCCAGGCGGCGCGGTGGAACGGCAGCCCGCCGTACACCACGACCGGGCCGGTGAGCGCGAAGGCCAGCCACTGCCAGTTGGTGAACTGGAGCGACGGGATCATCGACAGCATGGCCACCGGCACGGTGAGCACGGCGCTGATCAGCAGCCGGTCGAGCAGCGGATCGGCCTGGGGCGGTGCGGCGGCGGCGGACGCCTCGGCCCCGGCGCCCGGTGCGGCGGCGGGGGCGGCGACCACCGGCGGCGGGGGCAGCTCCGCGGTGTAGCCGGTGTTCTCGACGGTGGCGATGAGGTCGGCCACGCTCACGCCGGGCCCGTAGTCGACCCGGGCCTTCTCGGTGGCGTAGTTGACGGTGGCCTCGACGCCGTCCATCCGGTTGAGCTTCTTCTCGATGCGGGCCGCGCAGGCGGCGCAGGTCATCCCGCCGATCGACAGTTCGACGCGCTCCCGGACGGCGGCCGGGCCGTCCTGGCCGGCTATGGCGGTGGCGGCGTCCGGGGAGGTGGGGCCCGAGGTGGAGGTGCTCATGTGCTGATCAGCTCCTTGGGGAGGAGCGCGGCGGGGGAAGCGGGGTCACCCGGCCCCGCCGCGCGGCGGGGGCTCAGGCGGACCGGCCGACCAGCTCGTAACCGGCCTCGTCGACGGCGGCGCGGACCAGCTCGTCGTCCAGCGGGGTCGCGGCGGAGACGGTGACGGTGCCGGCCTTGGCGTCGGCGGACACCTCGGTCACGCCGGTCAGTGCCGAGAGCTCCTTGCTGACCGAGTTCTCGCAGTGGCCGCAGCTCATGCCGGTCACGGAGTAGGTGATGGTGCTGGACATTCGGGGCCTCCGAAAAGTTCGGTACGGCCGCGAGCGTACGCCCGGGCCCTGCTTCTGATGACACCGTACCCTCGGGGGGTATTCCGTAGGGATACGGATGATGTGGTGTGGATCGCATTCCGGATCTTCCCGGAGCGCGGCCCGAGAGCAGAGCGTAGGCGTCCGGACACGCCGCGCTCGAATCCGCGCCGTGACGTGGGCGGATTCGAGCGCGGCGGAGCCGGGTGTTCGAACCGGGGGTGCGGGGTCCCGCGCGCGGGGTGCTGGGCCGGGTCCCGGGGCGGGCCGGGTCTGGGGCGGACCCGGGGCTGGGGCGGACCCGGGGGCGGGCCTGGGTGCCGGGCCTGGGTGCCGGGCCCGCGCCGGGTCCTAGGCCGGGGCGGCCGGGTACTGGGCGGGGATCGGACTGGTCCGCTCGCTGCGGACCAGCAGCCGCAGCCAGAGCAGCCCGCCGAGCGAGACCGCGACCAGGCCCGCCGTGTCGTACAGCGTGTAGAGGTGGGCCTGCTCGCCGGTCGGGCCGGGCATGTAGCCGAGGTCGAACAGGGCGCGCTGCCAGTCGGCGGCGGTGGTCTTCGCGACCAGCCAGACCGCGATGCCGCTCATCGAGTCCCAGAGCGCGTGCAGCAGCGCGACGCCCAGGTAGGTGAACAGGACGGGCGCGGTGAAGCGGAAGTGCCCGGCGCGCCGCTCGCGGAAGAGGACGCCGCCGAGGATCGCGGTCCAGAGGACGTGGCCGACCGGGGCGAGGACGCCGCGCAGGATCTCCGTCTCCACCAGGTTCCTGAGCGAGAGCCCCTGGATGCCGAGCACCGCGTTGAACGCGTAGCCGGCGCTCTCGAAGGCGGCGTAGCCGGCGCCGACGGTGGCGCCGAGGACCAGGCCGTAGCGCAGGCCGCTGACCCGGAGCCGCCGGCTGACCATGATCAGGGCACCCAGCTTGACCGCCTCCTCGATCAGGCCGACGCCGACGTACATCCAGACGGAGGGGGAGAGCAGGTAGGTCTCCAGGACGGAGGCGCCGAGCACGCCGATGACGCCGCCGATGCCGAAGCAGGCGAAGATCCGGTCGGCGCCGAGGTCGGCCGCGTAGTGCTCGTACGCCCAGACCGTCACGGTGGCGGGGACGAGGAAGCTGCCGAGCAGTACGACGGTCGGCACCAGGTTGCTGTTGCCCGTGAGGAAGGTGACGGCGACGGTGGCGATCCAGAGCAGGAGCCCGACCAGGAAGATCCGGGGCCACTGGGCGGGGCGGGCCGCCGTGCGGGCGGGCGGACCGGAGATGCGGGGGGTGTTGCGGTATCCGGACACCGGTGAGGGCCTCCCTTGCGTGAGCCGCTTTCGTCGCACTGTATGACAAATCGGACTCTTTGGTACCTTTTGGACGAGTGGGAGGAGTACGAGTCGGGCCGGGCGGAGCCCGCGGGCGGGGTGCGGGGCCGGGGTGCGGGGGTGGGGTTGTTGATCGTCCGTTATGTTCGATATGTGTCCCCGTACCGCCAGGCCCAGTCGCCCTCCGTCCCGACGGGCAGCGGGCTGTCCTGGGCCCGCCGGCGCCGCGTCCTGCTGGCGGTCGACCTCCAGGACATCCCGCTCTGGCGCCGCGCCTCGCCCGCACTGCTCGCGATCCTGCTGGTCGGGCTCACCGACCTGCTCTCCGGCCGCGACCGCTACCTCGCCCCGCTGATGACCGTCGTGCCCAGCATCGCCGCCCTCACCCTGCGCCCGCTCGAACTGCTCGCCGTCTGCCTGCTCGGACTGCTCGCCGTCTTCGGACTCAGCCACTACGACGAGGTCGACACCATCAACGACACCCGCTTCCTCTGGGGTGCCATGATCAGCTACCTGCTGCTCACCGTCTTCTCCGCCTGGGTCGCCAAGATCCGCATGCGCCGGGCGGCGGCCTTCGCCGCCGTCAGCTCCGTCGCGGAAGCCGCCCAGCGGGCGCTGCTCCGGCTGCCCGGCCCGGTCGTCGGACCGCTCCACCTGGCCGTCCGGTACGTCTCCGCCGCCGACGCCTCACGGATCGGCGGGGACCTCTACTCCGTCCTGGAGACCCCGCACGGCACCCGGGTCGCGGTCGGCGACGTCCGCGGCAAGGGGCTCGGGGCGGTGCAGACCGCCGCCGTGGTGCTCGGCGCCTTCCGCGAGGCCGCGTACGACGAGGCCGGACTGCGGGGCGTGGCGGCCCGGGTCGAGGCCAGCGTCGAGCGGCACGCGCCGGACGGCGAGTTCACCACCGCCCTGTTCGCCGAGTTCCGCACGCCCGGAGAGGTGGAGCTGCTCCAGTACGGGCACGTCCCGCCGATCCGGGTCGACCCGGACGGGCGGGCGCACGTCCTGGACGCGCCGGACCCGTGGGTCCCGCTCGGCCTCGGCCGGCTCGCCGTCGGCGAACCGGCGAGCTGGGGCCAGCCGTTCGGGCCCGAGGACGTGCTGGTGCTCTGCAGCGACGGCGTCATCGAGGCCAGGCACCGCCGGAGCGGCGAGTTCTACCCGCTGGAGGAACGGGTCGGCCGGCTGGTCCAGGGCGCGGCCCGCTCCTCGGCGGAGCTGGAGGCGGCGGTCGGCCGGGTCTACGCCGACCTGCTGGAGCACACCGGCGGCGAGCTGAAGGACGACGCACTGCTGCTCCTGATCACCCGGACGGACGACTGACGCCCGGCGGCCCGCGCCGGGCGGCCGCCCGCCCGGGGGCCCTGCCTGCCGCCCGGGGGCCCGCCCGCTCTTCGGCGGCCGTCGGAGGACGGTCCGGGGGCCGTCCGGGCGTTCCGGTGCGGCGGCCGGAACGCCCGGGCCCGGCGATCAGCCGGCGGTGACCTCGGCCAGCGCGCGGAACAGCAGCGCGGTGGAGGTCGCGCCCGGATCCTGGTGGCCGACGCTGCGCGGGCCCAGGTACGAGGCGCGCCCCTTGCGGGCCTGGAGCGGCACGGTGGCCAGCGCACCACGCTCCGCCCCCGCGGCCGCCGCCCCGGCCGCGTCCGGCAGACCGGCCCCGGCGGCGACCGCCTCCCGGTAGGCGGCCAGCGCGGGCGCCCAGGCGTCGACGATGGTCTTGTCGCCCGGCTCGGCCTTGCCGAGGTCCTGCACCGCCCGCAGACCCGCCGCCAGCGCCTCGCCGACCGCCGCCGCGCCGGCCGGCCCGTCGGCGGACACCGGCAGTGCGGCACCGATCGCCCGGAACGCCTTGCCGTACAGCGGGCCGGAGGCACCGCCGACCTTGGAGATCAGCGTGGTGCCGGCCTTCGTCAGCACCGCACCCGGTCCGGCCGGCTCCAGGCCGTCCAGGGCGGTCAGCACGGCGGCGAAGCCGCGCCGCAGGTTGCTGCCGTGGTCGCCGTCGCCGATCGCGGAGTCCAGCTCGGTGAGCCGCTCCTGCTCCGCCTCGACCGCGGCGGCGACCGCGCGGATCCAGGCCTCGGCGAGCGGGGTGTCGAAGTCCATGCCGGTCTCTCCGTTCTCTTCCCCGGGGTCGGGTTCCCCCGGGATCGGACACTCCCCGGATCGGACGCCTCCGGGATCGGACGCCTCCGGGATCGGACGCCTCCGGGATCGGACGCCTCCGGGATCGGAGGCCTCCGGGGTCAGGGCGTCTTTGGGGTCAGGGCCGCGGGGATCGGGCTCCCCCCGGGATCAGGCGCGCTTCAGGGCCGGGGTGTCCACCGGGGCGTCCCAGAGCTCCAGCAGCTCGCCGTCGGCCCTGGTCAGGGTGAGCGAGAAGCCCGCCATGTCCAGGCTGGTCACGTAGTTGCCGACCAGGTTGCGGGCCACCGTGATGCCGCGCTCGGCGAGCCGGGCGGCGACCTCGCCGAAGACGATGTACAGCTCCAGCAGCGGTGTCCCGCCCAGGCCGTTGACCAGGGCGATCACCTCGTCGCCGGCGCTCAGGAGGTTCTCGGCGAGGATCGTCTCCACCACCTCCGCGGCCAGTTCGCCGGCCGGGCGGAGCTTCTCCCGGCGGCGGCCCGGCTCGCCGTGGATGCCCACACCGACCTCGATCTCGTCCTCCGGCAGGTCGAAACCGGGCTTGCCCGCCGCCGGGACGGTCGCCGAGGTCAGCGCGATCGCGAACGAGCGGGAGGCCGCGTCGACCCGCGCGCCCAGGGCGGCCACCTCGTCCAACGGGGCGCCGCGCTCCGCCAGCGCACCGGCGATCTTCTCGACCAGGACCGTCGCGCCGGTGCCGCGGCGGCCGGCCGTCCACGTCGAGTCCTCGACCGCGACGTCGTCGTCGACCAGCACGGTGCGGACCTCGATGCCCTCCTCGGCGGCCAGCTCGGCGGCGAGCTCGAAGTTCATCACGTCGCCGGTGTAGTTCTTCACGACGAAGACCACGCCCGCGCCGGAGTCCACCGCCCGGGCGGCGGCCAGCATCTGGTCGGGGACGGGGGAGGTGAAGACCTCACCGGGACAGGCCGCGTCCAGCATCCCGGGGCCGACGAAGCCCCCGTGCAGGGGTTCGTGGCCGGAGCCGCCGCCGGAGACCAGGGCGACCTTGGGCGTGCCCGGCCGGACGGCGCGGGTGATCACCCGGTTGGCCACGTCCACCGCCAACTCCGGGTGGGCGGCGGCGAATCCGGTCAGCGCGTCCTCCAGGACGGTCTCCGCGGTGTTGATGAGCTTCTTCACGGCGTCGGGCTCCCTCGGCAGACGGTGCTGATCCGACGCTACGCCAGACGGGGGACGGCGGCACGGATTCCGACACGCGGTCACGGCCGGTACGGGTCACCCGGGTGGAGCAGCGTCGTAGGGTCGGGCCATGAGCGACTACGTGGGCATCGTCCTGGTCTCGCACAGTCCGCGGCTCGGCGCCGGGCTGAAGGAACTGCTGGGGGAACTCGCCTCGGACGCGGTACGGGTGGTGGTGGCCGCCGGCACCGAGGAGGGCGGGCTCGGCACCAGCTACGACCTGATCGCCCGCGCCGTCGCCGAGGCCGACACCGGGGCGGGCGTGGTGGTGCTGCCGGACCTCGGCAGCTCGGTGCTGACCGCCGTGACCGTGCTGGAGGACGAACCGCGCCCCGGCGTGGTGCTGGTGGACGCGCCGCTGGTGGAGGGCGCCGTCTCCGCCGCGGTGACCGCCTCCACCGGGGCCCCGCTGGCCGAGGTCGTCGCGGCCGCCGAGGAGGCCCGCGGCTTCCGCAAGCTCTGACGGCCGCCGCGGTGGCCGCCGCGGCAGCCGGCCGGTCCGCGCCGGCCGCCGCGGCAGCCGGCCGGTCCGCGCCGGCCGGGGCTACTTCGCGTCGGCATAGCACTCCACCACCGCGCTGGAGAGCGGGAACTGCACCGGCGTCTCCCCGAAGACCAGCCGCCGCGCCTCCTCCGCCGCCTCGGCGACGGCGGCCGCCACCTCGTCGGCCAGATTGGCCGGGGTGTGCACCACCACCTCGTCGTGCTGGAAGAAGACCAGGTGCGGCCGGTCGGCCGGGTCGGCCACCGGCAGCGCGTGGAGCCGGCGCCGCAGCGCGGCCAGCAGGGCCAGCGCCCAGTCGGCGGCGCTCGCCTGGATGACGAAGTTGCGAGTGAACCGGCCGCGGGCACGGGCCGAACGCCCGCCGGCGTCGCCCGCCGTCTCCGGCGCCTCGGTGAGGTCGAGGAAGGCGGCCGAGGCCGGCGGGCAGGGCCGGCCCAGCCGGGAGACGACCACACCGCCGTCCTCGCCGGTCCGGGCGGCCGCCTCCACGTAGCCCATCGCGGCCGGGTAGCGGTGGCGCAGCGTCGCGAGCAGCGGGCCGATGTCGCCGCTGGTCTGGCCGTACATGGCACCGAGCAGGCCGAGCTTGGCCTTGTCGCGGTCGCCCTGGAACGCGTTGGCGGCGAGCGCCTCGTACAGGTCGCCGCCGGCCGCGGTGCGGGCCAGCCCGGCGTCCTGGGAGAGGGCGGCCAGGACGCGGGGCTCCAGCTGGGCGGCGTCGGCGACCACCAGCAGCCAGCCCGGGTCCGCGACCACCGCGCGGCGCAGGATACGGGGGATCTGCAGCGCGCCGCCGCCCCGGCTGGCCCAGCGCCCGGAGACCACCCCGCCGACGACGTACTCGGGCCGGAACCGGCCGCCGCGCGCCCAGGCGTCCTGCCAGGCCCAACCGTGGGCGGCGTGGATCCGGGAGAGCTCCTTGTAGCGGATCATCAGCTTCGCGGCCGGGTGGTCCACGGCCTTCAGCTCCCAGGACCGGGTGGAGCCGAGCTGGACGCCGGCCTCGGCGAAGGCGCGCAGCACCTGGCTGTGCGAGTCGGGGTTGAACGGGCGGCCGCCGAGCGCCTGCTGCAGTTCGGCGGCCAGCTCGGCGAGCAGCCTCGGCTGGGTGCCCGGCACGGTCGGCCGGGGGCCGAGCAGTTCGGTCAGCAGCCGGTCGTGGACGTCCGCGCGCCAGGGCAGGCCGTCGTGCGCCATCTCGGCGGCGACCAGCGCACCGGCCGACTCGGCGGCGATCAGCAGCCGGAACCGGGACCGGGCGGCCGGGTCGGCGATCGCGGTGAGCCGGCGCTGCTGCTCGGCGTGCACGGCGACGACGGCTTCCAGCGGGTCGGCGCCGGGCGGCAGCTGCAGCCGGTCCGGGGCGAACAGCGTGTCCTGGCCGTCGCCCGC
Organism: Kitasatospora sp. NPDC042419; assembly: GCF_056437345.1. Lineage (NCBI taxonomy): Bacteria > Bacillati > Actinomycetota > Actinomycetes > Kitasatosporales > Streptomycetaceae > Kitasatospora > Kitasatospora sp. NPDC042419. The sequence goes on from NZ_JBWKAW010000030.1 coordinate 16,028, forward strand.
CTCGGCGGAGCCGGGCTCGGGCAGGTCGGCGGGGACGGGCAGGCCGCGCAGCCGGGCCCAGGCGGCGCCGAGCGAGCGAGGCGCGCCGAACCGGCCCTCCTGGGCCAGCAGCAGCGCCTCGACCAGCCGCAGGTCGTGGCAGCGGCCGAGGCGGTCGGGCAGCCGTGGCAGCAGCGGCGCGTACCCGGAGTCGGCGGCGGCCCAGACCCAGCGCGGGTGCTCGGCGGCCTCCCGCCCCGCGACGGCGGCGGCGAGGTCGGGCACCGGGACGGGCGGGCCGAGCGGGGTGCCCGTGTCGTCGAGCGGCTGGAGCCGGCCGCCGGGGCCGTGCGGGTCGGGGGCGAGGGCGATCCGGGGTGCCACGGGGGCTCCTCCTCTCGTCGGTACGGGTGCCGCGCGAAGGGGCGCGCGGCGGGCGGAACTCGACGGTAGCGGGTGGGTGCGACAACCGGAGCGAGGCGGTCCGGGAACCGCTCCGCCGGCCGGCCCCCGGGACCCGGGCGCACCGGGCCGCCGAGCGCGCCCGGCAGCCGGGCGGGGGCGTAGGCAGGGCCGATGACACCGCGTAGGGTCGGCGAAATGACCGAGAACCCGTTCTTCAGGCCCAGCATCCTGGCCTACGGACTGCCGCCGTTCGCCGAGATCCGGCCGGAGCACTACCTGCCCGCCTTCGAGCGCGGGATGGCCGAGCAGCTCGCCGAGATCGCCGCGATCACCGCCGATCCGGAGCCGCCGACCTTCGACAACACCCTGATCGCGCTGGAGCGCTCGGGGGCGCTGCTGCGCCGGGTCCGCGGGGTCTTCGACAACCAGTCCTCCGCCGACACCACGCCCGAGGTGGACCGGATCGACGCCGAGATCAGCCCGCTGCTGGCCGCGCACCGGGACGCCGTGCACCTGGACGCCGCGCTGTTCGCCCGGATCGAGGAACTGCACGGGCGCCGTCACGAACTGGGGCTGGACGAGGAGTCGCTGCGCCTGCTGGAGCGCCGGTACACCGCCTTCGTCCGGGCCGGCGCCCGGCTCGGCGCCGCGGAGCAGACCCGGCTGCGCGGGCTCAACGCCGAACTGGCCGTCGGCGCCTCGGCCTTCCGGCAGAACGTGTCCGCCGGCTCCAAGGCCGGGGCGCTGGTGCTGGACTCGGCCGAGCAGCTGGCCGGCCTGTCGCCGGACGCGATCGCCGCGGCGGCGGAGAACGGCCGGGCGCTCGGCCGGGACGGCGCGTACGTGCTCAGCCTGAAGAACTTCTCCAACCAGAGCGAGCTGGCCTCGCTCACCGACCGCTCGGTGCGCGAGCGGCTGCTCGCCGCCTCGCTCGGCCGCGCGGCCGACACCAACGGCCCGCTGGCGATCCGGATGGCCGCGCTGCGCGCCGAGCGCGCCCGCCTGCTCGGCTTCGACACCCACGCCGCGTACGTGGTGGCGGACGAGACGGCCGGCTCGGTCGACGCGGTGGACGCGCTGCTGGCCCGGCTGGTGCCGCCGGCGGTCGCCAACGCCCGCCGGGAGGCCGCCGAGCTGGCCAAGCTGGCCTCCGCCGACGGCATCGAGGAGATCGCCGCGCACGACTGGGCGTACTACTCGGAGCAGGTCCGGCAGGCCTCGTACCAGGTGGACTCGGCGGCGCTGCGCCCGTACTTCGAGCTGGAGCGGGTGCTGCGGGACGGCGTCTTCTTCGCCGCGAACCTGGCCTACGGGGTGACCTTCACCGAGCGCCCCGACCTCATCGCGTACCACCCGGACGTCCGGGTCTTCGAGGTGTTCGAGGAGGACGGCTCCCCGCTGGGCCTCTTCCTCGGCGACTTCCACGCCCGCGAGTCCAAGCACGGTGGCGCCTGGATGGACGAACTGGTCACCCAGTCGGGGCTGCTGGGCCACCGGCCGGTGGTGTACAACAACCTGAACGTGGCGAAGCCGGCGCCCGGGGAGCCGGTGCTGCTCTCCTGGGACGAGGTCCGCACGCTGTTCCACGAGTTCGGGCACGCGCTGCACGGGCTCTTCTCGGACGTGCGCTACCCGTACTTCGCGGGGACGGCCGTGCCGCGCGACTTCGTGGAGTTCCCCTCCCAGGTCAACGAGATGTGGATGGTCCGGCCGGAGGTGCTGGCCAACTACGCGAAGCACCACGAGACGGGCGAGCCGCTGCCGTCCGAGCTGGTCGAGCGGATCGAGGCGGCCGAGTCGTTCGGGCAGGGGTTCCGGACCGTCGAGTACCTGGCCGCGGCGCTGCTGGACTGGGCCTGGCACACCCTGCCGGAGGGCCGGGAGGTGGCCGACGCCGAGGAGTTCGAGGCGGCGGCGCTGGCCGGGGCCGGGCTGGCGGTGGCGGCGGTGCCGCCGCGCTACCGGACGGCGTACTTCGGGCACATCTTCGCCGGCGGCTACAGCGCGGGCTACTACGCGTACATCTGGTCGGAGGTGCTGGACGCCGACACCGTGGAGTGGTTCGGGGCGAACGGCAGGAGCGTGCGGGAGAGCGGCGAGGTGTTCCGTCGGGAGCTGCTCGCGCGCGGGGACAGCCGGGACGCGCTGGACTCCTTCCGCGCGGTGGTCGGGCGTGACCCGGAGACCGGTCCGCTGCTGGCCCGCCGCGGGCTGGCGTAGGGCCGGGTTCCGGGCCACCGGTGTGGTCGACGCCCGGCGGACCGGCCGCCGGGCGTCGGGTGTCGGGTGTCGGGTTTCGGGGGCTGGGCGTCGGGGTCGGGCGTCGGGCTCGGGCGTCAGCGCCGTTCCAGCGTGACGGTGACCGGGGTGCCCGGCCGGGAGCGCGGGAGGCGGATCCGGGCGGTGCCGGCCCGGTCGCCGGCCGGCTGGTCGAGTTCGACCAGCGCGCCGGCCGGCTGCACGGCGACCCGCACGCCGGTGGGGAACGCGGCGGCGGGCAGGACGAGTTCGGTGGCGTGGCCGGTGCCGTCGGCGGCCCACCGGACGGTGTGCGCGGTGCCGCCCGCGGTGGTGCGCGCGGCCGTTCCGGCCACCGCGGCCGGGTACGGGCCGAAGGCCGGCTCGTCGCCCGGGGCCGGGCGCCCGGCCGGGTCGAGCGCGCAGTAGCCGCCGTTGCCCCGGCACCAGTACCACATCGCCCAGCCGGCGGCGAAGCCGTCCATGGCGTCGACCTGCCGGCGGACCAGCAGGGTGTTGCCGGGCCTGCGGGAGTCGGGCGGCCCCCACTCGCCGACCAGCACGGGGAGCCGGTGCTCGGCCGGGTAGGCGGTGATCGCGGCGGTGTAGTCCTCCACGAAGCCGCCGGCCGGGTCCCAGTCGGCGCCGGACTCGACGGCGGTGTCGTAGAAGTGCGGCGCGTAGCCGAGCCGGGGGGAGCCGGGGCGGGGGTCGGCGAAGCCGGGCAGCCGGGTGGGCACGCCCTGGCCGACCAGGACGGTCGGTTCGACGAACAGCCAGGCGTCCCGGTCGGCGCGGCGGACGGCGGCGATCAGCCGGCGGTACATGTCGGCGAGCCGGCCCTGTTCCAGTGCGGCGGCGGCGGCCGCGAGCACCGCCGGGTCGGTCGGGTCGCCGTCCACCGGGCCGAACGGCTCGTTGAACAGGTCGTAGCCCAGCAGCGAGCGGTGGCCGCGCAGTTCGCGGGCCAGCCGGGTGTAGAAGTCGGCCTGCCAGGCGCGGAGGTCGGGGTCGTCGTAGAGGTGGCGGAAGGCGGCCTGGACGGCGGGCTGGAAGTAGCCGGCGAACCAGTCGTCGGGGTCGGCCTCGAACGGCAGGCCGTCGTCTCGGGTGGCCCAGAGCGGGATGCCGCGGTCGCCGCCGCCGAACTTCGGCCCGTAGACGTCCTGGTGGAAGTCGACGAGGGCGAGCACGCCGTACCGGTCGGCCCAGCCGAGGAGCCGGTGCAGGCGGTTCAGCTCGGCCCGGTCCAGGCGGCCGCGTCGGGGTTCCAGCCTGGTCCAGGAGACGGCCACCCGGATCAGCGTGAAGCCCCGGGCCGCGAGGGACTCGACGTCCTGCTCGGTGGCCTCGGCGTACTTGTCGAGGTTGAAGCCGCGCAGCTGGAGCCGGCGGCCGGCGGCGTCGACCGGGTCGGTGCGGCCGTCCGGGCCGGTGGCCGTGCCGGTGGGGAACGCCGGGGCGGGGTGCGGGGGCCGGGCCAGGGCGGGCGGGGCCGACAGTGCGGCGGAGACGGTGAGCAGGAGGGCAACGGCGGTGCGGCGCAGGCGCATCGGGGCCTCCGGGGCGGGGGAGGGTGGGGCCCGATGATGCCGGTGCGGGCATGCCCGGCACAAGAGTGCGGTGCGGGGGTTCGGCGGCGGGGGTCGGCGCGGGGGTTCGGCGCGAGGCGTGGGTACGGGGAGCGGGTATGGGGGGCGTGGGGGCGGGGCCCGGCCGCAGGAGTCCGGCGGCGGGCCCCGCGGCCGCGCGTCTCAGTCGCCCGTCGGCTCCGGTGCCGTCGGCTCCGGTGCGGCCGGCCCGGTCGGCAGGGCCGACGGAAGGTCGCCCGCGGCGGCGAGCCGGCCCCAGAGCAGGTCGGCGAGCGCCTGGACCATCCGGGGCCGGGTGCAGGGCTTGGACTCCAGCCACCAGTCGCCGGCCGCCAGCACCATGCCGGTGATGCCCCGCCCCCAGGCCTCGGCGAGGAGTTCGCGGTCGGCCCCGAGGTCGACCTGGCCCGCGACGGCCCGGGTGATCTCCTCGGCGATCTGCTTCAGCGCCGGCGCGAGCGCGTTCCCGGCGCCGCTCGGGTCGCCCGGCTCGGGGTGGGTGAGCAGCCGGTACACCTGCGGGCGGGCCTCGATCCCGGCCAGGTAGGTGTCGAGCACGTGCTCGACCCGGTCGCGCCGCTCCAGCGGTTCGGCGAGGGCGGCCCGGACGGCGGCCAGCAGGCCCACGGTGTGGCGTTCGGTCAGCGCCCGGATCAGGCCGTTCCGGTCGCCGAAGTGCCGGTAGAGGATCGGCTTGGTGATGCCGGCCTCGGCGGCGATCGCGTTCATGCTGGCGCCGGGGCCTTCGCGCTGGATGACCCGGTCGGCGGCGTTGAGCAACTGCTCCCGGCGGGGCTCTGGGGACATGCGCTGTTCCTTCGCTAGGGCGTTGACACCGGTTACCAAGCAGTAGCAGACTCCGTCGATGTTACCCGAGGTAACACCCCGGTCGGCCGCACCCTTCTTCGGAGGCACGCACCCATGAGCACCTTCTCGCTGGACCCGGGCGAGGACCAGCTCGCCGTACGCGACTGGCTGCACGGCTTCGCCGCCGACGTGATGCGGCCCGCGGCCGCCGAGTGGGACGAGCGCGAGGAGACCCCCTGGCCGATCATCCAGGAGGCCGCCAAGCTCGGCATCTACTCGCTCGACTTCTACGCCCAGCAGTACTTCGACCCCTCCGGCGTCGGCATCCCGATCGCCATGGAGGAACTGTTCTGGGGCGACGCCGGGATCGGCCTCTCCATCGTCGGCACCACGCTGGCCGCCGTCGCCGTGCTCGCCAACGGCACCGACGAGCAGATCGGCACCTGGGCACCGCAGATGTTCGGCACCCCGGACGACGTCAAGGTGGCCGCCTTCTGCTCCTCCGAGCCGGACGCCGGATCCGACGTCTCCGCGCTGCGCACCCGGGCCGTGTACGACGAGGCCAAGGACGAATGGGCGCTGAACGGCACCAAGACCTGGGCCACCAACGGCGGGATCGCCGCCGTCCACGTCGTCGTGGCGACCGTCGACCCGGAGCTCGGTGCGCGCGGGCAGGCCTCCTTCGTGGTGCCGCCGGGCACGGCCGGACTGAGCCAGGGCCAGAAGTTCAAGAAGCACGGCATCCGGGCCTCGCACACCGCCGAGGTGGTGCTGGACTCCGTCCGGGTGCCCGGGCACTGCCTGCTCGGCGGCAGGGAGAAGCTGGACGAGCGCCTCGCCCGGGCCCGCGAGGGCGTCCGCAAGGGCGGGCGGAACGCCGCGATGGCCACCTTCGAGGCCTCCCGGCCGGCCGTCGGCGCACAGGCGATCGGCATCGCCCGGGCCGCGTACGAGGTGGCGCTCGACTACGCGAAGACCCGGGTGCAGTTCGGCCGCCCGATCATCGACAACCAGGGGGTGGCCTTCCAGCTGGCCGACATGAAGACCCGCATCGACGCGGCCCGGCTGCTGGTCTGGCGGGCCTCCTGGATGGCGGCCAACAACCTGCCGTTCACCTCGGCCGAGGGCTCGATGTCCAAGCTGTACGCGGGCGAGACCGCCAAGTGGGTCACCGCGCAGGCGATGCAGATCCTCGGCGGCAACGGCTTCACCCGCGAGTACCCGGTCGAGCGGATGCACCGGGACAGCGCGATCTACTCGATCTTCGAGGGCACCAGCGAGATCCAGCGCCTGGTGATCGCCCGGGCCGTCTCGGGCCTCCCGATCCGCTGAGCGGCCGGGGCCGGGGGCGGGGGCGGCCTGGCCGCCTGCAGGCCCCGGCTGCTCTTTGCAAACAGTGCACTTTGCAAAGAGGCGTCAATGGGCGGCCCGGAGGGTGAGGCCGGCGGGGAGTCCGGCGGAGAGGCGGTGGGGGCCCGGAGCGGCAGCCCGTGGGGCGGCGGGGCCGGCCGCCGTCCGGCCTCCGGCTGCTCTTTGCAAACAGCGCACTTTGCAAAGAGGCGTCAGCGGGCGGCCCAGAAGGTGAGGCCGGCGGTGAGGCCGCCCACCACCGCGCCGACGACGGTCTGCGCGGTGGTGTGGTCCCGCAGCACCACCCGGGACCAGCCGATCAGCGCGACCAGCGGGTAGAGCAGCAGCCACCACGGGCTGAGCGCGATCGCCAGGCAGACCGCCGCGCCGCTCGCCACGGCCGTGTGCACGGAGACCTTCCACCGGACGGTGATCACCAGGATCGGGACCAGCGAGGCGAACATCGCCAGCACGATCGCGGTGAGGTCGGTCGGCGCGTCCAGTCCCAGCATCACCGCGAAGGCGGTCGCGACCGAGCCCATGACGAACGGGATGACCGTCAGCCGACGCTGCCGGTGGCCGACGTGCCGGTCCTCCAGCGTGCCCCTGCGGATGCCGTGCCGGATGAACAGCGTCGGGATCACGGCCGCGAAGAGCGCCGCGAACACCGCCCAGCCGAGCCCGCTCCAGCCGTGACGCAGGACGCCGAGCAGGAGTACCAGGCAGATGATCACGTTCTTCGGCTCCAGGCCGTCGGTGATCTGCCGGGCCCGGACGGTCGTGGGCGTGGGCTCGGTCATCGCGCGGGTGCTCCAGGGGTTCGGCGGCAGAAGGGTCGGATGATCGTATCGATCTGCTGCCGTGTGATCGGAATCGCGATGACCCGCCCGCGCCCGGGGCCGGACCCGGACCCGTACCCGGATCCGGCTCCCGGGCGCGGGCGGCGGCCGTCGGGCACCGCGCGCGAGGCCCGGACGCGAGGCCCGGGTGATGGGTCAGAAGCGGGGCGGCCGGCGCTCCAGGAAGGCGGCGAGGCCCTCGCGGACGTCGGGCGCCTCGCGGGAACGGCGCTCCCAGGGGGCGAGGGCGGCCGCGGCCTGCTCGGGGGCGACCGCCAGGGCGGCCTTGACGGCGCCGATGGTCTGCGGCGAGCGGGTGGTCAGCAGGCGGGCGAAGTCCAGGGCCGCGGCGTCCAGTTCGCCGGCCGGGAGGACCCGGTCGGCCAGGCCGAACGCGGCGGCCTCCGGGGCGGGCAGCAGTTCGCCGGAGAACAGCAGGTACTTGGCGCGGGACGGGCCGACCAGCCGGGCCAGCCGCAGCGTCGGCACCGCCGGGTAGACCACGCCGAGCTTGGCCGGGGTGATCCCCAGCCTGGCGTCCTCGGCGACGAACCGCAGGTCGCAGGCGACGGCGAGCTGGCAGCCGCCGCCGACGCAGGCGCCGTGCACCACGGCGACGGTCGGGTGCGGGAAGGCGGCCAGCGCCTCCTCGGCCGCGATGTTGACGGCGTGGTAGTCGTCGGCGCGGTCCGGATCGCCGTAGACCCCGGAGAGTTCGTCGATGTCCGCGCCGGCGCTGAAGGTGCCGCCCGCTCCGGTGACCAGCAGGACGCGCACGCCGGGCTGTTCGGCCAGCCGCAGCAGCACCTTTGGCAGGGCCTGCCAGATCTCCAGGGTGACGGCGTTGCGGCGGTGCGGGCGGTCGAACTCCAGGACCGCGACGCCATCCTCGCCGAGGTGGGCGTTGAGGCCGTCGACGTGGGTGGGCAGCGGGGCGCGGTCCCGCGTCAGCAGCGGCCGGGCGGCCATGGGCACCTCCGGAAGGGTGTGGGTGCGGCCACTCTCTCAGGAGGGGCCCGCCCGGAGCGGACCGGGGGCGCCGGGCCGGGTGGGGCCCGGCGCCGGCCCCGGGTGCGGCGGGTGCGGGTCAGGACGCCGCGGTCGCGGTCAGGACGCCGCGGGTGCCCCGGCCGCGCCGGCTCCGGGCTTCCACTCGTGGGTGAGCAGCGACCAGACCTCGCCGTCGTGGTGGACGCCCTGGTGCAGGTAGCTCTCCCGCATGACGCCCTCCAGCGTGAAGCCCAGCCGCTGGGCGACCGCCCGGCTGCGGAGGTTGTCGGGCCGGTTGTGCCACTCGATCCGGTGCATGCCCCGGGTGGTGAAGGCGTAGTCGATCAGGAGCCGCACGGCGGTGCCGATCAGCCCCCGCCCCTCGGCGGCGGGCTCGGTCCAGACACCGATCTCGCAGGTGCCGGTCTTGGAGTCCCACTGCACGAACATCACGCCGCCGACCAGCGTGCCGTCCAGCCAGATCCCGAAGAGCCGGGCGGAGTCGGCGGCCTGCCGGTCGGCGTAGCGCTGCAGGACGGTGCGGGCCGATTCGAGGTCGGTGGCGAGGGCCGCCCAGCCGATCCACCGGTCGATGTGGGCGCGGCCGCGCTCGATGTGGGCCAGGTACTCGGGGGCCTGCCAGGGCTCCAGCGGGCGGAGCACGGCGTTCTCGGCGAGGGGGATGGCGAACATGGGCGGGCCTTTCGCGGCGCGTGGTGCGGGCGTGGTGCGGACGTGGGCGGTGCTGGTCGTTCGTGTCGGTGTTCGTACCGGTCCATACATAACAAACGTTTGGTACGTAAGATAGCCCCATGACGCCGGCCCGTGGAGATCATGAAGCCCGCCGTACCGAGGTCTCGCAGGCGGTGTGGCGGGTTCTGTCCACGCGGGGCTTCGAGGGGCTGACGCTGCGTGCGGTGGCCGCCGAGATGGGGGCCAGCACCGGGCTGCTGACGCACTACTTCCCGAGCAAGAAGGCCCTGGTCGCGCACGCGCTGGACGTCCTGGAGCGGCGCTCGGGCGCGCGGCCGAGGCGCACCGCGCCGACCGACGGCAGTCCGCCGCCGCCCGAGGGGCTGGTCCGGCTGCGGGCGGCACTGCTCGACATCCTGCCGCTGGACGAGGCCGCGACGGCGGGCAACCGGATCTGGGTCTGCTCCTGGGACGTCGCACTGGCCGATCCGGACCTGGCCGGCGCGCACGCGGCGCGGTACGGGCGGGCCCGTGAGGCGCTGGCCGAGCACGTCGAGGCCGCGCAGCGGCGCGGGGAGCTGTCGGCGGACGTGCCGGCGGCGCAGCTCGCGGCCGGGGCGCAGGCCTTCACGCTGGGGCTGGTGGTGCAGTCGCTGTTCGCTCCGGGGGAGTTCCCGCCGGAGCGGCAGGTGGAACTGCTGGACGCCTACCTGGCGGGGCTGGTGGCCGTGGCGGGGGCGGGGGTGGACCGTGCGGTGGGCGGGGCGGCCGGTCCGGGCGGTGTGCCGGGTGCGGCCGGCGCGCCCGCGGGTGCCGTGGGCGCCGGGGGCTGAGCGCCGGCCGGGACGGCCGGCGGGTGCGGGTGCGGGAGTGGCCGGCGGGGGCGGACGGTCGGTCGGCCGGGTCGGACCGCCGGGTCGGTCGGCCGGGTCGGACCGCCGGGCGGCGGAAGGTTCGAAAACGGGCATTCCGCCGGGCCCGGTTTGCGGTGGTCCCTTTTCGCCGCGCTTTTGTGCGCGGTCATGACACGGATGGTCACGGGTTATGCGCGGTGGGTGCCCGGCATTCACCGCGGCGGGGGGCGTGATGACAGGTCCACCGCGTGTGTGGCCTGCGGGGAAAACGGTGTTGCGCCCCCAGCAGGATTCGAACCTGCGACCTACCGCTTAGAAGGCGGGTGCTCTATCCGCTGAGCTATGGGGGCGGGACGGACGGCGCCCTGATGGGCGTGACCGTTGCCGGGACCGGACGGTGGGCGCGTGGCGTCCGCTGTCCGTCCCCGTACCTGAGGGTGGGGTGTGGGGGTAGGCGGGCCCTTGCCCTGTCGGGGACAGGATAAGGGTGTCCAGATCCTCGGCCGGGTGTAACGACACCGCCGTTGGTGTGTCGGCCTCGGTGGAGCGGTCCGATAATCGCAGGTGAAGGCCGTGAGTGCAGCGGTCTGGCGGTGTTCCGCGCCGGACGTTGTGCACTCGTTACGGGGCTGTCTCCCCACCCGTTATGGATTCGGCACGGAGAAAGCGCCGTCGTCGAGGCCGGTCCCGGTGCGGGTGGGGGGCCGTATTCGGGTTCGTCCGGTCGGATGACGTGCGCGGACGGTCGACGGGGGAGCCGTGGTGGCGTGCCGGGCGGGGCCGTGGCCGGGGCGTTTGTTGTCATGGACCCGCAGATCCAGGGTCGGATGGTCGCACAAAGGCCGAAATTCACCCCTGCGAGTGACGGTGGTTTTCCACAGGCCCGAGTTGTCCACAGGATTTCCGATCCCCCCTGGTGCGGATTTCCGGAGAAGCGCACTCTCAACGCGCACCGGTCGATTCCGTACGGTGCAACCGAGAGGACGGAGCGTGGCTGTGAACGAGACCCTCGTGACGGTGATCGGGAATGTCGCCACCGAGGTGACCTGTACCCGGACGGCCGGCGGGGTGCCGGTCGCGAACTTCCGACTGGCGTCGACCGAGCGGCGGTACGACCGGACCAGGGAGGGCTGGGTGGACGGCGAGACGCAGTGGGTGACGGTGACGGCCTGGCGGACGCTGGCGGGCCACGTGGTCGACTCGCTGACGAAGGGGGACCCGGTGGTGGTGAGCGGGCGGCTGAGGGTGCGTGAGTGGACGGAGGGGGAGGGCCGGCGCAGCAGGGTCGAGATCGACGCCCGGTCGGTCGGGCACGATCTGAGCCGTGGCACGGCGGTCTTCACGTGGGCGTCGGGTGTCCGGGACGAGCCGGCGGGCGGTGCCGGGGCGGCGGGGGAGCGCCCCGGAGGGGGTGACGGCGAGGTGATCCCCGGGTGGATCGTGGACGCCCTGAGGGTGCGGAAGGCCTCGGCCGCGGAGGCGGCGGGCGTCGGGGAGGTGTCGGGCGAGGGGATCGGAGGTGACGGCTAGCGGGTCCGGGGGCGATGGGCGGACGCCTGGACTGTCGACAAATATGTTGATCGAGAAGGCCGTTGAGCCCGCGTGCGCAATCCCGTTCCGGTTAACGGAAAGATCCTCGTTTTCTGGCAGATCGTCAGCTTGTGTGGATACTGGGAGCGTTGATAACGATACAGATACGGTATCGTCCTAATTTCGCATGGGGGTTTCCGGGCCTCTGGGGCTCAATAGGATTCGTCTGGTTCACATCGTGAAGCAGCGCCACAGGGGGCGCGGCAAGCAAGGCGGGCTGCCCATCGGCAAGGCCCGGCCCCGGAGGGATCCCAAGATGTTCAAGAGGCAGGGGCGGAGTCTTCCGCGCATAACCACTGTCATGCTCACGACCAGCGCCGCGCTGGGCGGGGGCCTGTTCGCGGCCGGTGCGGCGGCTGCGGCCGACGCGCCGGGCGGCGGTGTCACGGCAGTGGTCCAGCCGACCCTGATGAGCGAGGAGATCGCCATCGAGGGGAGCCACTCGATCCAGGGCGGGCTGTTCACCCTCAAGACGGCCGACGGCGAGATCAAGACGTACTGCATCGACATCGACCACCCGGTCGACATCACCAAGGCCATCGAGTACCGGGAGTCCGACTGGAAGTCGAGCTCGCTCGGCCGCCCGGAGAAGGCCCAGGACGCCTCCAAGATCCGCTGGATCCTGGAGAACTCCTACCCGCAGGTGACGGACCTCAAGAAGCTGGCCACCGACGCGGGCGTCAAGGGCGAGCTCACCAAGGAGGACGCCGCGGCCGGCACCCAGGCCGCGATCTGGAAGTTCTCCGACGGCAAGAACGCGATCCCGGTCGACGCCGAGGCCAAGCAGCTCCGCGACTACCTGGTCAGCGAGAAGAACAAGGGCATCGCCGCCGAGCCCAAGCCGTCGCTGAGCCTCACCCCGGACTCGGTGTCGGGCAAGCCGGGCGCCAAGCTCGGCCCGTTCACCGTCAACTCCAGCGCCAACGAGGTGAAGTTCGCCCTCGCCGGCGACGCCGCCGACAAGGTCAAGCTGGTCGACAAGGACAACAAGCCGGTCTCCGACCTGGCCGGTCCGATCGCCAAGGACACCCAGCTGTGGCTGGACGTCCCGGCCGGCACCCCGGACGGCACGGCCACCATCAACGCCGCCGCGGAGACGGTCGTGCCCAGCGGCCGCGTCTTCCTCAGCAAGGGCTACACCCCGGAGAAGCACAGCCAGACCATGATCCTGGCGGGCTCCACCAAGCTCAGCGTCAAGGACGCCACCAAGGCGACCTGGAAGGCCGCCAAGGGCCCGCTGGTCGACAGCACCGCCGTGGTCGAGTGCGTCGCCAACGGCGTCAAGGTCTCCGTCGCCAACGGCGGCGACGAGGCGGCCACCGTCTCGGTGAAGCCGGGCAAGGACCTCACCGTCCAGCCGGGCAAGATCGAGACCGTCGTCGTCCCGGTCGCCGAGGACACCGCCTACGACATCACGGTGACCGGCCCGAACGGCTTCACCAAGAACTTCAAGGGCATCCTGGACTGCAAGACGGCCAGCGGCGTCACCCCGAGCCCGAGCGCCACCCCGACCGGCACCCCGACGGCCAAGCCGTCGACCCCGGCGCCGACCACCCCGGCCCCGACCGCCACCGCGTCGGCCACCCCGACCGCCACCGCCACCCCGTCGGCGTCCGCCAGCACCACGGCAGCCCACCCGGCCCCGGCGGCCACCAGCTCGGCCCCCGGCACCACCGGTGGCCTGGCCGCGACCGGCGGTAACGACGCCACCCCGGTCATCGCCGCCGTCGCCGGCGGTCTGGTCGTGGCCGGCGGTGCCGCGGTCTTCCTGCTGCGCCGTCGCGGCCGCCACGGTGGCACCGCCGCCTGAGGCAGCGACCGAGGCGTCCGCTGAGGCGCCGAGGCACTGAGAACGGCCCGGCCCCCCGCACCGCGTGTGCGGGGGGCCGGGCCGTTCCGCGTCCGGAGGCCGCCGGGGAGTTCGCGCCCGGCGGGCCTGTCCGGATACCCCACCGGGGCACGACGGGCGGTTCTGGGCTCCCGGCCGGGTGCGGCACAATGGAAGGCTGCAAGCCGAATACTCCCGACGACGCCGGAGCGATCTCACGTGGCGGAATACATCTACACGATGCGCAAGGTGCGCAAGGCGCACGGAGACAAGGTCATCCTTGACGACGTGACGCTCAGCTTCCTCCCCGGGGCGAAGATCGGCGTCGTGGGCCCCAACGGCGCGGGCAAGTCCACCGTGCTGAAGATGATGGCCGGCCTGGAGCAGCCCTCCAACGGCGACGCCTTCATCTCGCCCGGTTACACCGTCGGCATGCTGCTCCAGGAGCCGCCGCTCGACGAGACCAAGACCGTCCTGGAGAACGTCGAGGACGGCGTCAAGGAGATCAAGGGGAAGCTCGACCGCTTCAACGAGATCGCCGAGCTGATGGCCACCGACTACTCGGACGCCCTGCTCGACGAGATGGGCAAGCTCCAGGAGGAGCTGGACCACGCCAACGCGTGGGACCTGGAGGCCCAGCTGGAGCAGGCCATGGACGCGCTGGGCTGCCCGCCCGGCGACTGGGCGGTCACCAAGCTCTCCGGTGGCGAGAAGCGCCGCGTGGCGCTCTGCAAGCTGCTGCTGGAGGCGCCCGACCTGCTGCTCCTCGACGAGCCCACCAACCACCTGGACGCCGAGTCGGTGAACTGGCTGGAGCAGCACCTGGCCAAGTACGCGGGCACCGTCGTCGCCGTCACCCACGACCGGTACTTCCTGGACAACGTGGCCGGCTGGATCCTGGAGCTCGACCGCGGCCGCGCCATCGGCTACGAGGGCAACTACTCCACCTACCTGGAGTCGAAGCAGTCGCGGCTCAAGGTCGAGGGCCAGAAGGACGCCAAGCGCGCCAAGCGGCTCAAGGAGGAGCTGGAGTGGGTCCGCTCCAACGCCAAGGGCCGCCAGGCGAAGTCCAAGGCGCGTCTGGCCCGCTACGAGGAGATGGCCGCCGAGGCCGACAAGATGCGGAAGCTGGACTTCGAGGAGATCCAGATCCCGCCGGGCCCGCGTCTGGGCAGCGTCGTCATCGAGGTCGAGAACCTCAACAAGGCCTTCGGTGAGAAGGTCCTGATCGACGACCTCAGCTTCACCCTGCCGCGCAACGGCATCGTCGGCATCATCGGCCCGAACGGCGCCGGCAAGACCACCCTGTTCAAGATGCTCCAGGACATGGAGACCCCGGACAGCGGCTCGGTCAAGGTCGGCGAGACGGTCAAGATCAGCTACGTCGACCAGAGCCGCGCCAACATCGACCCGAAGAAGACGCTCTGGGAGGTCGTCTCCGACGGCCTGGACTGGATCAACGTCGGCCAGGTCGAGATGCCGTCGCGCGCCTACGTCTCGGCGTTCGGCTTCAAGGGCCCGGACCAGCAGAAGCCGGCCGGCGTGCTCTCCGGCGGTGAGCGCAACCGCCTCAACCTGGCGCTCACCCTGAAGCAGGGCGGCAACCTGCTGCTCCTCGACGAGCCGACCAACGACCTCGACGTCGAGACCCTCTCCTCGCTGGAGAACGCGCTGCTGGAGTTCCCCGGCTGCGCCGTGGTCATCTCCCACGACCGCTGGTTCCTGGACCGGGTCGCCACCCACATCCTCGCCTACGAGGGCGAGAGCAAGTGGTTCTGGTTCGAGGGCAACTTCGAGTCGTACGAGAAGAACAAGATCGAGCGGCTGGGCGCCGACGCGGCCCGTCCGCACCGGGCCACCTACAAGAAGCTGACCCGAGGCTGACACCCAACCGTCACCACGGCCCGGCAGACTCGCCCTCTGGGCGGCCTGCCGGGCCGCGGCCCACCGGCACCGACGCCCGGCGGGTCACCGGACGTCGAGGAGAACCCGTGGCACGCCACATCTACGCCTGCCCGCTGCGCTGGTCCGACATGGACGCCTTCGGGCACGTCAACAACGTGGTCTTCCTGCGCTACCTGGAGGAGGCCCGGATCGACTTCATGTTCACCCAGGCCGCCGAGGCCGGCGCGGGGGAGTTCGCGGGCGGTTCGGTGGTGGCCCGCCACGAGATCGACTACAAGCGCCCGCTGGTGCACCGGCCCGAGCCGGTCACCGTCGAGACCTGGGTGACCAGGATCGGCGTCGCCTCCCTGACGGTCTCCTACGAGATCAAGGACACCGCCGAGGACGGCACCGAGACGGTGTACGTCCGGGCGTCGACCGTGGTCGTCCCCTACGACCTGGCCGAGGGCCGGCCGCGCCGGATAAGCCCGGTCGAGCGGGGCTTCCTGGAGCGTTTCATGGACGAGGAGCCGGCCGTCGCGGCGGTCTGAGCGGGCCCGTCGGACCCGCAGGACCCCCGCCCCGCTACCGGATGTGAGCTGAAGCGTTGATCAGTACCGCCCCCCTCGTCCTCGCCGACACCGGGGAGGCCGCCGACCTGGCCGCCTTCCTGGTCCGCCTGCTGCGCTTCGACCGGGCGGCGGCGGTCCGGTTGCAGGGGGTGCCGCGGCCCGCTGGGGACGGCGGCGTGCTGGCCGTCTTCGGGCGGCTGCCGCTGGGCGGCTCGGGCGCGCTGGCGGTGCGGACCGCGCGGCTGGCCGGACTCGGCGGGCCGATCGACCTGACCGTCTCGGCCGGGCAGCTCCTGGACGGCGTCGACGGGGAGGCCAACACGGTCACCCTGCCCGGCCCGGTCACCGGCCCGGCCTGGGCCGGTCTGCTGCCGCCGCGCACCGGCTGGCGGCCGGTCGGCGAACCCCCGGTGGCCCGGGTGTATCCGGAACTGATGGCCGCGGTGCGGGAGTTCCGGGAGCGCAGCGAGGCCGTTCCGGCCCATCACCGGACCCGTGCCGTCCTGGACGCGCTGGCCGACGAGATCTGGTCGCGCCCGGTCGCGGCTCTGCCCGAACTGCCGCTGCGCGCCGCGCACGCGGCCTACGTGATCGGTTTCCTCACCCCGGCCGCCCGGCTCACCGTGCACCGGGCCGGCAGCTGGCTGAGGCTGAGCGCCCCGGCCGGGTCGGTGGCGGTCCGTACGGCGGCCGCGCCCGGCGCGGGGCTGGGGCTCAGCCCCGTCCGCTGACGCCCGGCGCCGCGGAGCGCCGACGCGTGGCGCCGCGGAGCGTCAGGCGTCGGCGGGCGGGCACCTGCCGGGTCAGCCCTCGGTGTTGATCATCGAGGCGGCGGCGTAGGTGAGGTAGTCCCAGAGCTGGCGCTCCGCGTCGGCGGGCAGGGCCAGTTCGTCGACGGCCACCCGCATGTGCTTGAGCCAGGCGTCGTGCGCCGCGCGGTCCACCCGGAACGGCACGTGGCGCATCCGCAGCCGCGGGTGGCCGCGCTGCTCGCTGTAGGTGCGCGGGCCGCCCCAGTACTGCATCAGGAACAGCGTGAACCGCTCCTCGGCCGGGCCGAGGTCCTCCTCGGGGTACATCGGCCGCAGCAACTCGTCCTCGGCGACGCCCTGGTAGAACCGGTGGACCAGCCGCCGGAAGGTCGGTTCGCCGCCGACCTGCTCGAAGAACGTCTCCTCGCTGAGCGTGCCACGCCGGATCTCTTTCACCCGACCATGGTCGCAGACGACGGCGGGGCCGTACACCGGGACCTGGGGACCAGGACCGGAGGTGTACGACCCCGCGGGCTGCGGAGGCTGCGTGGGATCAGTCCTCCCAGCGGAAGAGCTTCCAGGAGATGGCGGTGAACACGGCGGCGAAGGCCAGCAGGCCGCCCATGGCCGGCAGCGCGTCCGTCACGCCGCCGCCCCGGGAGAGCACCGACTGGGCGGCGGTGACCAGGTGCTTGAGCGGCAGCGCCTCGGAGATCGCCTTCAGCCAGCCCGGCATGTCGTCGGTCGGGAAGAACGAGCCGGACAGGAACGACATCGGCAGCACGATGATCTGCGAGAGGCCGTTGGCGGCCTCCTCGGTCTTCGCGATCGAACCGGCCAGCAGGCCGATCGACATGAAGGCGACGGTCGCGCAGACCACCAGCGGGATGACCAGCCACCAGTTGCCGGTGAGCTGGAGCCCGAAGAACGGCGTGGTGGCGACGACCAGGAAGATCGCGGTCTGGGCCAGCGCCGTCAGCACCGACACGGCGATCCGGGAGGCCACGATCGAGCCGGCGCTCACCGGGGCCAGCCGGAGCCGCCGCAGCACCTTCTTCTGCCGCCAGCCGACCAGGGTCAGCGAGGCGCTGAAGACCGCGCCGGTGGCCACCGCCCAGCCGAGCAGGCCGGGGGTGAGGAACTGGATCGGCTTCAGCGCCTCGTCCTCGACCCGGCTCGCCTCCATGGTGAACGCCGGCGGCTTGCCGGAGGCGGCCTGGTTGGCCTGCTGGACCACGGAGTTGACGATGCCCTGGACCGATCCGGCGCGGACCTGGTCGGCGGCGCTGTAGCGCACCACGACCTTGCCGTCCGGGCCTTCCTTGATCATCGCGTCCAGGTCGCCCTTGCGGACCTTCTCCAGCGCGGCGGCCTCGTCGTCGCCGCGGGTGATGGTCAGGACCTGCTCCAGCCCGGCCCGGCCCTCGCCCTGCACCGCGTCCAGGACCTTGACCGCGCCGACCTGCTCCACCTTGGCGTGCGGGCTGGAGGCGCCCTTGAGCAGGGTGCCGAACAGCAGCAGGAACATCAGCGGGAAGAGCATCACGAAGAACAGCGCGGTGCGGTCGCGGAGGAACGCGACCACCATCACCCGGGAGAGGCTCGCGAAGGCGGAGACCCGCTCGCGCCCGGCCGGATCGTCCGCCCCGCCCGGTCCTGCGGGCGCGCCCGCGGGGGCGGTGGACCGCTGGCCCGGGACGGCGGCGGGCTCGGTGCGTTCGGCGGTCATGCGCGGTACTCCCGTCCGGTGAGCTGGAGGAAGACGTCCTCCAGGGTGGCGCCGCGGACTTCGAGGCCGCGCAGCGCGTTGCGCTCGGCCAGCACGGCGAGCACCGGGGCCGGGAGCCGGGTGGACAGGGAGAACGTGATGCCGTCGTCCTCCAGCGAGGTGATCTCCGCCCCGGCGGCGGTGAACAGCTCGCGCGCGGTGTCCACGGCCAGCTGGCCGGACTCCACGCTGATCCGGACGCTGTCGTCGATCTCGCGGACCAGGATGGCCGGGGCGCCGGTGCGGAGGACCTTGCCGCGGTCCATCACCGAGACGCGGTCGCAGAGCACCTCGGCCTCGTCCAGGTAGTGGGTGGTCAGGACGACGGTGCGGCCCTCGGCGTTGATGTCCCGCAGCAGGTCCCAGAGGTTGCGGCGGGCCTGCGGGTCGAGGCCGGTGGTGGGCTCGTCGAGGAAGACCAGTTCCGGGCCGTGGACCAGGGCGCAGGCGATCGAGAGGCGCTGCGCCTGGCCGCCGGACATCTTGTCGGTCATCACGCCGGCCGACTCGGTCAGGCCGACCCGCTCCAGCATCGCGTCGGCGCGCTTGGGGCCGACGCCGTAGAAGGAGCCGAAGGTGCGGATGGTCTCGCGGGCCGTCAGCTTGTTGAAGAAGGCCGAGGCCTGGAACTGCACGCCGATGCGCGGCAGCAGCTTGGGATTGCGCGGCCAGGGCGCCAGCCCGAGCAGCTCGACCCGCCCTTCGTCGGGCTTGCGGATCCCCTCCAGGATCTCCATCGTGGTGGTCTTCCCGGCGCCGTTCGGGCCCAGGATTCCATAGAATTCGCCGGCCTCGACGGTGAGCGACACCCCGTCGACGGCCTGCACGTCCCCGTACCGCTGACGGATTCCGTCGGCGGATATAGCAGCAGTCATGAGCAGTGAGCGTACGGGCGCCGGGGAGTCTTGGGCAGGGCTCTGCGGACGATTTGATGATCATTTTTACAACGATGCAAACCGCCCCGGCCGAAGGGACGGTGACGTCCGATCAGCCGGGGCGGTCCGGTGGCCCTCCTGCCCGGGCCGGCGGCTCAGGCGCGGTGCAGGGTGATGGTGGTCCAGGCGCCGACGTGGACCCGGTCGCCGTCGTTCAGCGGGATCGCGGTGTGCGGGGCGATCGGCTCGCCGCCGCCGTTCACGGTGGTGCCGTTGGTGGAGTCCTGGTCGACCAGCACCCAGCTGCCGTCCGCCTGTTCGGCGAGCAGGGCGTGCTGGTGCGAGGCGCCCGGGTCCTCCGGCGGGACCGAGAGGTCGATCTCCGGTACGGTGCCGCGGTGCTGGCTGCGCCGGCCGATCCGCAGCTGGCCGCGCCCGGTCAGCGGGATCCGGCGCTCGGGGCAGTATGGCGGGAAGAACAGGCCGGCCGCCTCGGGGCCGCTGCGGGCCATCATCTCGGTGAAGTACTCGCGGTCGGCCGCGACCACCGCGAACCAGGTGCTCCGGACCGGCTCGGGCGCCGGCGCCTGGGCCGGCTGGGCCCGCGGGGGCATCGGCGGGGCGAGGTTGAACGAGGTGCCGAACTCGTCGCCGCGCCGGGTCGGGCCGGGCTGGGCGTACACCGGCCCGGAGTCCTCGCGCGGCGGGGCGGCCGGGTGCGGGGCCTCCTGGTAGGGGGCTTCCTGGTACGGCGCCTCCTGGTAGGGAGCCGTCTCCTGGTACGCGGGCTCCTGGTACGGCGCTTCCTGGTACGGGGCCGCCTCCCGGTAGGGGGCTTCCTGGTACCCGGCCGCCTCCTGGTAGGGAGCCTCCTGGTACGGGGCCTCCTGGTAGGGCGGGCCGGCGTGGACGGGGGCGGGCCCCTCCGGTCCGCGGGCGGGCGGCGGGTAGCCGTAGCCCGAGGGCGGGCCGGGCTGCGGCGGGGCGGCCGGCGGCTGCGGGGCCGCGGGGGGCTGCGGGGCGCCGCCGTACGCCGCCGGGATGTTCAGCGGCGCGGGCGCGGGCGGCGCCTGGGCGGGGACGCCGAAGGGCTGCTGGGGGCGCTGGGGGGCCGAGAGGTCGTAGTCGTACCCGCACTCCTCGCAGAACCGGCCGGTCTGCGGACTGCGGCAGATCGGGCAGACCGCGAGTCCCTCGGTGAGGTCCGGGAAGCCCTGCGGGTTCGGCGGCGGGGGCGGCACCGCGCCGGGCGGGGCGGCCCCCGGGTGCGCCGGACCGCCGTACGGCGCTCCGGGCGCACCGTGGACGCCGTGCGCCCCCGGGCCCGCGGGCGCGCCGGGGAGCGTGCCGGGCGGCGGCGGTACCGGCTGCGGCGGCGTCATCGGAAAGCCGCAGAAGTCGCACCAGTCCTCGGCCTGCGACTCGTGGCCCCTCGGGCAGATCGGCATCAGGTCCCCCCTCAATTCCAAGCAAGCCGGGGCAGTGTCCGGCCGGGTCGCGGCCCGGTCGGCTCTTCGGCGGTCACTTCTTCACACGGACGGTCTTGGTCGACCGGGTCTCAAGGGTCATCGAGTCGGCCTCGCTCACGTTCTTACGGAACCGAACGGTACCCTCCTTCGGGTCCACCACGTCCACCACCTTCTGCAGCAGCTTGAAGGTGCCCTCGTTGCCGGTCGCGTGGGCGATCCGGACGGCGGCGCCGAGCTTGGCGGTGGCCCGGTCGACGTCCCCGGCGCGGTGCGCCTCCAGCCCCTCCTGGATGGACGAGGCCAGTTCGGCCTGCCCGGTGTAGTGGGCGACCTGCGGGCTGATCCGGGTCGACGAGGCGAGGTCGTCGGTCCAGAACGCCCTGACCAGGCCCTGCGACAGCACCTCGGGAGTCCCCCCGGAGACCGACGGCGGCAGGACCAGGCTGATCCGGGCGGCGAGCATCTCGTTGCCGACGGAGGCGGCCGGGACCTCGACGCAGACGTGGTAGTCGCGGCTCTCGTCCCCCCACGAGCCGGTCGGGTAGTCGCCGGCCCGCGGCCCGGCCTCGGCCCGGCGGTCGGTGAGGTCCTCGACCGAGGGGGCGACCTGCTTGACGAACCTGACCACCGCGTTGGCCGGCGTCCAGATCCGCAGCGCGACGTCGGCGACCTGCTTGCCCATCGCGCCGGTCATCATCGAGCGGAAGTCCTCGGCGAGGCCGGAGGGCTCGGCGACGATGTCGACGGTGCCGAGCAGCGCGGAGGAGATCCTGCGCAGCTCGTCGACCCGCCAGTCGGTGCCGACGCCCCGGCAGTCGGCGGTGAAGTGGCCGCTGACCCGCTCGATGGCGCGCTCCAGGTCGGCGGCGTTCTCGTGCTCGTTGTTGCCGTCGGTGAGCAGGATGGCGTGCCGGATGGCGATGTCGCGGCGGGTCAGGAAGAGCTGGTCGGCCTTGGCCAGCCAGGTGCCCATGGCGGTGCCGCCGGCCGCGGTGAGCCGGCGCAGCGAGTCCTTGGCCTGCGCCCGGGTGGTGTCCGAGGCGATGGCGAGGGTGCCGTCGCCGGGGAAGACGTCGCGGGCCTCGTGGGTGCCGGCGACCACGGCGAAGGCGACGCCGTCGCGGACGGTGTCGATGGCGGCGGCGGTGGCTTCGCGGGCGCCGCGCAGCTTGCTGGCCGGGTAGTCCATCGAACCGGAGCAGTCCACCAGGATCACCACGGCGGCGGACTGCGCGTCGGCGCCGCCCGGTCCGGCGTCGGTGAGGCCGAGCGGGCGTCCGCCCGAGGTGCCGCCACCGGTCGCGGTGACCGTGACGATGGCGTTCACCTCCCGGGCGCCGTCCGCGAGGAACTCGTTCTGGAAGATCTCCACATCGAACCTGGGCAGGTTCGGCTTAGCCAGTGTTGCCATGGGCCGGTGGCTCCCGTCGGATGGTCGGATGGTGCGAGCGGTCGGTGGGGTGGGCAGTGGTGGTGCGGGCCGCCGTGGTGCGGGCGGCGGGGTGGTGCGGCCGGAGGGTCACGGGGCGGTGCGGTGCCGTGCGGGGCGGGCCGACGGGCGGCCGTCCGCTCGTCCGCCGGCCCGGTGGTGCGCGGCCTCCCGGCCGCCCGGCTTCAGCGGGCCGGCGGCTGTGCCGGGGTCTGCGCCGGCGGCTGGGCCGGGCGCGGCGGGACGGCCGGCGGCTGCGGGGGGAGCGGCGGGGCCGGCGGCAGGGGCGCGGCGGCGGAGCCGATCACCGGGATGTCCGGCAGGGTCGGGTCGTAGTCCTCGTCCTCGTCGGCGCCGGCCGGCACGGACCCGGCCGCGGTGATCACCGGCAGGTCCAGCGCGGTCGCGGTGCGGCCGTCCTCGGCGTCCGGCGCCCCGGCCGCCGGGGCCGGCGGCGGGTCGATCGGCAGCACCGCGACGGTGATGTTGTCGTGCCCGCCGGCCGCGATGGCGAACTTCACCAGGGTCTGGGCGGCCGCCAGCGGCTCGGTGCGGGCGTCCGGGCGGACGAAGTAGGCGAGGTCGGTGGCGGCCTCGGCGTAGTTCCAGAGCCCGTCGGTGCAGATCAGCAGCACACCGGGGACGTGCGGGGTGAAGTCGAGGGTATGCGGGACGACCTCCTCGGCGTCGGCGCCGAGCCAGCCGGTGATGGCGTGGGCGCGCGGGTCCGCGTAGGCCTCGGCCTCGCCCATCAGCCCGGCCTCGACCATCCGGGCGGCCCAGGAGTCGTCCTGGGTGAGCCGGAACGGCTCGGCCGAGACCCGGTCGTCCGGGATCCAGTACGCGCGGGTGTCGCCGACCCAGCCGATGGTGACCCGGCCGCCGGCCGCGATCGCGCTGACGTAGGTGCAGGCGGGCGCGTTGAGGTCGGGCCTGGGCGGCCTGGTGCCGTCGGTGGCCAGGCCGGCCACGGCGGCGGCCGCGTCGGCGATCGCCCGGCGCATGGCCGCGGTCGGCTCGCGGCCGGCCTCCAGCGAGCTGAGCAGCGACTCGGAGGCGGCGTCGACGGCGGTCTCGGAGGCCTGGTCCGGCCGGTCGGAGGAGGAGACGCCGTCGCAGACCACGGCCACCACGACGGGTTCGCCGCCGGGCAGCGAGGTGGCGGCGACGGTGAAGGAGTCCTCGTTGCGGTGGTGCCGGACGCCCCGGTCGCTGACCCCGGCGACGCCGCCGAGGGCCTTCTCCATGTGGTCGCGCGGGCGCGGCTGGGCGCCGCCGCAGGCCTCGCAGTAGCCGTCGCCGGCGACCTGCTGGAGCCCGCAGTGCACGCAGGCCGGGCCGCCGTGCGCAGCCTGCGCTCCCTGGACGCCCTGCGCTCCCTGACCTCCCTGCCCCCCCTGCGCCGGGACGGCGGGCGCGTCGGGCAGGGTCGGCGGGTGGTCCCCGTCACCGCCCCGGGCGGCCGACCAGCTGGGCGGCATCGCGCCGGGGGCGGGCCGGCCGTCCCGGCTCGACCCGCAGGAGCCGCAGAAGACGTCCTCCGGGTCCATCGGCTCGGCACAGCTCTGGCACACGGTCTGCTGCGGCATCTGTTACACCCACGTCCTGGGGCGGGCGCGGTTGGCCCGCTCCACCATCTCGATCCTGTTCTCGGCCCGGTCGGCCAACCGGGCGAGCACCCGGTATGACTGCTCCAGGGCGAACCGCAGTTCCCGTTCCACCGCGGGCCGTCCCAGCACGCTGACCTCGCCGGTCGTCCGGCCGAGGCCGGTCTCGCCGGGCGACCCGGCGGTGACCCAGCCGAGCGCGGCGCCGAGCACCTCGACGGCGAGCTCCTCGCGGCGGCGGTCGTCCAGGTGCAGCGCGGTCAGCTGCTCGGAGCTCGCGCCGAGGTCGGCGCCGAGCGGGTCGGTGGCGGGCCGCTCGCGCAGCCGGGCCCGGACGGCGGCGATCCGGGCGGAGGTGTACTGGCTGGAGGTGGCCGGCACGGACTCCAGGACGGCGACGGCGCCGGCCCGGTCCTCGTCGGCGAGCCGGACCCGGGCCAGCCCGAAGGCGGCGCTCAGGTAGCTCTGGTCGGTGCTCCACACCAGGCGGTAGAACTCGGCCGCGTCGCCGCCGTCGCCGAGGAGTTCGGCGCAGGCGGCGAGGGCCAGCTTGGGGGCGGCCTCGCCGGGGAAGGCGTCGTAGACGGCGTCGAAGGCCTCGGCGGCGGCGCGCAGCGCGTCCTCGTCGGGGGCGTCGCCGGTGCCGGCCGGGGTGGCCGAGACCAGCGAGGCCAGGCCCCGGTACCAGACCACCCGCCAGTCGTCCGGGTACTCCCGTTCCAGGGCGGCGAGCGCCTCGGCGGCCCGGTCGTGCCGCCCGAGTTCGAGGACGGCGCGCAGTTCGCGCAGCCGGCGTTCGGCGGAGTCGGCGGGCGCGCCGTTCAGCGCGGCGAGCGCCTCCTCCGGGTCGGCGGCGAGCAGGGTGGCGAGGAAGCCGGCGTTGGGGTCGGCCGGGTCGACCCGGGGGACGGGCAGGGCGAGGGCGGCGGCGGCCGGGTCGAGCGCGGTCAGCCGCAGTACGCCGGGCCGGACCGTCGGGGCGACCAGTTCGTTGTCCACGACGCGCAGTTCGGGGCCGAAGAGGGTGGAGGGCGCGGGCCGGGCCCGGCCGTCCTGGAGGGCCAGCACCTCGCGGAGCACGCCGGTGAGCTGGTCGGCCATCTCCTCGGCGGAGGCGAACCGGCGGGCCGGGTCCGGGTCGGTGGCGCGGACCAGGAAGCGGTAGTAGGACTCGTACGCGGCGAAGACCGGTACGGACTCCGGGCCGGGCAGGGTGTCCCGGTAGGTGGTGGAGTAGCCCTGGAAGTCGAAGCTGAGCACCGCGAGGGTGCGGGCCACCGTGTAGAGGTCGGAGGCGGGGGAGGGGCCGTCGGTGGCGATCTCCGGCGCCTGGTAGCCGATGGTGCCGTAGATCGGGCCGTCGTCGTCGAGGCGGCGGACGGCGCCCATGTCGATGATCTTGAGCGTGTCGCCGCTCTGGATCACGTTGTCGATCTTGAAGTCGCAGTAGATCAGCCCGCGGGCGTGCAGGTAGCCCAGCGCGGGCAGCGCCTCCAGCGCGTACGCGATCGCCTGCTCCACCGGCAGCGGCTCGCGCCGGCCGTCCGGGGTGCGGCGCTCGTTCGCGATGTCCTTGAGCGACTTGCCGCCCACGTACTCCATCACGATGTAGCCGTCGGTCGCGCCGGTGCGCAGGTCCGGGTGCTCGGCGAAGTTGATGATGCGCACGATGCTCGGGTGGTCCACCTCGGCCAGGAAGCGCCGCTCGGCGACGGCCACCGCCAGCGCGTCCTCGTCGCCGGTGTCCAGCAGGCCCTTGAGCACCACCCACTTGTCGCTGACCCGCCGGTCCACCGCCAGGTAGATCCAGCCGAGCCCGCCGTGCGCCAGGCAGCCCACCACCTCGTACTGGCCGCCGACCAGGTCGCCCCGGCGCAGCTTCGGGGTGAACGAGTACGGGGTGCCGCACTTGGTGCAGAACCCGTCCGGGCGGCCAGGCGTGCCGTTGCGCTCCCGGCCGACCGGGGTGTCGCACTTGGAGCAGAACCGCTTGCGCTCCGGCACCTCCGGGTTCTCCAGCACCGCCTGCGCCGGGTCGGCCGCCGTGACGGTCGGCACCGTCACCAGGCCGGCGCCCAGCCGGTGGCGGGTGCCGGCGGTGCCGCTGCCCCGGCTGCTGCGCACCGAGACCGACCGGCCGCTGCCGGTCCGGGTGGACCGGTGCGAGCGCGAGCGGCCGGACAGCGAGCGGGACGAGCCGGTGCGGGAGGAACCCGTGCGCGACGAGCCGGTGCGGGTCGAGCCGGCGCGCGAGGAGCCGGTGTCCGGGTCGAGGACGACGTGCAGGGTCGAGGAGTACGCGGTGGACTGCGCGGCGGGGGCCTCGGGCGGGGTGAGGCCGCACTCGTCGCAGTAGCCGTCCGCGTCGATCGTCCCGGAGCACGGGCGCGGGCACGGCAGGCCGGGGCCCGCCGCCTGCGCGGGCTGCCGGGCGGCGGGTACGCGGACCGCTCCGGTGCCCGCTCCCGCGGCATTCCCGGAAGCCTGCCCGGAAGCCTGCCCGGAGGCGGTCTTCGAGGAGACGGAGGAGGTGCCCGCCGGGGCGAGCCCGCACTCGTCGCAGTAGCCGTCCGCGTCGATCGTCCCGGTGCCGGTGCACTCCGGCCGTACGCACGTCTCGCCCATCACCCTCAGCCCCCCAGTCCCTGTCCCTGTGCTGCCTGTCCGTCGACCGGCTCCCCGCCGGCCGCCGCCTGTGCCGCCTCGCCCTGCGCGGGCCGCAGCGACTGCTGGAACCGGGCCACCGCGGCGGCCGCCGCCCGCAGGTCGCAGGGCGCGCTCCACAGCAGCCAGCGCGCCTTCTCGTACCGCTCCACCACCACCGGGTCCTCGGCCACCCGCAGCCGGGCCGCCATCGCCTTGTACGCGTCCAGGCGCCCGCGCAGCTCGGCCCGGACGGCCAGCGGCTGGGTCACCTCGGTGAGCGACTGCCGGGCCCGGGCCAGCTCCTTGGCGGCCGCGTCCTCCAGCGCGTCCAGCAGCGGCGCCAGCCGGTACCACTGCCCGCTCTGCCGCAACTCCAGTGCCACCACGATCCGTTCGCGCAGTGCCGAAGCCGGTCCGGGGACGGCCGGCACCTCGGTCGCGGCGATCTTCGCCAGCACCTCGCCGCGCGCCCGGCGGGCCTCGGCCAGCGTGGCGTCGGCCCGCTGCAGCAGGTCGCCGACGCCCTGCAGGCGCTCCTCGGCGTCGTCGCGCAGCCGCAGCAGGTTCTCCAGCTCCAGCCGGACGCCGTCCAGCGCCCGCCCGGCCCGGTCGAACCGCTCGGTGTCCACCACCCCGGACGGTGAGGCCAGCGCGCCGCCGTCCGGGACGGTCCCGCGCTGGGCGGGGACCCGGGCCGGCCGCCACAGCGCCAGCGGGTCGCTGCGCACCTCGGCCCGGAGCCCGGTCAGGTCGGCGTCCAGCCCCACCAGGTCGTCGCCGAGCGGGTGGCCGCCGGCGTGCACGCCGAGCGAGCCGGCCAGGGTCTGCACCCGGCGCAGCTCGGCGAGCAGCAGGTCGATCCGGGCGGGCAGCGCCGTCCAGACCGCGTCCGCGGCGGAGACCACCTCCAGCACGGTGGCGTACCAGGAGTTCATCCTGCTCATCAGCCCGTCCAGGCTGACCCGCTCGACCAGCCGGGCGGGCGCGCCGAGCAGCTGCGCGCCGTCCGGCGCCCCGCCGGGGACGGTCACCGCGTCGCCGGTCAGCAGCTCGCTCAGCTCGGCGAGTTCGGGCCCGCCCGGCCTGGCCTTGCGGGCCCGCACCGCGCGGGCCGAGGCGAGCGCCTCCGAGTAGCGGTCGAACAGCGCCCAGAGCATCGGCAGGCCCTGCCCGGCGACGGACCAGCGCTCCTGCGTCCGGCCGGTCAGCGCGGCGCCGTCGAGCAGGCGCAGGCCGGGGTGGTCCTGGAGGGAGAGCAGCGCGGACTCGACCGCGTCGCGCTCCGCGCCGAGGCGCGCCAGCGCGCGGTCCACCTCGTCCCGGCTCAGCACCGGGCCAGCAGAAGCCGCCAACGCCCTCTCTCCTCCTTCGCCTGCTCCGTGGTCCGGTGTCCCCGGGTCGCGCGCCCCGGGGGGTCTCCGAGATCCGTCCCGACCCTAGCGGGTGCCCCCCCGGGACGCCCCGCCCCCGGCCCGTGCGGCCCTCACCGAGCCCTCACCGCTGCGTCGGCCAGTAGTGCTCGGCGTCGTTGAGCATGTACGGCTTCAGCCACTTGTCGTAGCCCGCCCGCCAGGCGCCGCTGTTGTGGTACTCGGTGAGCACCTGGTTCACCCGGGCCGTCAGGTCGGTGCTGTTCTTCAGCATCGCGATGCCCATCACGGCCGGCCGGACCTCGCCGTCCACCACGCGGACGGTCTGGTCCTGGGCGGCCTGGCTGGCCGCGAGCCCGTCGTCGGTCATGGTGGCGTCGATCTTGCCGAGCTGCATCAGCACCAGGCAGTCCAGGTGGTTCTCCACCGAGACCACCTTGCCGACCTTCGGCCGGGACTTGAGCTCGTCCTCGGCGGAGGAACTGGACGCCGCGCAGACGGTCTTGCCGTCCACCGCCTCGTCGATCGTGCGCGCCGGCGACGACTTCGGCACCAGCACCCGCTGGCTGCTCTTGAAGTACGGCTTGGAGAAGCCGACCTGCTGCAGCCGCTCGCAGGTGATGGTCATGGTCCGGACGATCAGGTCGACCCGGCCCTCCTGGACGAACTTGATCCGCTCGGCGGTCGGCACGGCCTTGAGCGTCACCTTCTCCGGGTCGCCCATGATCGCGGTGCCGATCGCCCGCGCCAGGTCGATGTCGAAGCCCTCGATCTGACCGGTGTTCGGGTTGCGGGCGCCCCAGCGGTAGCTGTTCTGGTCCACCCCGATCACCAGGTTGCGCCTCGCCTTGATCGCCTTGACCGCCGCGCCGTCCTCACCGCTCGGCGGCACGCTCTGGTAGACGTCGCAGTCGTTGCCGGCCTGCGCCTGCTGCGGTGCCGCGGCGGGCCGCAGCTCCAGCGGCGCGCCGGCCGTGAGGGCGGCGCGCTGCGGACCGCTCGCGCCGAGCACCACCGCGCCGGACGCCAGCAGCGTCAGCGCCACCGCCGTCCGGGCCGCCCGTACCGTTGCCCTGCCCATCGTTCCCGTCCCCCCTCTACCGGTACTCGGCCAGTCGGCGGCCGAGCCCGCGGACCGCGGCGACGGCCGCGAGCAGGCCCAGCAGTGCGACCGCCACGGCCGCGTTGCGCAGGTCCCCGTCGACGCCCAGCGCCGCGTCCCGGAACTCGCCCTCCTCCAGGAGGGCGGCCCGGTCCAGCTGCTGGCCGACGGCGTTGAACGAGGCGTCGGCCGTCTTCGGCACGTCGGCCTCCTTGACCGTCACCGTGGCGTCCAGCGCGGCCTGGTAGTCGCCTTCCTTGTTCTCCAGGTCGCTCGCCGCGGCGTGCCGCTCGCGCCACTGCTGGTAGTCGCGCAACGCCTGGTCGACCGGCCCCACGGCGTCCGGCGGCGCCAGCGTGCGCGCCTCCATCAGCGTGCCGGCCGGCGCGCGGCCCGGCGCGGTGCCGTCGAACAGGTGCCCGGTGGTCTTCGACCAGAGGTCGGCGTACTTGGTGCTGGAGCCGCGCGCCACCAGGTGCAGGTTCTCCGCCAGGCGGGCGGTCAGCACGTCCACCCGGGCGGCGTTGAGGACCCGCAGCGGCGCCGCGCCCTCGCGCTCGGCCCGCCGGAGCGTGGAGTCGGCGCCGGTCGCGGCCACGGTCAGCCAGAGCACCCCGGACAGGACGGCGGCCGTCGCGGCCAGCAGCCCCACGTTGAACACCCGGTTGGTCCGCCGGAACAGCGCCGTCTGCACCCAGACCAGCGCCGTCAGCGCCAGCAGGCCCAGCAGGTACCCGGCCCACGGGGTCGCCCGGGCGTCCGCGAGGTCGTCGGCCAGTGCCTCGTTCTCGGCGGCGGTGAGCTTCGCGGCGGCCGGCAGCAGCACGGTCCGCATCTGCTCGGAGGCGTACCGCAGGTAGGCGCCGCCGAGCGGGAAGCCCTGCCGGTTCTCGGCCCGCGCGCTCTCCACCAGCCCGGCGTACACCGGCACCTGCTGGTTCAGGGCGGAGAGCCACTCCTGGGCGGGCGAGGAGGTGGTGGTCCGGGCCGCCGCCTCGGAGATCAGCTGGGAGGCCCTCCTGAGGTCCTCCTCGTAGCGCGCCCGGACGGCCCTCGGCTCGGCACCCGCCAGCAGGAAGCCGGTCGCCGCGGTGGTGTCCGCGTCGGCCAGCGAGAGGTGGATGTCGGCGGCGGCCTGGCTGAGCGGCTGGCTGTAGCTCACGACCCGCTTCGCCGCCTGCGCGCGGGAGTTCAGCTGGGCGGCGGTCAGCGCGCCGAAGACGAGGGTCAGCACCGCCAGCAGCGCCCCGGCCAGCCGCAGCCGGCCCGGGGCCGTCCGGGTGGCCTGCGCGAGCCGGGCGACCGGCCCGGCCGCGGCGGCCGCCACGGCCGCCATGCCCGGTGCCGGGCCGCCGCTGCGCCCCGGCGAGGCCGCTGATGAACCGTCCGGCCGCCCCGGTGCGAGCGCGCCCGACCCCTTCGTACGTACCGGTGTCGCCACCAGCCTCACCCTCCCCTGTGACCCGCACCCGTATTCGGGGCCCGGCCGTTGCCAGCAGTATGGCCGTCACTCCCCGCGGCCACACCCGAGTTGCGCCGATCTTGAGCTTCTCCGTACCGCTGTGCGCCGCCGGACCGGGGGTCTCCCGGGCTCCGCGCCCCCAGGGTGCGGGGCGGGCGGCGATCGGGTCGACGCGGGATGCACCCTATGCGGTTCCCGGGACGGCCGGAGGGCTGGGGTCCGGTTGTGCCGGTCCGGTGGTGGACGCGGGTGCTCCGTACGATGGGCGCCATGCGCCTTCTGGGAACGATCTCCGCCGACCGTCCGCTGCTCGTCGTCGCCGTCCGGGAGGAGGCCGCCTACCTCGGCGACCGCCTTCCGGTGCTGCTCACCGGCATCGGCAAGCTCAACGCGGCCGCCGCGCTGGCCACCGTCCTCGCCGGCGGGGAGCACCCCTCCGAGGTGGTCAACCTCGGCACCGCCGGCGCCCTGCGCCCCGGCTGGGAGGGCACCCACACCGTCACCCAGGTGCTCCAGCACGACATCGACACCCCGGCCCTGTTCGCGCTGACCGGCCGGACGTACGGCGCCCCGCTGGTCGTCGGCAAGGGCGACGGCCCGGTGCTGGCCACCGGCGACCTGTTCGTCTCCGACCCGGCCGCCCGCGACCGGCTGGCGGAGCAGGCCGACCTGGTCGACATGGAGGGCTACGCCGTCGCCACCGTCGCCCACCGCGCCGGCGTCCCGGTCCGCCTGGTGAAGCACGTCAGCGACGAGGCCGGTGACGGCGCCGTCCACACCTGGCGCGAGTCCGTCGACACCTGCGCCCGCCACCTCGCCGACTGGCTTCACGCCCAGGGGTGGTGAAGGTCCGTCAGGGCTGCGCCGGCGGTCGGGGTGGTTAGGGTGGCGGGCGTGACCGACGACACCACGACCGAGCGCGCCGCGACCGAGCACGCCACGACCGACAACACCGCGACCGACAACACCGCGACCGAGCACGCCGCGACCGGGCGGACCACTGACGGCGGTGCCGCTGTCGGCGGCCTCGCGAACGGGGCTCCCGGGGTCGGGAGCAGCGACCTCCGGCCGCCGGGGGTCAACGCCGACGAGCACACCACGCTGCTCACCTTCCTGGACTACCTGCGCACCTGCGTGATCGCCAAGACGGAGGGGCTGTCGGACGAGGACGCCCGGCGGCCCGGCGTGGCGTCCGGGACCAGCCTGCTCTGGCTGGTGCGCCACCTCACCGCCGTCGAACTGAACTGGTTCCTCTGGGCCTACCGCGGCGACGACGTCGAGCCGTGGGACGACGACGCGCCCTCGCCCGGCGACGAGACGGTGGCGGAGTCGGTGGCCGCGTACCGGGAGGCGATCGCCCGGGCCAACGAGGTGATCGGCGCGGCGGCGGCCGGCCTGGACCGCCCCGGGGTGCGGTCGTTGCGACCCAACGCCGAAGCGCCGTCGATGCGTTGGCTGTTGGTCCACATGATCGAGGAGACCGGGCGGCACGCCGGGCACGCCGACATCCTCCGGGAGCGGCTGGACGGCGCGGTCGGTCGCTGACGGGGGCGGGTGGGCGGCTCGCTGACGGACAGTGGAATACTCCCCCGCGCACCATCGGCGCCGCTCCGGCGGCGCCGTGCGCTTTCACACAGGGGGATTCACAAGTTCATGTCATCGTCAGGTAGGAATGCGGGCCGTCGCACGGCTCGCACCGCAGGGAGCGCCCTCGGGGCGTCCGTTCTCGCGCTGACCCTGCTCACCACCGCGGCCTGCGGCCCGGACAACAGCTCGGCCGATGCCGCCGCCACGGCGGGCGCGCAACCGAATCTCGGACTGCCCGCCAATCTCGAAGACCTGAAGAAGTGGAAGTTCGACGACTGGGAGAAGTGGGCGAAGGACTACGCCCTCCCGGCCGCCACCAAGGGCTTCTGGAGCTTGGAGAAGCTGCTCAAGGCGAAGCCGGTCGAGCCGATCGCGCCGCCCGCGCAGCCGCCCGCGGCCCAGCCGACGGCGCCCGCCCAGCCGACGGCGCCGGGGGTGCCGTCCGCGCCGGGCACCAAGCCTCCGTCCGGTCAGCCCACCCAGCCGGGGCACCCGACCACCCCGGCGGCGCCCAAGCCGTCCAGCACCCAGCAGCCGGCCTCGCAGGTCCCGGCGCCGCCGGCCCAGCCGACGCAGGCACCGCCGACGCAGGCACCGCCGCAGCCGCCCGCCGGCCAGCCGACGCAGCCGGGCAAGCCGACGCAGGCGCCGGCTCAGCCCTCCCAGCCCGCGCAGCCGGCGCAGCCGTCTCAGCCCGCCCAGCCGGCCGACAACGGCAACGACCCGCTGCCCAAGACCGTCAACGCGCAGCCCCTCCCGCACCCGTACACCAAGCTCGGCGTGCACGGGAAGCTGTTCGCCGACGCCCCGGGCAGCAGCGCGGACGCCGCCGCAGGGCTCAACCACTACCAGTGCTCCGCCACCGTGGTCGCCGACCCGGCCCACCCCGGCAAGAGCAACCTGGTCTGGACGGCCGGCCACTGCGTCCACCAGGGCAAGGGCGGCGCGTTCTTCAGCAACATCTCCTTCATCCCGGCGTTCAACAGCAACGGGGCGCTGAGCGGCGGCAAGCAGGCCGACGAGTCCCAGTACGCGCCGCTCGGCATCTGGAGCGCCACCCAGGCGGTCACCTCCCCGCAGTGGAAGGCGGAGGGCGGCACGGGCGGCGACCCGGCCACCCACTACGACTTCGCGATCATCCGGGTGAAGCCCGCCGACGGCGCCAAGTCGCTGGAGGAGACGGTCGGCGGCGCGGTGCCGGTCTGGTTCAACGCCCCGCGCGACCAGCTGGCCGTCACCGAGTACGGCTACCCGGCGGCCCCGCCGTTCGACGGCATGGAGCTCAACCGCTGCGAGAGCGGCCGGCCGACCCGCCTGTCGTACGAGCCGAGCCGCCCGCCGATGCACGCGATCGGCTGCACCATGACCGGCGGCTCCAGCGGCGGCGGCTGGCTGGCGGCGAAGGACGGCAAGCCGGCCCTGGTCAGCAACGTGTCGGTCGGCCAGCACACCGGTGAGCCGAAGTTCCAGGCGGGCCCGTACCTGGACGACGTCGCGGCCGGCGCGTACGACTTCATCTCCAAGAAGGGCTGAGCCCGGCACACGCCCGGGCCCCGCACACCGCGGGGGCCGGGCACGGCCGCGGCCGCCCCCGCCCGGGAAACCGGTGCGGCGGGCGGCCGCGGCCGTCCGCGGTGTCCGGCTACGCGTCGAACGCCGTGAGGTCCAGCGCGTCCAGCCGCTCCGGGTCGCTCAGGACGTCGATCGCCACGATCGCCCCGCCGACCACGGTGAAGGCCATGACCGACATCGGCCGCCCGTTCGCGCCGATCACCACGACACCCGCCGCGCCGTTGACGAGCGCCGGGCGCGCGTACGGCGCGAGGCTGTGGAACATGACGGCCTGGCCGGCCACCGTCCGGGCGCCGTTGAGGACCACCGGCCGCCGGTCCCGCGGGCCGGCCGACCCGTCGGCGCGCAGCACCACGTCCGGGTCGAGGACGGCGAGCAGCGCCTCCAGGTCGCCCTCCCGGGTGGCGGCGAAGAAGGCGTCGACGGCCACCCGCTGCCTGGCGAGGTCCCGGTCCGGGGTGGGGGCCTGCCCCTGGACCTTGCGGCGGGCCCGGCTGGCCAGCTGGCGGGTGGCGGCCGCGGTCTTCTCGATCAGCGGCGCGATCTCCTCGAAGGGCACCGCGAACATGTCGTGCAGCACGAACGCCACCCGCTCGGCGGGTGCCAGCGACTCCATCACGACCATCAGCGCCAGCCCGACCGAGTCGGCCAGCAGCACCTCCTGCTCCGGGTCGACCGCGTCCGCGCGCCCGATCAGCGGGTCCGGTATCCGCGGCACCTCGGCGGCGCCCGCCTCGGCCCGCGACTCGAAGGACTCCTCGCGCCGCTGGGCGCGCGAGCGGAGCTGGTTCAGGCAGAGCCGCCCGACCACCGTGGTCAGCCATCCGCCGAGGTTCTCGACGTCGGAGGTGTCGGTCCGGTCGTACCGCAGCCAGGTGTCCTGGACGGCGTCCTCGGCCTCGCTGATCGAGCCGAGCATCCGGTAGGCGACGGCCCGCAGATGGGGCCGGTGCGCCTCGAACAGTTCGGCCGACAGAACTTTCTCGTCCACCCGTGTCACATTCCTTCGCCGCCGAGGGTCATTGCTCCGGAGCACGAAACTAGCGGCTCCCGCCGGAAGATCAACTTCCGGCCGGGAGGCGAAGTGCCCCGACGGATCGACCGAACGACGCACATCCGACGAAGCACCCCGAACCGGCGCGACGAAGCACCCCGACGAGCCGGCGCAACGAACCAGCGCAACGAACCAGCGTGACGAAGCACCCGACGGACCGGCGCGACGAAGCGCCCGGACCGAGCGTCCACCCGACGCGACGGCGAAACGGAGACGACCGTGACGAACAACGCACCCATCCTCGTGACCGGCGGCACCGGCACCCTCGGCGGCCACGTCCTCCCCCTGCTCCGCGCGGCCGGCCGGGACGTCCGTGTGCTCACCCGTACCCCGCGCCCGGCCGCCGACGGCGTCGACTACGTGGCGGGCGACCTGCTCAAGGGCGAGGCCGGGGAGGGCATCGACGCGGCGGTGGCCGGCGTCGGGACGGTGCTCCACCTGGCCGGCGGCGCCAAGGGCGACGACGTCGCCACCCGCAACCTGGTCGCCGCGGCCCGCCGGGCCGGGGTGCGGCACCTCGTCCACATCTCGGTGATCGGCGCGGACAAGGTGCCGCTGGGCTACTTCCGGGCCAAGCACGCCGCCGAACGGGCGGTCGCCGACTCGGGCCTGCCGTTCACCGTGCTGCGCGCCGCCCAGTTCCACGACCTGGCCCTGAAGGTGGCGGCCGGCATGGCCAGGCTCCCCGTCGTCCCCGCCCCGGGCGGCGTCCGCTGGCAGCCCGTCGACGCGCGGGACGTGGCCGCCCGCCTCGTCGAACTGGCCCTGGACGCCCCCGCCGGTCACGTGCCGGACCTCGCCGGCCCCGCCGTCCGCACGCTCGCCGACCTGGTCCGCGACCACCTCGGGGCCACCGGCCGGCGCCGCCCGATGCTGCCCGTGCGCGTCCCGGGCGGCCTGGGCCGCGCCTACCGGGCGGGCGACAACCTCACCCTGGCGGGTGCCGAACTCGGCACCCGCACCTGGGAGGCGTTCCTCGCGGAGCGGGTCACGGCCGGCTGACCACCGCCGACGCGCCCGTCCTCGCCGCCGTCACCACCGACTCCGTGGTGACCACCTTGGCGAACCGCATCGCGTGCAGCACCGTGCCGGTGGCCCGGGCCAGTTCGGCGGCCGGGACGGTGACGCCGTCGGGGCCGGCCATGTCGAAGGCGTGCATCGCGTCGATCGGGAAGACGGCGTCGTAGCCGAGGTTGCCGGCCATCCGCGCGGTGGTCTCGTTGCAGACGTTGGTGATGATCCCCACGGTCACCACCTGCTTCGCGCCCCGCTCCTGGAGCCAGGCGTGCAGGTCCGGGGTGCCGTAGAAGGCGCTGTTCACCGTCTTGGTGATGTGCAGGTCCGGCTCGACCGCGGCCACGAAGTCCTTCAGCTCGTGGCCCGGGGTGCCCTCCGCGAGCGGCCCGGTCGGGGAGGTGTGCTGCACCGTCACGATCGGCCGTCCGGTGTCCTGCCACACGTCGATGAGCTCGCCGATCCGCTGCTCGGCACCGGGGTTGTCGCGCCCGCCCCAGAACGCGGTGTCCTCGAAGCCCTTCTGGACGTCGATGACCACCAGGACGGCGTCGGAGTCGATGGTGAGCGGGGCGTCGAAGGCGCTGGTGTTCGTCATGCGTCCATCCTGCGGCGGGCCCGCCCGGCGGGGTGATGGGCGGTGGAGCCACCCATCGATACGATCCTGCCAAACCGACAGGAGGGTGGGCCGTCGTCGTGCGTACGGTGGGTTGTCTGGTCTTCGACGGCGTCCGGGCCTTCGACTACGCGGTGATCGGGGAGGTGTGGGACAACCGGCCGAGCCGGCCGGGACTGCCCGGCTTCGAACTGCGGGTCTGCGGGCCGTCCGGCGCCCGGGCCCGGCTCGGCGGCGGGCTCGAACGGGTACCGGACCACGGGCTGGACGCGCTGGCCGAGTGCGACCTCGTCGTCGTCCCCGGCATGGAACGGCCCTACGAGCCGCGCGATCCCGCCGTGCCGGCCGCCGTGCGCGCCGCACACGAGCGCGGCGTCACCGTCGCCTCGCTCTGCGCGGGCGCGTTCGTGCTCGCCGAGGCCGGACTGCTGGACGGCCG
The DNA here is from genome assembly GCF_056437345.1 of Kitasatospora sp. NPDC042419. Lineage (NCBI taxonomy): Bacteria > Bacillati > Actinomycetota > Actinomycetes > Kitasatosporales > Streptomycetaceae > Kitasatospora > Kitasatospora sp. NPDC042419. The sequence goes on from NZ_JBWKAW010000030.1 coordinate 52,411, forward strand.
CCCGGCCACCACGCACTGGGCGCTCGCGGGCGAACTGGCCCGCCGCTTCCCGGCGGTGGACGTCCGGCCGGAGGTGCTGTTCACCGGCGAGGACCGGATCTGGACCTCGGCCGGGGTGGCGGCCGGCATCGACCTCTGCCTGCACCTGGTCCGCGCCGCCCACGGCGAGCGGGCCGCCGCGAGCATCGCCCGCGCCATGGTCACCGCGCCGTTCCGCTCGGGCGGGCAGGCGCAGTTCATCCCGTCCCCGGTCCCGGAGGACGGCGGCGCGGACGGTGAGGACCCGCTGGTCCGGGCCCGTGCCGAGGTGCTGGCCGCCCTCGACTCCCCGTGGACGGTCCGCCGGATGGCCGGGCTCGCCCTGATGTCGGAACGCTCCTTCGCCCGCCGCTTCGTCGCCGCCACCGGCACCACACCGCTGCGCTGGCTTCTGGAGCAGCGGGTGCTGACGGCCCAACGGCTGCTGGAGGACACCGACCTGCCGGTGGACGCCGTCGCCGTCCGCTGCGGCTTCGGCTCCGCCGTCTCGCTCCGCCCGGCCTTCACCGCCCGCGTCGGCGTCGCCCCGCGCGAGTACCGCCGCACCTTCCGCGGCCGGGACGGGGGCTGAACGACGGGCGGGCCCGCCCCCGGGGCGTGGCACGGCCGTCAGGGGCCGGCGTTCTCGATGCGGGGGGTGAGGCCGTCCAGGAGGTTGGCGAGGCCGAGTTCGAACAGGGCGTCGAGGTCGAGGTCGTAGCCGTTGGTGAGTTCGGTCATCAGCCGGGTGAAGACCGGGAAGCGGCGCGCGGTGGTGAGGGGGTCGAGGGTGGGGATCCGGCTGTTCGTCCACTGGTCGGCGGTGACGCCGGTGGCGGACTCCGCCTGGGCTTCGCGTTCGAGGTTGACGGCGATGCCTTCGATGTAGCTGTACAGCAGCACGTGGATGTCCATCATGGCCGTGGTGTCGAGGCCGTGGCCGTCCAGTGAGGCGAGTGCCCACTCGGCGTGCGCCAGCAGGTTCGGCAGCATCAGCGGCCTGGTGACGGGGCTGAGTTGGGCGAGCCAGGGGTGGCGGCGGAACAGTCCCCAGAGGGTGCGGGCGCCGAGTTCCAGCCGGGGCCGCCAGCCGGCGGGCGGTTCGGCGGGGTAGGAGGCCTCGCCGAAGGCCGCGTCGGCGGCGAGCAGGACGAGTTCGTCCTTGCTGGTGACGTACCGGTACGGGGACATCGCGGAGACTCCGAGCCGGGCCGCGACGGCGCGCATGGAGAGTGCGGGCAGGCCCTCCGTGTCGGCGAGTTCCAGGGCCGCCCGGACGATCCGCTCGCGGTTCAACTCGCCTTCGTGCGCGGCCGGTCGGGGTGGCCGGTGGGGGTCGGCGGGGGTCGGCGCGGTGGTCCCGGCCACGACGGTGCCGATCCGGGGCCGGGCCTCGACCAGGCCTTCGGTGCGGAGCACGGTCAGTGCCTTGGTGGCGGTGGCGAGGGCGACGCCCCAGTCCTGGGCGATCCGCCGGGTCGAGGGCACCCGGTCGCCGGGGGCGAGCTCGCCGGTGTCGATGCGTCGCCGGAGGTCGGCGGCGATGCGCTGGAAGGGCGGGGCGGTCTCCGGTGCCATGGGTCGGGCTCCTCGGGAGAAGTTTTTCGCGGGCGCGGATGTCCTGTACTAGCTCAGACCCTAGCAGCGGTGATCGCCCGGCAGGGACGGCTGTCCTAGGTCAGATCGTGTGGTGGGAGGCCTGGTGGGCGCTTGCGACGCTCTGAATTTACGTCGTACATTCAGAGCGCTTACAGCGTACGACACCGACCAGGGAGTACCCATGAAGACCGTCCTCGTCTCCGGCGGAGGCATCGCCGGCACCGCCCTCGCCCACTGGCTGCACCGGAACGGCTTCGCCCCGACCGTGGTCGAGCTGGCCCCCGGCCACCGCACCGGCGGCCAGGCGGTCGACATCCGGGGCGTCGCCCTCGACGTGGTCGAGCGGATGGGCGCGGGCGAGTCGGTCCGCGCCGTCCGGACCAGGATGCGCGGCATGTCCGTCCTCGACGCCGACGGCAACGAGGTGCACCGCTCCACCGAGGCGACCTACAGCAGTGGCCGCCTGGACAGCGCGGACGTCGAGCTGCTGCGCGAGGACCTGGTCGCGATCCTCCACGAACGGGCCGCCGGCCAGGCCGAGTTCGTCTACGGCGACAGCATCACCGCGCTCCGCGAGGACGAGCACGGCGTCCACGTCACCTTCGAGCACGGGCAGCCGCGCACCTTCGACCTGGTGGTCGGCGCGGACGGCCTGCACTCGCGGGTCCGCCGGCTGGCCTTCGGCCCCGAGGAGCGGTTCCTGCGCCCGCTCGGCACCCACGTCGCGATCTTCGGGGCCGACAACTTCCTCGGCCTGGAGGACTGGCAGGTCTGGCAGCGCGACGGCGAGGCCGGCTACGGCGTCTACCCGGTGCGCGACAACCGGGAGTTGCGGGTCACCTTCGGCTGGATGAGCGAGGAGCCCGCCGAGCGGGACGCCGAAGCGGTGCGGAAGCTGGTCGCCGAACGGATGGCGGAGCTGCGCTGGGAGACGCCCCGGCTGCTGGAGGCGCTGCACCGTTCGACCGACTTCTACGCCGACGCGATGGCGCAGGTCCACCTGGAGAACTGGTCGGCCGGCCGGACGGTCCTGCTCGGGGACGCCGGCTACTGCGCCTCACCGCTGTCCGGCCAGGGCACCAGCCTGGCCCTGGTCGGCGCCTACCTGCTGGCGGACGAGCTCGGCCGCGCCCGGACGGCCGGCGAGGGCCACACCGCCGCCTTCGAGCGGTACGAGCGGCGGATGCGCCCGTTCGTCGGCCTCAACCAGGCGCTGGCCACCGAGAACCCGGGGGGCCCGGCGTCCGAGGAGTCGATCGAGCGGGCGAAGAACGCGATCTCGCTGGACATCGATTGACCCATGATTCCGGGACGAAAATGCACCATATCCAGGGTCGATCAACGCAATAGAGTGATCATCACGAGGTCGCGGCAGGGAGCCGGGACCGCCCGAGAAGAGGGAGACACCACCATGAGCACCAGCCCGCTGAAGCCGCTGCTGACCCGCGCCGCCACCGCCGAGACCACCAGCGACCCGAGCAGCGTCATGACCCTGCTCGCGGACTGCGGCACCGACGGCAGCCCGATCACCAGCTACCGCTCCTCCTTCGCCAAGGGCGCCGTCGGCGCCCCGGCCCACTTCCACACCCGGGCCTCCGAGATGTTCTTCGTCATCGGCGGGTCGCTCCAGGTGCTGGTCGAGGACAAGGTCGAGACCCTCGGCGAGGGCGACTTCCTGCTCGTCCCCCCGCGCACCCCGCACGCGTTCGCCGCCGCGCCCGGCTCCGAGGCCGACGTGCTCTTCGTGTTCACGCCCGGCATGCCCCGCTTCGACTACCTGCGCCTGCTCGGCCGGGTGGTGCGCGGCGAGGCGGACCCGCAGGAGATCAAGGACTCCTCCGAGCTGTACGACAACCACTACGTGGACAGCCCGGTGTGGCGCGCCGCCCTGGAGGCCGCGGCCGGCAAGTGACCCGCGGGCAAGCGGCTGGTGCCGCAACGGGGGCGGGCGGGAGTAGGAGCGGGGGAAGGGCGGGAGCGGGAACGGGAGCGCGGGTGGTCATGGCCCCGCTTCCCCGGCCCCGGCTTCAGCCTCCGGCGGACGGTCCGCCGCGACCGGGGGTGCTCCGCGAGGCGCCCGGCCGGCGGCGCGAACCCGGGCGGGACGGAGCGGTGGGCGGCGCGGGTGGCGGCATGGTCGGGGGAGCGGGCCGGGGGCGCCGCCGGTGCCGGACGTGCAGCTCCACCGGCACGGACGGGGAGAGGGCCGCGCGCAGCTCGCGGTGCAGGGCGGCGGTGTCGGTGTCCGCCGGGAGCGACTTGGGCGCCAGCCGGTGACCGGCCAGCAGGGCGGTCAGCGTGACCGTGACGGTGGTCGGCCGCGGGTCGCCGTCGTACGGCTCCTCGGTGGAGTGCTCGATCCGGATGCACTGCAGTGCGGAGACGGGCAGGGGCCGACCGGCCCGCGCTCCCCGGACCAGGGTGACCGTGGCGGGCCCGTCGGCGGGCGCGAACCGCAGCCGGTGCACTTCGTGGAACGCGCTGCGGGTGAGGAAGGCCCACCCCGCGACCGCCGCCGCGCCGCCGATGACCGCGGCCACCGACCAGACCGGCCCCCACCCCGTGCCGGTGAACAGCATCACGACGGCCACGGGGGTGGAGACGAGCACCCCGAGCAGGAACAGCGCGGGTACGGCCATCACCGACCCGAGCGAGGTCGTGACCGCGTACCGGAGGGAGCCGCCGCGCTCCCAGAGGACCAGGTCGAGCACGCCCGGGACCGAACGGTCCATCCGCACCGGTTGCATGACTTGACGGTAGGTCGGTCGTACGGGTTGTGGAAGTGGGTCTCCGGCCCCGGGTCCGCGACCGGCGCGCGGACCCGGGGCCGCAGCAAGTCGGCCTACGGGATCAGGCGTTGGCGCAGACCACGTAGAAGCGCCGACCAAGAGGGGTGTGGTGCTCGCGGTCGGCGCGAGGCGGAGGGCAGGGGGTCCGGCCATTCAGGGATGGGGCCGACCTCCCACATGCCCTTGGCACCGACGTTGTCGCGCAGCCGTGCGGGCCGGGCGGGGAGCCCGGCCGGAGTGGTCACCGCATGCCGGCACCCTGGCGTCACACGATCGGACCGGAGCGCTCCAGGCCACCGAATCACCTCCGACTCCGCAGGGAATCGCTACCGTTGTCCCATGACGGATCTGCGCCGGGTGCCGGTTGACGGGGTACTGGAACGCGTCGAGGGCGCGTTGGCGACACGGTTCGACCGGGCAACCGTGGTCCGCAAGCGCCGGTCCGTCGGCGCCCGCACCGAGCGCGACACCTGGGTGCGGATCGAACGGCGCGGGCTGGACCGGATCGGTGTGCAGGGCGGTGACGGCACGCCCTCGGCGGAGGCGTTGAGCGGCATCGCGAAGCCCGTGTGGCTGGCCGGTGTCGAGTGGCGGGACGAGGCCGAACCGGTGATGTGGCGGGCCGACGAGACCGATCTCCTGCCCTCCCCACCTGTGGGATCGGCGGTCGTGGCCGATGAGCCCGAGCTGCCGTCCGGCTGGTGGGCTCAGCTGAACGGCTCACTGGACGCGCTCGCGCTGCACCGGACGAACCGGATCGCCACGCCGGACACGGAGACGATCACGCAGGAGTTGGTGGCGCGGACGATCCGCCAGGTGTTCCCGCAGGTCGAGGCGACGGTGAGCGAGTGGCGTCCGGCGCACGCGGATCTCAACTGGGCCAACGTGACGGCGCCCGAGTTCTGCGTCTTCGACTGGGAGGACTGGGGGATGGCCCCGCGCGGACTGGACTCGGCCACGCTGTGGGGTGCTTCGCTCGCGGTACCCGCGCTGGCCGATCGCGTCCGCACCGAGCGGAGCGCCGACTTTGCCAGCCGGGACGGCAAGCTGATGACGCTGTTCGTCGCGGCGAAGATCCTCGGGCCGTACGCACATCCCGAGGACCCTCGCCTTGATGGAGCCCGCGCACTCGCGGAGCAGGTGGTGAAGGAGCTTCAGACCGACTGACGCAGGAGCTGCCGGTAAGCCCGGAGGACGTCGGTGTCGATTTCGTACTCCAGGCCGCCGCACAACTCCCGCAGGTGCTCGGTGTCATCGGTGCCGACCGCTACCGCTTCCACCTCGGGTAGTGCGAAGGCGACCCGGAACGCCGCTTGTACCGGCGTGGCATCGGGTGCGGGCAGGAACATCCGTGCATCGGCCCTTCCCCATACGGGGTCAGTGGTGCTGCCACCGAAGGGGCTCATCCCCCGGACCTCGGTGGGTCTCCAGGCCGTCACCAGTGCTTCAGCGGCGTCGAGAACGCTACTGCTGACCAGCAGTCCCGAGCGGACCATGAGTACATCCGGCCGGGCAGGGTCCAGGCCGACCAGCGGGAGCGGGTCCCAGGTGGAGATCCCCCAGGAACCGCACTGCCCCTGCTTCGCAGCGCCGGCCAGCACCGCACACGCCCGCGACAGGGCTTCGGCGTCAGGTGTCGAGTGCTCGGGGTTGTGCAGGAGGACGGTGTCCGGTTCGCGGCCGAGGTCTGCCACTGCCCTCCCGACGGCTTTCCGGAGCCGCTCCGGGGAGAGGCTGTGCCCGTCCCTGAAGTAGCCGACCTTGGTGGAGATCGAGAACTTCGGGAGCAGGTCGCCGGCCACCTCGCCGAGCAGGCGGTGGGAGCGGTGGCGGTAGTAGTTCGAGGCGGTGTCGATCGCGGTGACGCCGAGGTCGAGTGCCCCGGTCAGGAGGTCGCGGTGGTGACGAGACCGGTGTAGCCCGAGGACAGCTCGTCGGTCAGCGGTGCGCACAGCTCCTCCTTGATCAGGATGTCGGCCACCTCGTGGACCTCGTCCCCGGCAGTCTCGGCCGCGTGGTCGAGCAGGACCGGCTGACCGCTCAGCAGCAGCCGCAGGGCGGGCAGCGCCTTGCCCGCGAAGGTGAGCTGCCTACCCGCCGCCGTGACGCCCACGGTGCTTCCGTGCTCCGTGATCCGGGGCTGGAAGTGGGTGGTGCACACCACGGCGTCGAGTCGGCCGAAGATGTCCAGGAACGGCACCTGTCGGCCGGGAGCGGCCTGCTGCTCGTAGACCGTCAGGTAGTCCTCCGGACCGCGCCGGCCGACGAGTCGGGTGGCGGCTTCCACCAAGGGCGTGATGTCGGCACCGGTGCGGTCGAGGTCGTGGCGGAAGACCTCCTGCTCGCGACACCAGTCACCCAGCCAGGCCAGCCAGGAGGCGCCGGTGCGCTTGGTGATGCCGAAGGTGACGTGCAGGCTGTGACCAGTGCCGCTGCGGGTGCGGGTCGCCTGGTGCCAGTGGCCCCGCGGGATGTGCATGACATCGCCCGCCTGGAGCGTGCCGTTGAAGATCACGGTTTCGCTGGGGGTGTTGTTGGGGTCGGCGTCCCGGTACATGGGCGCGGTGCGGGACGTGGACCGGACTTCCCAGTCCTTCTCGCCCGAGAGCTGGACGACGATCACGTCGTGGTCGTCCCAGTGCAGCGGGAAGCCGGCGGCGTCGTTGGTGGTGAGGTAGGCGTTCACCTGCACCCGCTCACGTGCCCACCATTGCAAGGCGCGGCAGGTGACTTCCATCGTGGGGTCGAAGACGTTGACCTGGTCCATGATCAGCGTCGCGCCCTGCCGGAGCAGGTCGCCGAGACGGTGCATGTTGGCCATCGGGACGGACTGTCCGCGCGGACTGACCGTATCGGTGAAGTAGACGGCCGGGTGGACTTCCTCGCCCTTCTGGAAGGCGCGGAACTGCGGCCGGTTGAGGCTGCGCCGCATGACGATGTCGAGGAGCTTGTTCGAGGTGAGGATGCGCGACATCAGCGCGTCGTCCTCGGTCCGGCCGAGCGCGAAGCCTGTGCCGATCGGTCCGGAGCCGTCCCAGTTCAGGGCCGTCTCGATGGCGGTGACCAAGCGGTGTTCCACTGCTACCTCCGTGGGGCGTGCTGGACACGGGGCGGGAGCCCGCTCGGTGCGCGAGCCCCCGCCCCCGGGGTGACCGGGTCCTACGCGACCTCGGTCAGGTTGCCGTCACCACCGGGCCACGGCGCGTCGCCCGAGGAACCGGCGTTGTCGGAGCGGAGGCTGTCGTACCTGTCCTGGACGGCGGTCAACTCCTCCACCGCGACCAGCAGCCCGCTCGTGTCCGTCGGCGGCTTCCTCGTGGTGTCGTTCACGTGGTGCTCCTTCCATGTCGGCTTCCGCCCACCGGTGAGCGGAAGATCTGAGGGCAGACACCCCGTGCTTCCGGCACGGGGTCATGGAGCGGTGAGCGGCGCCCGCCGAGGGGGTAGCGGCTGGCGCAACTCGTCCACCAGGCCGCGATTCCCGAGTGCGGCCAGGTGGAGAATGAGGAGGTGTCAGGTGATCGGGGCGAGCGGGTCAGCCCATGCCTGTGCGGCGTTTACGAGCACCGCGAGTCGCGAATCGGCCGTCACCAGCTGATCAGCCGCGCACTCGAACCACACGACCTTCCCGACCCCAACGGGATCCCATCCCCAGGAGTGGGACAGCCCTGCGACCAGCATCAGGCCCCGTCCTCCCGTCACGGTGCCTTGCACCGAGTCCGGGTCCGGGAGCCGGAGGATGGTGTCCGCCACCTCCACCCGCAGGCGAACACCTGTCCAGCACACCGTCACCTTGCAGCGCGCTCCGGTGTGCTCCATGGCATTGGCCAGAAGCTCACTCGTACACAGTTCGACGTCACGCAAGGCATCGTCGGACAGCGGCACGCTCCAGAACCGTGCGATCTCGACCACCAGCCGGCGGGCTGCCGGGACTGCCAGCGGGTCCGGCTCGACATTCCACTCCTGCGACACCGGAAACGAAGCGATGCCACTCACCGGCAACCACCGCCGTTCGAACCGACGGACGTGGGCTGCCCGAAGCGCCCAGACCCGCAGGGGCCGACAGACGCGGCAGCGACAGTGACAGGCATGCGACCTCCAACCGGACTCTCGGACTGTGCGGCGAACCGCACTCCAAAAGGATCGGGTCGGAGGCAGATTCAGACGATGCCCACCGCGTATTACCTAGGCGGTAATACGCTCCACGAGCACGGGATGTGATGATCCGTAACCGGATATGCTTCCAGTGAAGGCTGTGTCCGATGACGCACACCGGCCCGACCCGTGGTCCGCTGCTGTCAGCTGAGCTGTTAGCACGCGAAGACCTCCGCCTGGCACTCACCGAGCACGACTTCGCAGCAGTCTTCGGCCTGATCAAGAAGTACGGCGGTCTGTCCCAGAACCGCATCGCGGCGGCTTGCCAACTGACACCGGGCAAGGTCTCCGTGATCATGTCCGACGGTTCCAAGCGGATCACCTCCTACGAGGTGATCGCCCGGATCGCGGACGGGCTGGGCATCCCCGGCGGTCTTCTCGGTCTGGCCCCGCGCCCATGGGAGAAGCACAGCACGGAGGTGCCGTACCCGATCGCGGTCAGCCCGCCGGACCTTGATTTCCCATGGCAGCCGGAGGTGACGACCGCACTGGCCGCCGCCCTCACCGGAACAGATCTCGCCATGGACAGACGCACCGCCACCCGCCTTCTCACCGCCGCCGCGATCACCGGGACCGCTCTCCTCGATCCACTCGAAGGATGGTTGGTCCCACCGGGAGCCGCCTCCGAGCGCCGACGGCCGGGCCGTCTCGGAACCCACGACATCGCCCAGCTCGAACACACCGCCGTCGCCTTCCGCCAGTGGGACCACCGCTTCGGCGGAGGCCTGCGGACCAAGGCTGTGCTCGGCCAGCTCAACGACACGGCCGCCGCTCTCGAAGACCGGCAGCGACCCGACATCGAACGACGGCTCCACTGCGTCATGGCGCAACTCGCGGGGTCCGCAGCGACCATGATGTGGGACTCCGGTTACCAGCGCCGCGCACAGGACTACTACCGCTTGGCGCTTCGCTCGGCGCACGAAGGCGGTGACCGTGCGTTCGGCGCCAACGTCCTGGCGGGAATGGCCCGTCAGATGCTCTACACGGAACAGCCCGGGGACGCGCTCGAACTCGTCCGGCTCGCACAGGAGGGCAGTCGCGGACACGCCGGTGCCCGGGTCCGGGCCATGCTCCGCACTCGGGAGGCTTGGGCCTACGCGGCGATGGGGCGGGTCGCCGCGTTCCGCCGAGCGACCGGCCAAGCCGAGGAGGAACTTGCTTCCGCTGGCGCCCCCGAGGACGAACCGCACTGGATCGCCTACTTCGGCGGAGCCGAGATCTCGGGAGTCACCGGCGGGCGACTGTTGGACCTCGCCCGCACCGACCCGCGCGCCCATGCCGAGGCCGCCGCCGACCACATCCGGGCGGCCCTGAGCGAACGCGGATCGGAGGCCAGCCGCTCCCACGCACTGGACCGGATCGGGCTCGCCGAGGCCCAGTTCCTCATGGGAGACGTACCAGGAGCCATCGTGGAGACCGGGCGTGCAGTCGCCGCCGCCGAACTCACCAAATCCGACCGGGTCCGCGCCCAACTCGGCAGCCTCTACCGCTACACCGTCCGGGAATCAACGAACCCGGCTGTCAAGGAAGCCCGCGATAGCATCCGCGAGCTACTGGCGAACTGACCCGAAGGGGAAGCGGCATGACCGTGATCGCGGTGACCGGGCACATGGACCTCACCGAAGAAAGCGTCACCCTGGTCCGTGGAGCACTAGAAGCGCTGCTCGCCGACCACATCGAGCACGGCCTCACCGGTGTCTCGTGCATCGCGGAGGGTGCGGACTCGATCTTCGCCGACGTGGTGCTGTCGCTCGGCGGTCGACTGGTCGCCGTTGTCCCGTCGACCGACTACCGGCAGTTCAAGGTGAAGCCCGCGTTCGCCGCCGAGTTCGACCGCCTTCACCAGGCCGCCACCGAGGTCGTGGTCATGCCGTTCGCCGAGGCCAACCGCGAGGCGTACGAAGCCGCCAACACCGAGTTGCTGCGCCGTGCCGACCACCTGTTCGCCGTCTGGGACGGCCGGCCCGGCTACGGGCGCGGGGGCACCGCAGACACCGTCGCGGCGGCGCGTGCAGCTCAGGTGCCCGTAACCGTCGTCTGGCCCGAAGGTACTGTCCGCGCAAGCTGACGACCCCGATACCGGACCGGCCCGCGCTCCAAGATCAGAGCGCGGGCCGGTCGGTCAGGGCTCAAGCCGCCCCGATGGGTTCACGAGTGCACTGGCGAAACGGTCTCCGAGTCCATCGGCAGACCCTCGAACGCTTCTGCTTCCACCTCGGCCTGATAGGTGAGGTCGGCCTCCGCCTGAGCGATTTCGAGTGCGAACTCCGCCTCGGTCAGCGCTCGCTCGGCGGCGGCTTCCTGCTCCATGGCCAGGGCTTCCATCTCCACCCCGGGCACCCGAATCCGCGCCTCGGACCCCATCGGGTACAGGGTCGCCCGGACCTCGTTCTGCGCCAACAGCTCCCGCCGGGCAGCAGCGTCGGCAGCGGCGAGCCACTGCTCACCCACGGTCTGGTCAAGCCGAATCCAGCGCATCCCGCCCGGGCGGAGCCGGACGTACCGGTAGCCGTAGGCGCTCTTCCGCTTGGGAACGCCCGCTTCCCGCGCCCTGACGGTTTCCTCGCGGTTGGGCGCTGGATGGCCTGAAGCTCCATCTGTGCGTCGAGCGCCTCCATGGAGAACCGCATCTCGGTCCACGGTGTCGTCCAGGTCCCACGGCCCGTCGTGGCCGTAGGTCACGAGCAGCATGCCCGCGTCCTTGATCATGTATCCCGTGGTCAGCACATCGCGCTGAATGCGGCAGATCCGGTCCACCGTCGAGCCCGCGATGCCCGAGTAAGGCCCCTTCTCCCCGCGCAACCACGGCCCGAGGGCGGGGCGCGTCAGCGGGTCCGTGGCGCCCGAGACCTCCAGTCGTCCGCCCAGGCGATGATGTGCCCGCCGATGGCGCTGGTAGCCTCACGGACCTGCTTCTCGGGGGAACTGGTGGCATCCACCTTGCGGGAGAGTCGGCGCACCCCCACCAGGCACTTGCCGCAGCCGTCGTATTCGTTCGTGAAAATACGGTCCATGATGAACCATCCCCATTACGGACTCATCTGTGTATTGGGGATCATGCCGCGCAGCATCAGGTGATCCCTCTCGTGCCGGCGGGACCGTCCGTACGGGCCCGCACCGACGAGGTCATCGGCGGCGGAGTGGTGGGGAGTTGAGCCAAACCCCACCTTGGAGGGAATCTCAGACGGCGATCACGCTCGGCACCTGACCGAGCCCGATGCCGGTGCCGTCGGAGGCCGGGGCGATCAGCACCCAGACGAACTTGCCGATCCCGCCCGCGCGGGGGCAGCAGCCCCAGTGCTCGGCGAGCTCGTCGACGAGCAGGAGGCCCCGCCCGTTCTCGTCGGCGGTGGCCGCGGAACGCAGGTTCGGCCGCCCGCGGCCCGCGTCGTGGACTTCGAGCCGGAGCCGGTCGGCGACCAGCGCGATCCGGACCTCGACGAAGCGGTCCGGCGGCGTGTCGCTGTGCTGGACGGCGTTGGCGAACAGCTCGCCGAGCAGCAACTCGCCGACGTCCGAGTAGCGTTCGCCGCACGGTAGGGCGGCGAGGTAGGCGCGCAGCAGCAGTCGGGCGAGGGGCGCGGACTCGGGCCGCGAGTCCAGCCGGGCGGCGAACTCGCGGGGCCGGCGCGGGGCGGCCGGGGGGTGGTGGGCACAGTTCTCGGGCATGGCGGGGCCTCCGGGGGTGAGGGGGGAGTGGAAGCAGCTCGCGACCAGGGCGCGCACACTCACGCTGTGCAAGCAGAAGGCTGCTTTCCGGTAACAATCATCGGCCCGCGCAGGTACGGTGACGACCGATTTGCAGTGTGGCGTCTGTGCGGCACGTGAGGGGATCGGTCATGTCACACCGGAGGATCGAGCGCGGACCGACGGCGAGCTCGGCGGTGATGTTCGGCGAGGAGCTGCGGTTCTACCGGGAGCTGGCCGGCTACACGCAGGAGGAGTTGGGGAAGCTCCTGCACTGCGACCGCACGGTGGTGACGCGCTGCGAAGGCGGCAAGCGCCGGATGCAGCCCGAGACCGTCGAGGACGCGGACCGGCTGTTCAGTACGGGCGGCTTACTGAAGCGCCTGTGGGACCGGGTGGACTGGAACGCGGAGATCGAGCACCCGGACTGGTTTCAGAACCATGCGGACATGGAGGCGGAGGCGGTTGCCATTCGGGTCCTCCAGTACAACTTCATGCACGGGCTCTTGCAGTGCAGGGAGTACGCTCGCGCGCTGTTCGCAACTGGAGATGCCGCCGGAAGCCCCGATTTGGTGGAGGAACGTACAGCCGCACGATTGGGCAGGCAGCAGCGGTTCCTTATGGAGAAGGGGCCGCCGTCGCTGATCGCGCTCCTGGATGAGAGTGCGGTCCGCAATGTCGTCGGCGGTGCGGGTGTGATGAGGCGACAGATGGCCCACCTGATTGCTGTTGCCGACCGGCCGAACATCGTCATTCAGGTGGTGCCGTTCGTGCAGTGTCAGACGGTCGTGGACAAGTCCATGGTCTTTCTTGAGATGCCCGACGGGCAGCACTGGGTCTACTCGGAGAGCCTGGATCGTGGGCACCCGTGTGACGTTGCGGCAATCGTCTCCGGCCACCTGGCTAGCTATGATCGCCTCCGTGGGGAGGCGCTCTCAGTGAGGGACTCGCTCGCGCTGATCGCTGACGCGCTGGAAGGGTTCAAGGATGACGAGGAACGAGATCGCTCCGACCGCTTGGCGCAAGAGCAGCTACAGCGGAAGCAACGGCGGGGACTGCGTGGAGGTGGCCCTCGCGTCCCCTACCCCCGGCGTCGTCCCGGTGCGTGACTCCAAGGATCCCTCCGGGCCGGTCCTCCGCTTCCCGGCCGCGTCCTGGCAGTCCTTCCTCTCCGCGCTCCACCGTGGCGACTTCGGATCCTGACCGGTCCTTCCCGATTGCTTTCGATCGGCACCGGCGGTTCGCCGTTGCGCTGGGTGATCGGATCGCTACAGTCGCAAGTCGCATACGGATGATCTCCGTTCGACCGGACTGAGGCGGTAGCCATGGCACAGGAACCCAGGATCGACGTAGCCCTCGCACTCAAGGAGGGCCAGGCGGAGCCCGGTTCGGCGGAGGTGGCGGAGCTCGCCGCCACCCTCTCCTCCGAAGTGTGGTTCGCCGGTGCGCTGGAGCGCGTGGGCGGCGGCGGGCGGCAGGCCGATGTGGTCTGGGACTTGAGCGGCACCTACAAGGACCAGGTCGCGCGGGGCCAGGCGGCCGTCTACTACGCCAACCCGAAGATCGGCCTGCGCCGGCCCTTCGTCTTCGCGGACGGCTTCAACTACGGCCCGAGCGACCTGCCCGGCCTGTTCGCCTACTTCAACACGCCGTACGACGGCAAGCCGGGCTTCTTCGACCAGCTGCTCGGTCAGGGCATCGACGTGGTCCTCCTCGGCTTCGAGGAGCGGCACACCCACATCCAGGCCAATGCCGAGGTCGCGATCGACGGCATCCTCCGGGTGATCGCGGAGCGCGTCGGCGAGGAGCGGCTCACGGTCGGCGGGGTGAGCATGGGCGGCATCATCACCCGCTTCGCGCTCGCCAAGCTGGAGACCCAGAAGATGGATCACCAGACGCAGACCTACATCTCCTACGACTCCCCGCACAACGGTGCCTGGATCCCGCTGATCCTCCAGCAGCTGGCGTACTTCTTCGAGGCCGTCACCCCTCCCGGCCCCGACGGGGTCAAGCAGGCGGACCTGATCCGCAGCCCCGCCGCCCAGCAGCTGCTCTGGGCCTGGGTGGAGAACTCCAAGTACTCCGGGCCGGTGGCCACCTCCAGCCCGCTGCGCAAGGAGTTCCTGGAGGACCTGAAGCGCTTCGGCGACTACCCGTCCATCCCGCTCAAGCTCGGTGTCTCCAACGGCCGGCGTGACGGGATCGGCCTCCCGCTGCCGGCGGGCGAGGTGGCGTTCGACTGGCAGGCGCTGATCGCCAGCGCGACGGCCCGGTTCCAGGCCGACCGGGGCGAGAAGCAGAAGATCGGCGGCATGCACCTGGGCCTGGAGGTCCGCCGCAGCACGACCACCGAGGTCCCGGCGCTGGACGGGGCGCCCGGCGGCACCCTGGACTCCTTCGGCAGGGTCGCGGACGCGCTGAAGGCGAAGATCTCCGACGACTACCGCAGCGGCGCTTTCGTGCCGTCCGTGAGTGCGGCGGCGCTGAACTTCGACCCGGTGAAGTGGGACGTCGTCCCGACACTGTCGATCACCGACGCGGACCTCGCCGCCGGCCACCTGGACGAGGTCGCGTTCGACGACGACAACACCGAGCACAGCCACATCTCCGGCCGCCTGATCGACTGGATCGTGGCGCACGTCGGGCGCTGACCTGGCCTGCTCCGCGGAATTGGTTCGAAGCACCCCCACGGATGGGCTATGGTTTACCCATCACCCAGATGCGCGGGTGGCGGAATAGGCAGACGCGCTGGATTCAGGTTCCAGTGCCCGAAAGGGCGTGGGGGTTCAACTCCCCCCTCGCGCACACAGAGAACGGCCGGTCGGATCTTCGGATCCGACCGGCCGTTCTGTTTTCCGGAGACGACGTGGATCGCCCCTCACGGTGTCGTGAGGGGCGATCCACGTTTTGCCGGTCCGGCGGGCTTCAGCCTGTCGGGAGGTCGAGGGTCACCGTGAGGCCGCCGTCCGGGCCGGGGGAGAGGTGCAGTTCGCCGTGGTGGGCGGTGGTGATCGCGGCGACGATGGTGAGGCCGAGACCGTGGCCGCGGCGGGTGGGGTCGGTGGTGGCGGTGCGGCCCCGGGCGCGGAGGAAGGGCTCGGTGAGGGTGGCGACGGTCCCGGGGGTGAGCGGGGGGCCGGTGTTGGTGACGGTGAGTCGGACGCGGTCGGGGCGGCGGGGGTGGGGGCCGGTGCTGACGGTGACGGTGCCGCCGGTGGGGTGGTTGTGGCGGAGGGCGTTGTGGAGGAGGTTGAGCGCGGCCTGGCGGAGGAGGACCGGGTTGCCGGTGGTGGGTGCGGGGTCGAGCGAGGCGGTGACGGTGGTGCCGTGGGTGCGGGCCTCGTCCTGGACGGTGGCCAGGGCCTCCCGGGTGGCGGTGGCCAGGTCGGTCGGGGTGAGCTCGGGCGGGGTCTGGTCGAGGGCGGCGAGTTGGAGCAGGGCCTCGCTGATCTCGATGCCGCGTTGGTTGGTGTCCTGGAGGCGGGTGACCAGGCGGTCCCAGTCCTGGCCGGCCGGGTCGGCGGCGGCGACCTGGAGCATGGTGCGGGTGATGGCCAGCGGGGTGCGCAGCTCGTGGGAGGCGTTGGCGGCGAACCGCTGCTGTGCCTCGAAGGACTGCTGGAGGCGTTCCAGCATGTCGTCGAAGGCGTCGGAGAGCTCGGTGAACTCGTCCCGGGGCCCGCGCAGGGCGACCCGGTGTTCCAGCGCCCCGTCGGCGGCCCGCCGTGCGGCACCGGTGAGGTCCTGGAGGGGTTGCAGGACGCGTCCGGCGATGAACCAGCCGCCGGTGAGGCCGACGGCCGTCATCAGCGCCAGGGCGAAACCGCCCGCCCGGAGGAGGGAGCTGAGGATCTCCTGGCGCGACGGCGCGTCCGAGCGGTAGCGCGGGTTGGAGGAGGTCAGCGGGTAGTTGGGGACGTACTTCATGGCGACGTAGATCACGGCCAGCGACAGCACTCCGGCGGCCAGGGAGAAGAGCGTGTAGCTGAGGGTGAGGCGCATCCGCGCCGTCAGGCGCCGCGGCCGGGGCCTGCCGCCGGCGGGCGGGTTCACCGGGTGCGCCCCTCTTCGGGGGCCGGCTCGCCGAAGCGGTAGCCGACGCCGGGGACGGTGTGGATGACCCAGGGGTGGCCGAGGCGTTTGCGCAGGCTGGAGATGGTGATCCGGACCGCGTTGGTGAAGGGGTCGGCGTTCTCGTCCCAGGCCCGCTCCAGCAACTCCTCGGCGCTGATGACGCCGCCCCGGGCGGCCATCAGCACCTCCAGCACGGCGAACTGCTTGCGGGAGAGCGGAACGTACCGCCCGTCGCGGTAGACCTCGCGGCGGAACGCGTCCAGCCGCAGGCCGGCCTGCTCCAGGACCGGCGGGGCGGACTGCACCGGGCGGCGGGCCAGGGCGCGCAGCCGGACGACCAGTTCGGGGAGGTCGAACGGCTTGGTCAGGTAGTCGTCGGCGCCGAGCTCGAAGCCGTCGACCTTGTCGCCCAGGCGGGCGGCGGCGGTGAGCATCAGGACCCGGCAGCCGAGGCCGCGCTCGACGATGGTCCGGCAGACCTCGTCCCCGTGGGTGCCGGGGATGTCCCGGTCGAGGACGACGACGTCGTACGCGTGGACGGCGAGCCGTTCGAGCGCGGCGTCGCCGTCGCCCACCACGTCGGCGGCGATCGCCTCCAGCCGCAGTCCGGCCTGGACCGCCTCCGCGAGGTAGATCTCGTCCTCCACCACCAGGACCCGCACGCGCCGTTCTCCCGTCTGTGCCTGCTCACGGCCGCCGGCGGCGGTCGTTTGTCCCCCATTGGACCCCATTGGGCCTATCGAAAACGTATCGGCCCGCGCGAACACCCTCGCAACATCGCCTCCCTTCGAATGGCTCCCGGCAACGCACCGACGACACCGGGAGGCTGGGATGGACGCGGAACCCAAGGAGGCGGCGGACCGCACGGAAGGGCCGGCGGTCGGCCGGCGGCGTCGCCGCGGGCGGATGGCCGCAGGCGTCGTCGCGGTCGTGGTGCTGGCCTCGGCGGGGGTGTGGGTGGCCGGCTCGGGAGCGGCCGGCGTGCGCGGGATCACGGCGATGGTCAGCGGCGAGTCGCCGGGGGTGGAGGACGGGGCGGTCCCCAAGGGGGCCGGGCTGAGCCCCTTCGACCCCGGGGCCCCGGCCGTCCGCAAGCTCGACGGCGCGCTGCTGGCGGCCCTGCAGCGGGCCGCCACCGACGCCCGCGCCAAGCACATCGAGATCACCGTCACCTCCGGCTGGCGCAGCCGGGACTACCAACAGGGGCTGCTGGACCGCGCGGTGGTCGAGCACGGGACTCTGGAGCGGGCCCGCCGGTTCGTCAACACGCCGGACGCCTCCACGCACGTGGCGGGCAAGGCGGTGGACGTCGGCCCGACGGACGCGGCGTACTGGATGGCCCAGTACGGCCCCCGGTACGGGCTGTGCCAGGTGTACGCCAACGAGGTCTGGCACTACGAGCTGCTCACCACCCCGGGCGGGACCTGCCCGGCGCAGCTTCCGGACGCGGCCGGATGACGGCGGACACGGTCCCGGTGTCCACCGGGACGGTCGACGCCGCGGAGGTTGATGCCGCCGAGGCCGACAGGCCCGAGGCCTCGCCGCCGAAGGCCGGTTGGCGGCGGGGACGGGTCCCGGCCGGGCTCGGACTGGCGGCCGCGCTCGCCCTTGCCGGGCACCGGCAGCTGCCCGACCCGGGCATCGGGCTGCGGAGCCTGTGGGAGAGCGTGCTGCCGTGGAGCGCGGTGCCGGCTGCGGGCCTGCTGCTCTGGGCGGCGGTGCGCCGGGCCCCGGTGGCGGCCTGCGCGGGCGGGGTGCTGTTGGCGGTCTGGGCGGCGTTGTTCGGCCCGCTGCTGTTGGCGGTCCAGGGCGGTCCGGAGGCCGGGGACGGCCTGACGGTGGTGACCCACAACGTGCACGCCGACAACCGGGACCCGTCCGGCACCGCCCGCGCCCTGCTGGCCGCCCACCCGGACCTGGTCGCGCTGGAGGAGGTGGCCGGGACGGCGTGGCCCGCGTACCAGGACGTGCTCGCCGCCGAACTGCCCCACCACATCCGCTCCGGCACCGTCGGCCTGTGGAGCCGGTACCCGCTGGCGGAGGCCGGGCGGCTGGTCATCGATCCGGGGTGGAACCGCTCGCTGCGGGCCGAAGTCCTCTCCCCGGTCGGACCGTTGGCGGTCTACGTGGCCCACCTCGGGTCCGTCCGGCCGACCCTCACGGGTTTCGCCACCTCCCACCGTGACCGCGACCTCGCGGCGCTCGGCGCCGCGTTGGACGCGGAACCCCTGCGCCGGGTGGTGCTGCTGGGAGACCTCAACGCCGCCACCGACGACCACGCCCTGGCCCCGCTCACCGAGCGGCTGACCCTCGCCCGCGGCGGCTTCGGCTTCACCTGGCCCGCCGCCTTCCCGCTCGCCCGCATCGACCACGTCCTGACCCGCGACCTGTCGGCCGCCACCTGGACCCTGCCCGCCACGGCCAGCGACCACCTTCCCCTGGCGGGGAGGATCCGGGCCCGCGGGGTGTCCTGAGCCCTCTCCGGTGTCGACCTCTCCGGGCCCTGGGGCCCGGGGGCACGATCGCGGCGGCCGATCTGCCGTGCGGACGGACGCGGCACGGACCCGGGTGCGTGTGTGACCGGTCGTCTATGGTGTCCGCATGACTGCAGTGAGCGCCGGTGCCGCCCCGGCCGGCCTTGCCGGTGCCCGTGGAGCGACCTGCCCGCGGTGTGAGGAGTCGGCGGACACCAGCGAGTTCCGGGAGGACCGCCGACCGGTCGCCCGGGGCAGGGGCGTCGTGCGGTTCCTGGCGGCGGCGGTCCTGGCGGTCACGGGCCTCGAACTCCTGCTCCAGGGAAGCCCGAACGCCGCGGCGGCCGTTCTCGGTGTCGCCGCCCTCTCCGCGGGCTGGTGCGCCAAGGCCGTCGCGGAGCTGCGTTCGGCCGAGTCGGTCGCGGTGCTGCACTGCCACCACTGCTCGCTGCGCTCCGCCCGCACCGGCCGGTCCGGCCCGAGCGGGGCGTTCCGGGGCTAGAGCTCGTCCGGCGCCGCGCCCCGTCGGTCGGGGAACGGGCCTGCCTCCGCGGTTCCGGGAGGGACCTCGGCGTCCGTGCCGCTCGGCCGGGAGCCGAGGGGCGCGTTCGCCGGTGCTCCGGCCGGGAGAGTTCGCGGGGCCGCACCGGCCGGTCCGGGGCTTGGGTCGGTCGGCTGCGGCGGGACGTCCCGACCCGGAGGAACGGGCCGAGGGACAGGGCAGGTCAGGGGTCGAGAGCTCGGGGCGCGACCCTTGCCCGGGGTCGAGGTGCATCCCCTAAGGTGGTCGGGGCCGTTCGGCCGGGGGAAGGAAGCCGCACATGATGAGACGTCTTGTTCCATTGCTCGCAGGGATGTTGGTCCTCGCTGCCTGCAGCTCGGCCGGGTCCGCCGGCCGGCTGGTCGGCAGTGACGGCGAGTTGGCCTGCACGCTGGTGCGGAAGCTGCCCGATCCGATGCCGGACCAGCCGGCCAGTGGTTCGTCGGACCACTCCTGGGACGTCGCGCTGGGCCGGTTGGGCGCGGCGGCGGAGCTGGCCCGGGTGGCCGCTCTGGAGGACGCGAAGCACCAGCCGCTCGCCGACGCACTTGCCACCGCCCGGCAGACGTTCTCCGTCACCTTCGACATCCACCGTGCCGAACCGGGGATCAAGCAGGCGCGCACCCACTGCTGACCCGCCACCGGGCCCACCGCCGGAGCCGGCGGGTGAACGGCGTCCCCGGCCGGGTCGGGCGGTCGGCGGCGGCCCGGACTACGAAGTCCCCGTCGTCGGGGTCGGGCAGGAGGGTGCAGCCTCCCGCGCACCGGGGGGCGAGGCGGGTCTCGTCGGGACGTCCCGCGGTATCCGGTCGGCTCAGGGCCTGCCGGTGCCGACCCGGTGAGCCCTCCCGGTCCTAGCCCTTCCCCCTCAGGCCGTCCAGCACGATGTCCGTCAGGCGTTCCGGCAGGTCCGGCTCGATCGGGCGGTGGCCGAGCAGGGCGCGGGTCTGGATGGGGGAGCGACTGACCGGTGCGGTGGACGCCGCCGTGGTGCTCGGCGGCCCGGTGGAGCGGTCCTTCGCCCCGGGCCGCGGCTTCGCCTTCGGCATGGACGGCATCGTCGGCAACGCCCTGGGCTTCGAGGCGATGCCGAGCGCGGCCGAGCGCGAGGAGGCCTTCGCGGCCTTCGACCTGCGCCCGCTGCTGGACCGGGACGCCAACGGGCCGATGCTGGTGGTCAACGGCACCGAGGACGTCCACGTTCCCCTGGACGACACCCTGGTGTTCGAGGGCCGCCGGGACACCCCGGTCGAACTGATCCCGGACACCAGCCACTGCGCCATCTCGCGCTTCGGCGAGGCGATGGCCGTGATCACCCCCTGGCTGGACGCCACCCTGGCCGGTTGAGCCGGTTGAGCCGGTTGAGCCGGTTGAGCCGTTGGCCGCCCGCCCCCCGACCGACTGCCCGGGGGCGGGCGGATTCGTCGGCGGGGCGGCCTACTTGGCGAAGCGGACCTCCGGGTAGGCGGCGGAGGGCGCGTCCGGGGGCCCGTCGCCCACCTTCCGGGGTGCCCGGGGAGGGCGGCCCGGTTGCCCCTTCAGGCAGAAAGGCGGTCAATCGGAAACCGGTCGGGTCGAGTCGGCGGGTCGTCGTGCAAGATGGGCCCCCGGGATCGGATTGGTACAGACCACAGCGGGGTTGTCGCGACAGAACCCCATCCCTGTCCGGCAGTTGGACTCGTGGCGTACGGCCCTCCGTCGAGGAGGGCGCCGAGGGGAGCAGGGGATGGCACTGGCGGGGGTGTGGCGTCGGCTCAGCCGGCACGGTCTGGTGCTGGCGGCCGTCGCCGTGAGCATCCTGGTGGCGACGGCGGTGCTGTCCGCGGTGGCCGGGCTGGCCCAGTCGGCCGCCACCGCCGGGGTGCGCCAGCGGATGGCCGCCGACGCCGGCCGCTCGGTCGAGGTGACCGCGCGCTGGTCGGCGCCGGGCCTGCCCGGGGCCGACCGCGCGGTGCACTCGGCGCTGGTCCGTACGATGGGCGGTACCCCGTTCCGCACCGAGACCGCACAGCGCGGCCTCGGCACCGTCGACGTTCCACTGCCGCCCGCCGGGCGCCGCTGGGCCACCGAGACCGCGCTCCCCGTCCTCCCGGTGGTGCTGCCGGACCCCGGCCGCTTCGCCCGCCTGCGCAGCGGCAACTGGCCGGACGCGCCCGGGGCCGCTCCGGCCGTCGGCGACGGGCTGCGCGTCGCCCTCCCCGAGACCGCCGCCGACCGGCTCGGCCTGGACACCGGCGGCACCACGGTCGTCCGCACGCCCGGCACCGGCGAACCGCTCACCCTCACCGTGACCGGCGTCTACCGGCAGGACCCGGACGCCGCCGCGTTCTGGACCGGCCTCGGCGGCGCCGACGCCGCGAGCCAGACCCTCGTACCGGTCGACGGCGCCCGGCTGGCCGCGCTGCCCGGGTTCGACGGCCGCATGCTCGCCGTCTGGCTGGCCCTGCCCGACACCGGGCGGTCGAGCCTCGCCGAACTCGCCGCGCTGCGCGACCGGGTGGCCGCCTTCGCCCGCTCCGACACCGCCCGCTCGGTCTACCGCGGCGCCGAACCGGCCCTGGCCGACACCGCCGTGCGCAGCGGACTGCCCGCCGCCGTCGACGGCCAGGTGGTGCCGGTCCTGACGGCCAGGTCCGAGACCGCCGTACCGCTCGCCCTGCTCGCCCTGCTCGCCGCGGTGGTCCTCGCCCTGACCGCCCGCAGACTCGCCGACGCGGTCGCCGGCGAGCAGGCACTCCGGAACGCCCGGGGGGCCGGCGCGGCGCGGCTGCTCGCGGCGGCGGCCGGCGAGTGGTCGCTCGTCGCGGTACCGGCGGCGGCCGGCGGGCTGCTGCTGGCCGAGCCGCTGCTCGCCGTCGTGCTGCGCGCCCTCGGGGTGCCCGGTCTGACCGCGGGCGACAGCGGGACGGTCTGGTGGGCCGCGATCTTCGCGCTCCTGGTGCACGGCGCGGCGCTGCTGCTGCCGCTCGCCCGGCAGGCGGCGGACCCGGGCGCGCAGCGGGCGCTGCGGGCACGCAGCCCGCGCCGGCTGGGCCTGCAACGGGCCGGCGCGGACCTGGCGCTGCTCGCCCTGGCGGCCTTCGGCTTCTACCAGCTCCGCCACTACGAGGGGGTGGTGGTGAAGGGCGCCGATGCCGGGTTCGACTCCTGGGTCGACCCGACGCTGGTGCTGGCCCCGGTGGCCATGGCGGTGGCCGGTGCCGTCCTGCTGCTGCGGGTGCTGCCGGTGGTGGGGCGGCTGCTGGAGCGGGCGGCCGGCCGGGCCCGCGGGCTGGTCCTGCCGCTGGGCGCCTGGCGGCTGAGCCGCGACACCGGCCGCCAGTCCGTGCCGGTGCTGGTGACGCTGCTGGCGGTGGCGTGCAGCAGCCTGGCCGCGGGGGTGCTGGGCGCGCTGCCGACCAGTGACCGGGACCGGGCCGCCTACACGGTCGGCGCCGACCTGCGGCTTTCCGGGGTGTCCGGCGAGCCCGGGCAGCGGCACGCCGTACTGGCCGCGCTGCCGGGTGTCACGGGGCTCACCCCGGTGGCCGAGCACACGGCCTTCGTGGGCACCACCGTGGTGCAGACGGTCGCCGTCGACACCACAGCGGCCTCCGCGGCGGGGCTTCCGCGCCTCCGGGCGGACCAGGCCGACCGCCCGGTCGCGGAACTGCTGGCCCCGCTGACCGCCGTACCCGCCCAAGGGCTCGTACTGCCCGGCGAGCCGACGGCGCTGGAGGCGACCGTCCAGGCGGGCACCGACCTGCCCGTCCCGGCACCCGGCCTGCTCCTGAAGCTCTGGATCCAGGACGCCGACGGGCTGACCGAGCAGCTCACCGTCCCGCTGACGGCCGACGGCCGCCCGCACACCCTGGCCTTCCCGCTGGCCGGCGGCGGGCGGCGGGCCGGTCCGCTGACGCTCAGCCGGCTCGGTGTGCACTTTCCCGGCACCGCGGTCCTGCGCTCCACCCTCGACCTGCGCCTGCCGAGGATCACGGCCGTCGGCGCCGCCGGCGAGCGGACCGACCTCGCGCTCCCGCCGGGACAGGGGTGGGCCCGCTCCGGCAAGGTCCTCGCCGCCCCGTCCGCGCTCGACTGCCCCGGCACCGAGCACGGCCGCTCGGAGGAGAGCCCCCATCAGGCCGAGGCCTGCAGCTGGGAGAGCGGGGGGTCCGAGCTGCTGCACACCGTGATGCGCTCCCACGAGCCGGAGAACCCCCTCGACCCGCTGGGCGCGGACGCCGTCCTCGCGGTGCAGCCCGTGACGGACGGCGCGCCCGCACTGCGCACCCTGCCGGGGGGCTCCCTGGTGCCGACGCCGCCCGCGCTGCCCGCGATCGCCGACCGCGCGCTGCTCGACGCGGTGAACGCCAGGGTCGGCGACACCGTTCCGCTGAACTGGGAGCGGGACGGGCGGAGCACCCAGAATGTCGTGATCACCGGGGAGGTCGACGTGCTGCCCGGCTACGGACGCGGCCAGGGCCACCTGCTGCTGGACGTGCGCACGCTCGCCGCCAACCGCACGCTCGCCGGGGCCGCCCCGCCGGTCGCCGCCCACTGGTGGCTGGCGAGTACGGACCCGGCGGCCACCTGGGCCGCCGTCGACGGCCGCGGCGAGTTCGGCCGGCCGCAGAGCGCCCTGAGGGTCGCCGCGGGTCTGGCGGACGACCCGTTCCGGGGCGGACTGCGCTGCGCCTGGCTGCTGGTCCTGCTCACCGCACCGCTCTTCGCGGTGACCGTGCTGGCCCTGCACGCGGTGAGCTCGGTCCGCTCCCGTCAGCGGGAGTTCGCGCTGCTCCGCGCGCTGGGGGTGCGGCGTGCCGAGCTGACGGCGCTGCTACGCGCCGAACAGGTGGCGGTGACGGTGCTGCCGGTGCTGTTCGGAGGGCTGCTGGGCCTGCTGCTCGCGGCCCTGCTGCTGGCGCTCACCGTGCTGGACGACTACGCGGGCCCGGTCTTCCCGGCCCTGGTCGTCGACCCGGGCCGGCCCGCCGCCGTGCTGACGGCACTGGCCGGGGGTCTGCTGCTGACCCTCGCCGTGCTGGTGCTCACCCGGCTGCTGGCCCGGGTCGACCTGGTCCGGGCCCTGCGCGCGGGGGAGGACGGATGAGCCCGGTGGCGGGCGGGCGGCGCCCGGACGGAGAGCGACCGGACGGCGGGCGACCGGGCGGCCGGCGTACGGATGACCGGCGCACGGGCAACCGGCTTTCGGATGACCGGTGTTCGGGTGCCCGGCGACGGCGCGCGGACCGGCCCGGCGGAGTGCGCGAGGACGGACGCTTCGACGGGGGGAGCCCCACATGCTGACACTGCGCCTGATCCGGCGCGAGGCGCGGATCGCCTGGCCGGTCTCGGCCGTGCTCGCGCTGCTCACCGTGCTGCTCACGGCGATCCCGCTGGCCTGGCCGCCGCAGTTCGACCGGCTGGCGGCCGGTACGCTCGCCGACCGGGTGGAGCGCGCCCAGCGGTACGCGCCACTGGTCTCCGCCGAGACCACCACCGTTCCCCTGGACGGGCTGGCGCCGTCGAGCGCCGGCTCGCTCGACCGGGAGCTGGACGGGCTCGGCGAGCGGGTGCGCACGGCGGCCGGTCCGCGACTGGCCGCCGTGCTCGGCAGGCCGCAGGCCCGCGTCACCACCCGGGGCGTGCGTGCGAGCGGCCCCGGGGTACCGATGCCGTTCGGCAAGGATCCGGTGTTCGGCCTCGTCCACGCGCAGCCCGACAGCCGGGGCGGGACGGTCGAGTACCTCCAGGGCCGCGAACCCCGGCAGCCCGAGGCCGACCTCCGCCTCCCGTCCGCCGAGGCGGGCCCGATCGAGGTGGCGGTGTCCGAAGCGACCCGCGCCAGACTGGAACTGACGCTCAATCAGCGATTCACGGTGTCCAACCGCGGTGTGTCCGCCCCGGTGGTCCTGGTCGGGATCTTCCGGACCGACCGCGGCGCGTCCCGGCTCTGGCAGCGGTCCCCGATGCTGGTCGCCCCGTGGATCGTGTCGACCAACTCCGGCCAGGAACTCCACGGCCAGATGCTGACCAGCTCCGGCGGGATCGAGATGATCGCGGCGCAGGGCCTCGCGGTCGGTGTGGACTGGGAGCTGCCGGTGGCCACCGACCGCTCCGGGCCCGCCGCCACACCGGGCGGGCTCGCCGCCCTGCAGTCCGTCCTGCGGGAGCTGCGCGTCGCCGGGCCGGAGAAGCTGTGCGGGTTCGGCGTCGGGGACTCCTGCATGCTGGCAGGTCAGATCGTGCCCTCGGTCAACGTCGCCGAGCGGCTCGGCCCGGAGCTGGACGGCTTCGCCGCCCAGCGTCAGCGCACCGAGCAACTGCAGAGCTTCGCGCTCGCCGGGCTGCTCGCCATGGTGGTGGCCACCGCGGTCGCCGCCGCCCGGCTCGGCACCCGCCGCCGGGCCGGCGCCTTCGCGCTCCAACTCTCCCGCGGCGCCGAGCTGCTCGGGATCGCGGGACGGCTGCTGGCGGAGGCCGCGGTGGCGGTCGGCGCCGGGGCCGCGGTGGGCTGGGCGCTCGGCCGCACGCTCGCGCCGCGGGGCGCCGAGCTGGGCTCGCCGGTGCCCGTCCTGGTCGCCGCCCTGCTGGTCTGGTGCGCGCCGGCCGCCGTGCTGCTGGTGTCGTCCGGGCGGAGCCGGCCCGTGCCGCGCTCGCGCCGGATCGTCCTGGAGGCCCTGGTGCTGCTGGCGGCCGTCGGCGGGCTGGCCGCACTGCGGGCCCGCGGCGCCTACGCGGGCACCGGCATCGACCCCCAACTCGCCGCCGCGCCGGTCCTCCTGGCGCTGGTCACGGTCGGGGTCCTGCTCCGCCTGCTGCCCCCGCTGGTGCGCCGGGCGGCCCGTTCGGCGCGGCGCTCGCGCGGCCTGGTCCCGCTGGTGGCGCTCGCCAGGGCCGGGGCGCAGAGCGGCGCGGCCGCGCTCTCCCTGCTGGTCCTGGTGCTGGCCCTGGGCTACGGCGTCTACGGGGGACTGATACCGCGCACCCTCGCGGACGGCCAGGCGCAGCTCGCCGACTGGCGCACCGGCGGGGCGTCCGTGGCCCTGGTCGGGCCGACGGACCGGCTCGCCGGCGACCTGCCGCCGGTCCCCGTCGCGGGGCGGCAGGTCACCGTCACCGGCGCGCGCGGGGAACTCGTCGCGCAGGACGACGGCACCGCCTTCCCCGGCGCCCGGTTCGTCGGGCTGGACGCCGCCGCCCTGGGCGCCGCCGACTCGTCCTCCCCGGTGGCCCGCGCCCTGCTGGCCGCCGACGGCGCCGACGCTCCGGTCGGGCGGAGCGGCGCCGACGGCGACGTGCCCGTGCTCACCGCCCTGGCGGACCCGGCGCTCGCCGCCCGGTTCCCCGACGGCACCTTCGAGCTGTCCGCGCTCGGCACCGGCCGCGCCCTGGTCCACGTGGTCGGCGGCCTGCCCGAGGAGGCGCTGCGCGACCCGGTGCTCGGGCCGGTGCTCGGCGACGGGCCGGTGCTCGGTGACGGGCCGGGCTCCGGGGCGCTGCTGGTGTTCACCGGCCCGTCCGCGCTGCGCCTGCCCGCCCAGGCCAACCACCCCTCCGCCCTCCTGCTCTACCCGCCCGCCGGCGGACCGGATCCGGACCCCGCCGAGGTGCGCACCGCCGCCGTCGCGCAGCTCGCTCCGACCGGGAAGTTCGGGCAGCAGGTCGAGTTCCGGTCCCGGAGCGGCGAGCTCGAAGCGCTCCGCACGGACGGGCTGGCGCGTACGGCCCGGGTCGCCTTCCAGGTCACCACCGTGCTCGGCCTGCTGCTCGCACTCGGCACGTTCGCCCTGGACCTGCTGCTCAGCGCCACCGAACGCGCCCGTACGACGTCCTACCTGCGCACCCTGGGGATCGGCAGCCGGGCGGTGCTCGGCCTGCAACTGCTCCAACTGGTGCCGCTGCTGCTGGCGGCGGCGGTCGGCGGCACCGCGCTCGGCCTGCTGCTGCCCGTCGCGCTCGGCTCCGGCCTGCGGCTGGGGGCGGTCACCGGCGGGCCGTTCGAGCCCGCCACGCACATCGACTGGACGACCACCGCGGCGCTCGGCGTCGCACTGGTGGCGCTGATGACGGCGGCCGCCGTCCTGGAGGCGGCGATCAGCCGCCGCCGCGGACTCGGCGCCGTGCTACGACTGGGGGAGGCATTGTGACCGTCCGGCCGACCGGCGGGCCCGCGTCCGGGACCGACCGATCCGCGTCCGGGGCCGACCGGCCCATGGTGGTGTGCGAGAGCCTGGTGCGGATCTTCCGCACCGGCACCCGCGCCCGTGACGGGGTCGAGGTCCAGGCCCTCCAGGGGCTCGACCTGACCGTGCGGGAGGGCGAGATGACGGCCCTGGTCGGTGCGTCCGGCTCCGGCAAGTCCACCCTGCTCGGCATCCTGGCCGGCCAGGATGCCCCCAGCGCCGGTACCGCCGAGGTGGCCGGCACCGACCTGGGCACGCTCAAGCGGCGCGAGCGGACCGCCTACCGGCGCCGGACCGTCGGGGTGATCCAGCAGCAGACCGCGCGCAACCTGCTGCCCTACCTGACGGCCCGCGAGAACGTGCAGCTGCCGATGGGCTACGTCGGCGTGCCGCGCGGCCGGCGCGCCGCCCGGGCGATGGAACTGCTCGACCTGATGGGTATCGCCCGGGCCGCCGACCGCACCCCGGCCGGGCTCTCCGGCGGTGAGCAGCAGCGGGTGGCGATCGCCATCGCACTGGCCAACGAGCCGCGGCTGCTGCTCGCCGACGAGCCCACCGGAGAGCTGGACACCGCCACCTCGGAGGAGATCTTCGGGGCCCTGCGCACCGCCAACAGCGAGCTGGGCACCACCGTGCTGATCGTCACGCACGACGCCCTGGTGGCCGACCAGGTCAGCCGCACGGTGCGGATCCGCGACGGGCGCACCTCCACCGAGGTGCTGCGCCACACGGTCGCCACCGGTGCGGAGGGCGCGCTCACCGCCCAGGAGTACACCGTGCTGGACCGGGTCGGCCGGCTCCAACTGCCGCGCGAGTTCACCGAGTCGCTGGGGCTGGCGGACCGGGTGCGGCTGGTCCTGGAGCGCGATCACATCACCGTGTGGCCCGACCACGACCGTCCGGCGGGTGCGGGTGCGGGTGCGGGTGCGGGTGCGGGTGTGGCGGAGGCCGAGGCTGGGAAGTGAGCGTGGGGCCGATGCCCGGCCGTCCGCGGTCACCCGCCGGAGCCGGGCGGCGACACGGCGTCCCCGTAGTCGTCCGGGTGCGGAGCGTGGTCGAAGGGGTGTCACGACCGCCTCCGGCCCTGCCATCTGACCCTCCGCCTCACCTGGACGCCGGTCGAGGGTTGTGGTAGAGCCCGGACGGCGAGACGATGAAGGAAGGATTCCCAGAGGCCCGACAGCCACCCCAGCCGTCCTCAACCAGTCGCACCCGTACGCTGGTTCGCAGATCGGAGGATCCCCTCATGGCTGGTGGAAAGAGAGCGGCGGCCTATCCGGCGTCGCGGCTCTGTTCTGTGAAACCGTCCGCCCAGCGCGTTCCCAGGTTAGGCCTGGATCCGGCCCGGGCGAGCGCGATAGTCACCACGAGGAGCAAGTGGCTGAACGGCACCGTCCTCCACTACTGCTTCCTCGACCAAGGTGGCCCCGATCGCCCGCCCGGTCAGGCTGACGCCGTCCGCGACGCCATCCAGGAGTGGGAGGACCTCGGGATCGGCCTGGACTTCCGGGAGGTCGACGACCGCTCCGAGGCCGAGGTCCGGATCAGTTTCAAGGGGGACAGGTCCGAGTCCGGCGTGGGCCGGGGGGTGTTGCGGATCCCTCGGCATCAGCCCACCACCAGCTACGGCTGGGACCTGACCGACGCGTCCGGCCGTTCCACGGCGCTGCACGAGCTCGGGCACGTCCTGGGCTTCGAGCACGAGCACCAGAACCCGAACGCCGGCATCACGTGGGACGAGGAAGTGGTCATCGCGGCCCTCGCCCTGCCCCCCAATGAGTGGGACCGGGCCACGACCGTCTTCAACATCATCCGCAAACTGGACCCGTCCGCAGTCACCGGCTCGACCTTCGACAAGGACTCGGTCATGGAGTACCCCATCGAGCCCGGGTGGATCCGGCGGCCGAAGGTCCTCCGCCGGCTGGGCATCCCCGAGCCGTTGTCCTTGTCGGCGACCGACAAGGAGGAGGTCCTGAGGTGGTACCCGGGCCTGCCCGCCCGGCCGAAGCCGCTGCGACCGCGGGTGTCCGCCGCGTTGCCGACCGGGGTCGGGGACCAGGTCGACTTCGAGGTCACGCCGGCCGAGAGCCGCAAGTACGCGATCGCCACCTTCGGGGACGCCGACGTGGTGATGGCCCTGTTCGAGCGGATCAACGGCGAGCTGCGGTACGTCACCGGCGAGGACGACAGCGGCGAGGACCGCAACGGCCGCTTCGACGTCAAGCTCTTCAAGGGGCGCAGCTACGTGGTGCGGGCGCGCATCTACTCCGTCTGGGGCAGCGGCGAGGCGGCGCTGATGCACTGGTGACATCCGCTTCCGCCCGGAGACGGGGCGGGCCCGTTGCGGTTTCGCAGGGGACCGGGTCCGGCTCCGGGCGGAGTGGCGCGTCGGTCGCGCGGTACGCGGCGCGGTTCGTCGCGCGGTTCGTCGCGTGGCTCGTGGCGCGGCGGGTTACGCGGCGGGTCGGCGGTCGAGTGCGGCGAGGACGGAGTCGAGGTCGGGCGCGCCGCGGCGGGGGCGGTTGTGGGGGAGCCTGCCGAGGAGTGCGCCCATGGCGCAGGTGTCGGTGACGGCCGCGAAGGCGAGCCCCGCGCCGACGGCCGCCGCGAGCCAGCGGGCACCGGGGAGGACGAGGTCGGCGAGGACGCCGAGGAGGACGAGGGCACCGGCGGCGAGACGGACCTGGCGCTCCATGCCCCAGACGGCCCGGGCGCCCGCGACGCGGTCGAGCGGGTGGCCGCTCCCGGACCAGGCGTTGGTGCCGCCCGCGACGCTGTGCGCGGCGACCCCGGCGGCGGCGAGCACGTCGCAGGCGGTCCGCGAGCGGTTGCCGGACGCGCAGACGACGGCGAGTTCGCCGCGTTCGGCCGCCCTGCGCAGGGCGGGGACGGCGTGGTCGAGCCGGTCGAGCGGGATGTTGTGGGCACCGGGGATGTGCCCGCCGGCGTACTCGCCGGGGGAGCGGACGTCGACGACGGTGAGCTGCCGGAGCCGGGGGTGGAGCTGCTCGACGGTAAGGAGCGCGGTCATGGGGGTGGGTCCTTCCGGGGGGATTCGGGGTGGGAGAAGGCGGCCGGTGGGGGAGACGGCCGGGTGAGAGGCGGTGCCGTCAGACGAGGGCGTCGACGAGCATCAGGGCCGCGACGGCCAGCAGGGCGGTGGCGAAGGCGGTCTGGAGGGCGCGCCCGCTGAATCGCTCGGCGAGGCGCTTGCCGTCCCAGGCGCCGAGGACGGCGGCGGCGGTGAACGGGGCGACGACCGCCCAGTCCAGCGCACCGGTCGAGCCCAGGCGGGGGACCAGGGCGGCCAGCGAGTTGGCGCTGATGACCAGGAGGCTGGTGCCGACGGCCTCGGCCATCGTGAACGCGAGCACGGACACCAGGGCGGGGACGGCCAGGAAGCCGCCGCCGACGCCGAGCAGCCCGGTGACCGCGCCGAGCCCGGCCCCGGCGGTGGCGGTGGCGGCGGTCGAGCGTGCGGGGCCGCCGCCGGTCGCCGGTCGCCCGGCCGTGCCGCCGGGCCGGTGCCCGCCGTGGTGGCGGGCGGTGTCCGCAGGCGTACGGGCGGTGTCCGTGGTCGTCCGGGTGTTGTCCGCGGGTCGGCGGGCGGGCTTTCCCGGTGCGCGGGCCGAGGCGAGCATCCGCC
Source organism: Kitasatospora sp. NPDC042419 (assembly GCF_056437345.1). NCBI lineage: Bacteria > Bacillati > Actinomycetota > Actinomycetes > Kitasatosporales > Streptomycetaceae > Kitasatospora > Kitasatospora sp. NPDC042419. The sequence goes on from NZ_JBWKAW010000030.1 coordinate 83,559, forward strand.
AGGCGGCCAGCGCGGCGAGGACCGCGAACGCGACTGTGAGCAGGGCCGCGGGCAGCCGGGCGGAGAGCGCGCCGGCGGCCGCCGCGACGGGCAGGCCGGCTGCGGCGAACAGCAGCCCGGTGCGCCAGCGGACCCGGCCGGCCCTGGCGTGGGCGAGCAGGCCGGTGAGCGAGGTGGCGGCCACGATGATCAGGCCGGCGGTGCCGGCGTGGGCGGGGGTGAAGCCGAGCAGGTAGATCAGGGCGGGGACGGTGAGCATGCTGCCGCCGCCGCCCAGTCCGCCGAGCGCGAGGCCCACCACGGCGCCGGCGATCAGGGCGAGGACGAGCGTGCTCATGCGGCCGGTCCGTCCGGACGGCCTCGGGAGCCCGGGGAACCGGGGATGCCGGGGGTGCCGGGGGTGTCGGGCGTGGGGGTGCGGGGGTGGTCGGCGGGGGAGGGCATGGGTGAACTCCGGTGCGGCGTGGTGCGATTGGGGGTGGGGGAGACCGCTCGGCGCGCGTGCGTGGCCGGCTGGGGCCGGGTCCTGCGGCGGGGGCGGGGGTGTCCGGGGGAGGGGCGCTTCGGGCCCCGCTGTCCGGCCGGACAGTCGCAATAATACCCACGGGGGTATGCTTGGAGGCAAGACAGATACCCCCACCCGTATTTTCAGGAGCCGATGTGTACTTCGCCCAGCACTACCTCGACTGCCTCTCCCAGGCCTCCTACCTGATCGCCGACGAGACCACCGGCCGTGCGGTGGTGGTGGATCCGCGCCGCGACGTCGACGAGTACGTCGCGGACGCCGAGGCGCACGGCTTCACCGTCGAGGCCGTCGTCAACACCCACTTCCACGCCGACTTCCTCGCCGGCCACCTGGAGCTCGCGGCCCGCACCGGCGCCTGGATCGGCTACGGCCGGCGCGCGGAGACCGAGTACGAGATCCGGGGCCTCGCCGACGGCGAACGGATCAGTCTGGGCGACGTCACCCTGGAGATCCTCGAAACCCCCGGTCACACCCCCGAGTCGATCAGCATCCTGGTCTACGAACACGCCGACGACACCGTCCCGTACGGGGTGCTGACCGGCGACGCGCTGTTCATCGGCGACGTCGGCCGCCCCGACCTGCTCGCCTCCTCGGGAGTCACCGCCGACGAACTCGGCCGGATGCTCTACGACAGCGTCCAGCGCAAGCTCATGGCCCTGCCGGACGAGGTCCGCGTCTTCCCGGCCCACGGCGCCGGATCGGCCTGCGGCAAGAACCTCTCCACCGAACGGCACTCCACCATCGGAGCCCAGCGCGCCACCAACTACGCCTGCGCCCCGATGAGCGAGGACCGGTTCGTTGCGATCGTCACCGCCGGTCAGAGCGCCGCGCCCGGCTACTTCGGCTACGACGCCGCCCTCAACCGCCGGGACCACCACCTCTTCGACGCGGCGCAGGCCGAACGGCCGCTGTCCGTCGAGGAGTTCCTTACCCGCCGGTCCGCCGGCGCGGTCGTGGTCGACGCCCGGGACCCGCAGGAGTTCGGCGCGGGTCACCTGCGCGGCTCGATCAACGTCCCCGCCGACGGCCGCTTCGCCGAGCAGGCCGGCACCGTCCTCGCCCCCGACGCCGACCTCCTCGTCGTCGCACCCGAGGGCCGCGAGGGGGAGACCGTCACCCGCCTCGCCCGGATCGGCTTCGACCGCGTCGCCGGTTACCTGTCCGATCCCGGCACGGCGCTCGTGGCCATGGCCGACGACCTCGCGCCCGCCGGCCGTCTCACCGTCCACCAGCTGCGCGCCGCGCTCGCCGGGCCGGGTGCCGCGCCCGCCGGGGCCGCCGGAGCCGCCGGGGCGGCCGTGTGGCAGCCCGTGGTCGTCGACGTCCGCACCTGCTCGGAGCGAGCCGAGGGGTTCATCCCCGGCTCCCTGCACATCGCGCTGAGCGACCTGCCCCGCCGCCTCGGCGAGCTGCCCGCCGACCGGCCCCTCGTCCTGCACTGTGCCGGCGGCCACCGCTCCTCCGTCGCCGCCAGCCTGCTGCGCCACCACGGCTTCCGGGACGTCTCCGACCTGCTCGGCGGCTACGGAGCGTGGCGGGCGGCGGAACCGGCCGAGCCGGGTGCGCCGGGTGCGCCGAGTGTGCCGGGGGAGGCCTGAGGGGAGCCGGAGGGGGCGACGGGCCGGTCGGCCGGCCGACCGGCCGAGGTGCGAGGGGGCCGGGCGGCGCCCCGTCGGGACGCCCGTCGCCCATACCCCTCCCGGTACACTCGTTCACGACATTTCATCTGGAAGGTGGCTGGTTGTGCAGGTCGACGAGGATTCGGTCGGCGCGGTCCTGAACCGGCTCCGCCGGGCCCAGGGACAGCTCGCCGGCGTGATCGCGATGATCGAGGCCGGGCGTGACTGCAAGGACGTCGTCACCCAGCTGGCGGCGGTGTCCCGCGCCCTCGACCGGGCCGGTTTCAAGATCGTGGCCAGCGGCATGCGCCAGTGCATGGCCACGGCGGACGGCGACGCGCCGCCGATGAGCGAGGCCGAGCTGGAGAAGCTCTTCCTCGCCCTGGCCTGAGGCGCCCCGAGGGGATCCGGCCGCCGCTCCGGCCGGATCACGGGATGCGTGCTGCCGGTTTTCGGACTCGTCGTCAATTGATCGCGGTGCCGGGGGACTTGGGTCGTGCGGGGACGATCGGCCGGTCGAGGTGCGGCGTTTGCAAAACCTTTGCCTGAATCGGTTGACAGGTCTAGACCTACCCCTGTTGAGTCGTCGCGCCCCGTCCGGCGGGCGCCCGGGCCGGTTCGCCCTCCGGGGCCGCCGCGCGGGGTGGTGGTCTCCCTGCCGCAGTCCTCCGTTTCCCACGACCGTGCGGCCCCCACCGCACTAGGGGTGATCTCGTCATGCGTACCGGTTCCACGCCTCGCAGATCCACCACCCGGCTGACCCTCGGCATCGCCGCGGCAGCCGTTGTCGGCCTCCTGGCCCCGCTGGCCCCGGCCGCCGCCGCGGCCGACCTCGACGGCGCCGCCGACTCCGCCCGGCACGGCTCCGCCGCCTACAAGCGGGTCGGCTACTTCATCCAGTGGGGCATCTACGCCCGCAACTTCCACGTCAAGGACCTTGAGACGAGCGGCACCGCCGGCAAGCTCACCCACATCAACTACGCCTTCGGCAACGTCGGTTCGGCGGGCACCTGCCAGATCGGCGGCCCCGGGTCCGACGCCTGGGCCGACTACGTCCGCCCGGTCGGCGCGGCCGAGTCGGTGGACGGCGCGGGCGACGCCGACGGCCAGGCGCTGGCCGGCAACTTCAACCAGCTGCGCAAGCTCAAGGCCGCGCACCCCGACCTCAAGCTGATGATCTCGCTGGGCGGTTGGAGCGGATCGGCCTACTTCTCGGACGCGGTGCGCACCGCCGCCGGGCGCAAGGCCCTGGTCTCCTCCTGCATCGACCTCTACCTCAAGGGCAACCTGCCGGCCGACGGCGCCCGCGGCGGCGCGGGCGCGGCCGCCGGGCTCTTCGACGGCATCGACCTCGACTGGGAGTGGCCCGGCTCCGAGGGCGCCCCCGGCAACGGCATCCGCCCCGAGGACAAGAAGAACTTCACCGCCCTCGTCCACGAGTTCCGCACCCAGATCGACGCGTACGGCAAGTCGCTGCCCAAGCGCAAGCACTTCGAGCTGAGCGCGTACGTGCCCACCGCCCCCGCCAAGATCGACGCGGGCTTCGAGGTCTCGAAGATCATCCGGGACTTCGACTTCGTGAACCTCCAGGGCTACGACTTCCACGTCTCCGGCGAGAAGACCACCGCCCAGCAGTCCGCGCTCTACGCCAGGAAGGACTTCAGCGTCGACCAGACCGTCGACGCCTGGCTCCGGCGCGGCGCCCCCGCGCGCAAGCTGGTGACCGGCCTCCCGTTCTACGGTCAGGGCTGGACCGGTGTCACGGGCGGCGGCGACGGTCTCGGGCAGCCCGCCGCCGGTCCCGCCCCGGCGACCTGGACGGCCGGCACCGAGGACTACAAGGCCCTCAAGAAGCTCGCCGACTCCGGCACCTACAAGCTGTACCGGGGCCAGAAGAACGGCCACGCCTGGCTCTTCGACGGCAACACCCTCTGGACGTACGACGACCCGACGGTGCTGCGCACCAAGGCCGCGTACGTGCGCAACGAGGGCCTCGGCGGGGCCATGATCTGGTCGCTCGACGGGGACACCCCGGACGGTGAGCTGATCACGGCGATCGACCAGGGCCTGAGCCGCCGGCACTGACGCGGCGCGACCCGCACGCCCCGGAAGGCCGGACCGACTCCCACCGGGTCGGGCCGGCCTTCCGGGGCGACAGGCCTTCCGTCGCAACCGGGCGGTCGGCGTGGTCGGTCGGTGTGGTCGGGGTGGGCAGTGTGGCCGGGGCGATCGGGGGCAGGTGTGGCCGGGGCCGGGGTCGGCCAGGGCCGATCGGGGCCGGCCGGGCCTCGGGCCGGGAGCCCCGGTCGGGAAGGGTCAGACGCGGAACTCCGCGACGTAGCGGCGCGGTTCGCGCCGAAGGTCGGTCTCCCAGCGGTCCGCGCACTGCTCGGCGAAGGTCTTCCTGGTGTGCAGCAGCTCGTCGAGCGGGTCGAGGTAGTCCAGGACCTTCGGGGGTTCCAGGCCGTCCTCGACCCGGGCCCGCAGGCCCGCCCGGGAGAGCCTGACCAGCTCCGCCGCGAGGTCGTGGACGCGGTCGCCGCCGAGCGCCGTGCGCAGGCCCTCGGACGGCAGCGCGGCCATCGCCGCCCGGTGGTCGGCCGCACTGTACGACCGCAGCAGCTCCCACGCCGCCGCCCGCGACGGCGGGTGGTAGCTGAGTCCCACCCACAGCGCCGGCACGGCCGCGAAGTGCCGGTACGGCGGCCCGTCCCCCGCCCGCAGCTCCAGGGTCCGGCGCACCCGGACCGCCGTCCAGATCTGCGACATGTGGGAGACCCAGTCGCCGTACCGCGGAAGCTCGCCGTCGTCGAAGCCCTCTCGCAGGATCGTGCCGAACGGCCGGTCGGGGGCCGGCCGGTAGCCCCCGTCCGGGCCCCGGTGGTAGATCATCGGGAGGCCGAGGGCCCAGTCGACGACGTCGTCGACGCCGACGTCGGCCCGCAGGGCGGGCGGCATGATGCCGCAGCGGCCCGGGTCCATCCGCAGCCAGTCCCGCGACCGGTGCGACAGCAGGCCGTTCGAACGTCCCTCGTTCAGCGGCGAGTTGACGAACAGCGCGGTGACCGTCGAGGACGCCGCCATCTGCATCCGCAGCTTCTCGGTGAAGTCCCGCTCCGAGAGGTAGTCCAGGTGCACCTGGGCGGACAGCGAGAGCGCCATGACGCGCGGCGCCCCGCTCCCGGCCGCGCCGATCCGGCGGAAGTAGTCCCGCATGACGGCGCCGCGGACCATCGGCACCCACTCCATCGCGTCGACCCGGTCGAAGGGCAGCCGCGCGCCGGGCAGCAGCGCCAAGCCGAACCGTCCGACCAGCTCGGACAGTTGCTCCAGCGCCTCCCGCGTGCCGTCGACCGCCGCGGCGAGTCCGGCGACCGGGACGGACGAGTACTCCAACTGCCCGCCGTGCTCCAGCGTGACGCGGGCGCCGTCCGGCAGGTCGACGCCGGTCAGCCGCCCGGCGTCCGCCAGGCGCTCGCCGCCCCACTCGTCGAGCACCGTCTCCAGGATCTCCTCGATCCCGCCCGGACCCTCGTAGCGGGCGGCGCGGCCGGTCTCGGGGTCGACCACGCCGTTCTCGACCTCCAGCCCGACCAGCTCGGCCCCGGCGGTGGGCGGGGTGAAGAGGGACCGGAGGTCCTCGCGCCGCAGCCGGCCTGCCGGGCCGGTGCCGGTGCGGGTGTCGTTGCCGTTGCCGTTGCCCGTCGCACCGCTCACCGTCGGCTCCCCACGGTGGCGGTGCCGTACCGCCTCCCCCGGTCGAGCACCTGGAGCACCGCGTCGAGTGCCGACTGGGCGGCGCCCTGCATCCACGCGTGCGCGGCCGAGAGGTGCTCGCCGGCGAAGTAGATCCGCGGGTCGTCGACCGGGTGCGGAGTGCCCAGACCGCCCAGGTAGCGGGTGTGCTCACCGGGCGCGAGGTGGGCGAACGCACCGCCGCCCAGGCCGATCTGGTCGTCCCAGTTCCAGTGCACGATGTCGTCGACGTCGTCGCGGATCAGGGGGTGCAGCCGTTCCAGGCACTTGAGCACCAGCAGGTCGCGGTCGGCCTGCGGGAGTGTCGTGAACCGCCGGGCGTTGGCGCCCCAGAGGTAGGCGCCGGTGAGGACCGCGGACTCGTGCGAACGACCGGGGTCGAGGGCGACCAGGTACGGGTCCGCGGTCGAGCCTGCGCCGTTCGGACCGTTGCCGCTCTGACCGTTGCCGTGCGGACCGTTGCCGTTCGGGCCGCCGGAGCCGTTGCCACTGTGCCCGTTGCCGTGCTGCCCGACGGCGTGGTGAGCCGCGCCGACCCCGCCACCCCGGCGTCCCTTCCCGTCGGAGCCCTTCCCGCCGGAGCCGTTGCCGCCGGAGCCGCTTCCGTCGGGGAGGCCCCCGCCCGCGACCGAGCGGGCGTTGTCCGACGGGTACCAGCACTGCTGGATCGGCATGTCCGTGAAGCTGCCCCCGCCGAAGATCCCGTCCGCCAGCTCCCAGCGGCGCCGTCGCGTGTGCACCAGGACCTTGGTGCTGCTGGCGTAGCTGATGCCGCGGATGGCGTGCTGCTGGTGGTGCGGCAAGGCGGGGCGGAAGCCGATCTGGTCCAGGGCCGGCACCGGGACGCAGCAGACCACGAAGTCGAACAGGTCCGAGACCGCGCTGCCCAGCCGCGTCCCCTGCACCCGCACGCCGCCCGAGGCGGTCAGCGCGAGCTCGTCGATCCGGGTGGACAGCTGGAGGGTCCCCGGCCGCAGCGCCCGGGTGAACGCCCGCACCAGGGTGTCCATCCCGTCGACCAGCTCCACCTGGCCCAGGTGGAAGAGCCCGAAGTAGTCGACGAGGACCTCCAGCAGGCACGACTGCTCGTAGTGCGCCAAGCCGCTGGCGTGACCGAGGAGGTGCCAGGCGTCCGGGGACAGGCGCTCGTGGACGTACTGCCAGAGGGACACGGTGGTGAGCCGGTCGAGGGCCGGGTCGTCCCACCGGCCGGCCAGCAGGCGCCGCTGCTGGTCCGCGGTCAGGGAGCCCCACACCGCCCGCAGCAGCCTGTCCAGGACGTCGATCGGCGCACCCCGCTCCTCGGCGCGCAGCGCGTACACGGCGCTCAGCGACCGCCCCTCCCGGATCCGGACGCGGTGGCCCCGCAGGTGGTAGTAGGCGGCGGGGTTGAAGTTGACGAACGGCCGGGTCCGCAGCCCGAACACCGAGATGTAGTGCAGGATGCAGTGGTGGTTGGCGGGGACCCGCATGGCTCCCAGGTCCGCGAACGTGCCGTCCCAGAAGCGGTGGGTCCGGACCCGGCCTCCCGGGCGGTCCAGCCGCTCGTACAGGACGATGTCGAAGCCCCGGCGCTGGAGCTCGTAGCCGGCGACCAGGCCGGCGATGCCGGCTCCGATCACCGCGCCGCGGCCGGTCGCGCCGGCCGCCGGGGTCAGCAGGCTCCTGGGGAAGGCGAAGCTCTCGTCGAACATCAGCACCTCGCTGGGTCGTCGCCCCAGCATGGACCGGTGCATCGTGCACGAGCCACCGGGGTGCGCCCATCCGGGCCGCCGCCCCCGCGCACGGGCGCGGGCCCGCCCTGGGGGGCGGGCCCGCGCGGGTGGTGCCGGATCAGGCGTTGACGCAGGTGTTGCCGAAGGTCGGGTTCAGGATGCCGATCACGTTGATCGAGTTGCCGCAGATGTTGATCGGGATGTGGACCGGGATCTGGATCTGGTTGCCGGAGAGGACGCCGGGGGAGCCGACCGCCACACCCTCCGCGACGGAGTCGGCGGCGGCGGTACCACCGCCGGCGAGGACGGCGGCGGCGAGGGCGCAGGCGGCGAGGGTGGTGCGAGTACGCATGTCTCTCCTTGACGGGTGAGTTGGCAGATCAGAGCACCAATCACACCGGTGGAGGGCGTCGACCGGCCCGCATTGGTCGGATCGGGGGCGTGTCCACACGCCCCCCAAACCCGACCGCAGTCCCCGGCCCCGGACGTCGAACGGTGCGCTTCTCAACACAGCTCCCCACGCACGCGGGGCCGATCGGCGGATCGTAGCGGCCAGCCGGGTGCCGTGTGAGCCATCCCCGCTGTCGCGGGGCCGACGCGTGGATGTACCCGATGTCCTCCCTCGCAGGGGAATCATCCCCGCGAGCGCGGGGCTGATGCTTCGCGGGCCGCGGCGTTACCGGCAGAGTCGCAGCGAGGCGAGCGGTCCGTCGAAGGCTACTGCCTTTCGGGAGGCTTTGCTTGAGTCATGGTGAACGACTCCTGGTGCTGACAAGCAGAGTTGGAGTGCGCGCGGCTGGGGGCTCATTCCTCTGCCCTCCGCCGACCGAAGGCGTGCGACTGCCAAGGGGCGAGAGCGCCGTGCGGCCTCCCCGGTCGCCGATCGGATTCTGCTCCGCCGCGTCGAATCCGGGGGAGAAATATGTAGACCGACCGAGATATTTGTTGCCCAGCGCTGGCCCGGATCCAGAAGTCGGCCGGTCCGACTTTCTGTGCAGGGGCTGATCGTGGCGAGAGCCGGCGAGCGGACCGGTGTGGGGTGCGGGGTGGCGCAGGAAGTCGGACCGGCCGACTTTCTGCGCAAGCGTGGGTGGATGAGGGCGGCGCCGGTGAGGAGAAATCCGTAGACCGGTCGGTATATTCGCCACCTTTCTGTAGACCGGTCGACATATTTTTGCCGCGTGTGGGTGGGCGGGGAAGACGGCGCGGGGCTCAGGGGAGGTCCTGCTCGGCCCAGATGGTCTTGCCCTGGCGGGTGTAGCGGCTGCCCCAGCGGGTGGTGAGCTGGGCGACCAGGTAGAGGCCCCGGCCACCCTCGTCGGTGAGGCGGGCGCGGCGCATGCGGGGCTGGGTGGCGCTGGGGTCGGACACCTCGCAGGTGAGGCGTTCGGCGCGGATCAGCCGGACGCCGACCGGGCCGCCTGCGTAGCGGATCGCGTTGGTCACCAGCTCGCTCAGCACCAGTTCGGTGGTGAACGCCAACTCCTCCAGCCCCCAGGTGCGGAGCTGTTCGGTGGCGGCCTCCCGGACCCGGGCGACGCCGGCCGGGTCGGCCTCCAGGGTCCAGCCGGCGGTGGCCTCCGGCGGTACCGCCCGGGTGCGGGCGAGCAGCAGGGTCACGTCGTCGGTGAGGCGGTGCGCCGGCAGGTCGGCGACGACCTCGCGGCCGAGGTCGCGCAGCGACCCGGTGGCGGGTGCGGCCGCCGGGCCTGCCGCGGCGGCGGACAGGCGGCGGCCCAGTTCGGCCATGCCCTCGTCGAGGTCGTCGCCGTACCCCTGGATCAGTCCGTCGGTGTAGAGCGCGAGCAGGCTGCCCGGCGCCAGTTCGACCTCCGTCATCTCGAACGGCAGCCCGGTCACGCCGAGCGGCGGTCCCGGCCGGACGGGTACGTACGTGACGGTGCCGTCCGGGGCGACGACGGCCGGCGGCGGGTGTCCGGCGGAGGACATCGCGCAGCGTCGCGACACCGGGTCGTACACCGCGTACACACAGGTCGCGCCGAAGGGGACGGCCTGCTGGTGGCCGTCCGGGTCGCCTTCCTCGTCCGGTCGCTCGGCCTCGACCATCAGTTGGGCGACCAGGTCGTCCAGGTGGACCAGCAGCTCGTCCGGTTCGAGGTCGAGGTCGGCGAGCGTCCGGACGGCGGTGCGCAGCCGGCCCATGGTGGCGCTGGCGGCGAGTCCGTGGCCGACGACGTCCCCGGCGACCAGGGCGACCCGGGCGGAGGAGAGCGGGATCACGTCGAACCAGTCGCCGCCGATGCCGCTGGCGGTGTCGGTCGGCAGGTAGACGCTCGCGGTGGAGACGGCGGCGGTCTCGGCCTGTGAGGGCGGCAGCAGGCTGCGCTGGAGGCCGACGGCGGCGCGGTGTTCGCGGGTGTAGCGGCGGGCGTTGTCCAGGGCGAGGGCGGCGCGGTCGGCGATCTCGCGCAGCAGTTCCCGGTCGGCCGCCAGGTAGGGCGGCCGGTGTGCGGCGCGGCGGACGGTCACCCGGCCGAGCAGGCTGCCGCCGGCGCGCATCGGGGCCGTCATCTCGGGGGGCTCGGGGTCGTCGGGGTCGTCGGGGTTGCCGAGGCCCCCGGGGGAGTCGGCGTCGGCGGCCAGGTCGGCGGCCGCGTCGGTGGCCGGGTCGGTGGCCAGGTCGGCGGTCTGGTCGTCGGCCGGGGCGGGCGGGTCGTCGGGGTCGGCCTGGACGGCCACGCCGGTGGGCGGGGGCACGGGTGCGTTCGGTCCCGTCGAGACGGCCACGGCGGTGCGGCGCAGCAGCAGGCGGCCGTCCCGGCCGGGCGCGGGCTCCTCGCCGGCGAACACGGCCTCGGCGACGTCGACCATGACGAGGTCGGCGAGCCCCGGGGCGAGGACGGCGGCCAGTTCCTCGGCGGTGGCGGTCACCGACAGCGAGCCGCCGACGGCGGCCGTGGCCCGGTGCAGCAGTGCGAGCCGTTCGCCGGACCGGTGCAGTTCGGTGACGTCGGTGAACAGCGCGGTGACGCCGATGACCTGACCGTCCGGGGTCTGGAGCCGGAACGCCGAGATCGCCATCACCGCGCCGCCGGCCGGGTCCTCGATGGTGCGGACCAGTTCCTCCGCGCCGACCAGCGGCCGGCCGGTGCGCAGCACCTCGTGCAGTCCGCGTTCGACGGCCTCGGCGTCCTGGGGCTGGAGGAAGTCGCCGAGGCGGCGGCCGCGGAGGTCCGGGGGGAGGCCGCTGTACGGGAGCAGGTGGGTGTTGGTGCGGATCAGCCGCAGGCGGTCGTCGAAGACGGCGAGGCCGACGCGGTCCTGGAGGAACAGTTCGCGGGTGAACGCCTGGTCCTGGCGCGAGCGGGCGACCTGCGAGGCGGGGGCGGCGAGCACGAAGTACCGGGCGGGGGCGCCGGGTCCGGTGGGTCCTTCGGGGGGTCCGGTCGGAGGTCCTGTCGGCGGGCCCGCGGGTGGGCCGCCGAGCGGCAGCACCTGGTAGGCGACCGCGAGCTCGTCGCCCCGTCCGGAGCGGAGTTCGGCCTCGCCGGACCAGCCGTCGGCCCGCTGCTGATCGGTGAGGGCGGACAGCGAGGGCCATCCCGCGGGGTCGGCGAGCAGGTCCCGGACGGGCCGGCCGCGGACCTGGGCGGCGCCGAGCGCGAGCAGCCGTTCGGCCTCCAGGGTCCAGCCGACGATCAGGCCGTCCGCGTCGAGCAGCGCTCCGGCGGCGTTGCCGAGGAAGGGCGATCGGCCACGGTGCAGGGCGTCCGCCGCGCTCATCCGGTCCGCTCCTCTCCTCCGCCGGCACCTCTCCGGGCGCGGCCTGGGACCCCTCCATCATCCCTCGGTCGGCCGAGGCCGCCAGTTCCGCGGGCGGGGTGGCAGGGCCGCCCGGGGGACCGGTGGCGGGCGGGTGCGCGGCACGGACCACGGCACGGGTCACGCCGCCGGACTCCGGACCGACCCCGGAGCGACGCCGTACCGAGCCCGGACCGACCCGCGCCGGCCCCCCGTACCGCTCCCCGTGTCGGCTGCCGCGCCGGCCCCGTGCCCGTGCCTCCCGGGCCGTCGTGCCGACCGTGCCGACCGCGGGAACCGGGGTCCTGTCGCGCAGGGGGTTCTCGGGCGCGGGCTCTTATTGTACTCTCCGTCAATAAGCGGGGCGGGGCGGATCCCGCGCAGGCCACGCACTCGGAGCACGCACCCGGAGCTCGCACCTGGAGGCAGCCATGGCTCACCCGGCGGCACGCACCCACACCACCGGCACCCACACCCCCGGCACCCGCGCGCGCACCCACACCGCGGCCGACGACGACGTCTCCAGGCGGCTGCTCGACTCCGCCGCGACGCTCTCCTACGACCCGGCGGTCGAGATCGACTGGGACGCCCCGCTCCCGCCCGGGGACTACGGCCTCAACCCCGAGTGGAGCACCCTCTACGGCACCCCGCTCTGGACGGAGATGACCGAGGAGCAGCGGGTCACCCTCACCCGGCACGAGGTCTGCTCGATCATGACGACCGGCATCTGGTTCGAGATGATCCTCCAGCAGATGGTGCTGCGCGACCAGTACCTCAAGGACCCCGCCAGCGCCGAGTTCCGCTTCGCGCTCACCGAGATCGCCGACGAGTGCCGGCACTCGATCATGTTCGCCCGCGCCTGCGAGAAGATGGGCGTCCCCCAGTACAAGCCGAACCGGTTCATCGCCCAGGCCGGCCGCGCCTACAAGGCCCTCGCCCGCGGCGAACTCGCCTACGGCGGCATCCTGGTGGCCGAGGAGGTGCTGGACGTCATGCAGCGCGACTGGATGCGCGGCGAGAACGTCCTGGAGATCGTCCGCGGGACCTCCCGGATCCACGTGGTCGAGGAGTCCCGGCACATGAAGTTCGCCCGCCAGGAGATCCGCGAACGGCTGCGCGGCGCGGGGAACGCCCGTCGCCGGTCCGCCGCCACCGGGATCGCGGCCGGGGCGTTCGTCATCGTCAGCAGCATGGTCCACCCGGGCGTGTACGCGGCCGCCGGGCTGGACGTCGGCCGGGCGGTGGCCGAGGCCCGGGCCAGCGAGCACCGGCGGGCGATGATGCGGACCAGCAGCCGCCACCTGATGGCGTTCCTGGCCGAGACCGGCCTGCTCACCAGGGCCTCGGCGGCGGTGTACCGCCGCATCCACATGCTCTGACGCCGCCCCGCCCGTCCACGGCGGGGAGCCCCGCCGCCGGAGCACCGCGACCCGCCGCCACCCACCGCAAGCCGCCGGAGCACCGCAAGCCGCCGGACCACCGCAACCCACCGGAACCCACGCAGCGAGGACCCCACCCCCGCCATGGCCTACGCGATCACCCGTACCTGCTGCAACGACGCCTCGTGCGTGTCCGTCTGCCCGGTCAACTGCATCCACCCCACCCCGGACGAGCCCGAGTTCGGCCGCACCGACATGCTCTACATCGACCCGGCCGCCTGCATCGACTGCGGCGCGTGCGCCGACGCCTGCCCGGTGGACGCCGTCTTCCCCGTCGACCGCCTGACGGGGTCCGACAGCGTCTTCGGCGACCTCAACCGCGACTACTTCCGCGACCACCCCGCCGACCACTCCTGGGGCGCGCCCGCGTTCCCGCGCAGCCTGCCCGGCGGGCTCGACCTCGGCACCGGGCCGCTGCGGGTCGCCATCGTCGGCACCGGACCGTCCGCCGGCTACACCGCGCAGACGCTGCTGCGCTCCACCGGTGCCGAACTCACCATGATCGACCGGCTTCCGGTCTCCGGCGGGCTGCTGCGGCACGGCGTCGCCCCCGACCACCAGTCGACCAAGCGGATCGCCGACAGCTTCGCCTCCGTCTTCCACGACCCGCGCCTGCGGGTCTACCTCAACGTCGAGGTCGGCACCGACCTCACCCACGCCGAACTCGCCGCCCACCACCACGCGGTGGTGTACGCGGTCGGCGCCGCCGCCGACCGCCGGCTCGGCCTGCCCGGCGAGGACCTCCCCGGCAGCCTGCCCGCCACCACCTTCGTCCGCTGGTACAACGCCGAGCCGACGGTCCCGGCCGACGCCGTCGACCTGGGCGCCGCCGGTGCGGACGGTCCCGGCGCGGAGCGGGCGGTCGTCATCGGCAACGGCAACGTCGCCGTCGACATCGCCCGGATCCTGCTCACCGACCCCGACCGGCTCGCCGCCACCGACATCGCCGACCACGCGCTCGCCGCGCTCCGCCGGAGCCGGATCCGCGAGGTCGTGCTGGTCGCCCGGCGCGGGCCCGAGCAGGCCGCGTGGACCAGGCCGGAGCTGCTCGCCCTCACCCGACTGCCGGGCGTGGAGGTGGTGGTGGACGACCATCCGGAGGTGCGGGCGGCCCTCGCCGCCGCCCCCGAGGGCTCGCACGCGGCGCTGCTCGCCGGCCTCCCGCTCGTCGCCCACGACGGCGGCCGTGAACCGCGCCCCGGCCGACGGGTCGTGCTGCGCTTCCACGCCACGCCCACCGAGTTCATCGGCACCGCCGCCGCCGCGGCCGGCACGTCCGGCACCGCCGCCACCACCGCAAGTGCCGTTCGGGTACAGGGCGTTCGGCTGGACGGTGACGGGACCCCGCTCCTCGCGGGCCTGGTGGTCCGCTCCATCGGCCACCGCGGCGTCCCCGTCCCCGGCCTGCCCTTCGACGAGGCCGCAGGCACCGTCCCCCACCGGGCGGGCCGCGTCCTCGACCCGGCCACCGGCCTTCCGCTGCCCGGCACTTACCTCGTCGGCTGGGCCAAGCGCGGCCCGTCCGGCGGCATCGGCGCCAACCGGGCCTGCGCGCAGGAGACCGTCGACGCCCTCCTCGACGACGCCGTCGCCCGTGCCCTGCCCGTCCCCACGGGGACCCGCAAGGAGTTCGACCGCCTGGTCCGGGTCCGCCGCCCCGACGCGCTCGGACTGCGCCAGCTCCGGGCCATCGACCGCGCCGAACGCGCCCAGGGGGAGGCCACCGGCCGCCCCCGCGTCAAACTCCCCACCGTCCCGGCCCTCCTCGCCGCCGCCCGCCGCTGAGGCCCCGGGGGCGGGCGTGCCCCAGCCTTCGGCCGGAAGTCCGGAAGTCCGGAAGTCCGGAAGTCCGGAAGTCCGGGAAGCCAGGAGGCCGGGTAGCCGGGTAGCCGGGCGCCAGGCGGTACCCCCGCCCTCCGCCTGCGATGCACGCGCCCAGGCGCCGCGGCCTCGTCCGATCCGATCGGTCCGCAGGGCCCGTCGTGTCCGCCGCCCGGGGGCGGAGGTCAGAGTGCCTCGGCGCCGATGGCGCGCAGGACGTCGCCGAGCCAGACGAAGCCGTAGCCGACGGCGGCCGTCTCGCCCCCGATCATCCTCTCCAGGTGCTCCCACGCCTCCGTCACCTGGCCGACGGTGGGTTCCGGCGGGTCGGCGTGGACGTCGGCGGCCTCGGCGGGCGGGAGGGACCAGTAGAAGTCGTGGTGGACGGCGATCCCGTCGTCCGGCAGCCGTTCCGTGAGGTGGCGGACGAGGACGTCGAGCGCCCGGTGCAGGTCGGCCGCGGGGATGCGGAGCGCGGGCGGACCGGCGGGTCCGGCCAGGGGGTCAGGGGCTTCGGTGCCGGTCGTCATCGGCCCAGCACCGCGCCGCCGTTGATGCCGATGATCTGGCCGGTGACGTAGCCGGCGGCGGGGGAGGCGAGGTAGCCGACGGCGGCGGCGACGTCCTCGGGGGTGCCGGCGCGGCCGACCAGCGTGGCGGCGACCTTGTCGGCGTGGAAGCCGGGTGTCCAGTCGGCGCCGAAGATCTCGGTGTCGGCGACGTAGCCGGGGGCGAGGACGTTGACGGTGATGCCGTCCGGGCCGAACTGGCGGGCCAGGCCGAACGCCCAGCCGTGCAGGGCGGCCTTGGCGGCCGCGTACGAGCCGGCCGAGTGGGGGCCGGCTCCGCCGCGCTGGGCGGCGGCCGAACTGATCAGGACCACCCGGCCGCCGGGGCGGCGGAGTCGGTCGGCGAGGGCGGTGGTGAGCAGGACGGCGGTCAGCAGGTTGGTGTCGAGGTCCCGCCGCCACGCCGCGGCGAGTGCCTCCAGGGTCCGGTCGGCCGGCGGGGTGATCACCGCGCCGGCGTTGTTGACCAGGACGTCCACCGGGCCGAACGCCGCGATCTCCGCTGCCGCCTCGGTGACCTGGGCGGCGTCCGTCAGGTCGACGGCGAGCGGCACCACCTGGGGACCCAGCTCCGCGGCCGTCCGCTCCAGCACCTCGGTCCGGCGGCCGAGGATCACCACCCGGTGGCCCTGGTGGGCCAGTTCGGCGGCGATGGCCCGGCCGATGCCCGTTCCGCCACCCGACACGACCGCGGTCCGCTGCTGCTCCATCGTTCCCCCAAGTCCTGGGCAGTCATTGCTTCGGGGGCGATCCTACTTCCAGGTAACTTCATGGGACGGATCCGGCGGGGCTGCCCGGGCCCGTCGGTCGAGGAGGGTGCCAGTCGAAGAAGGTGTCAGCCGAGGAGGGTGTCAGCCGAGGAGGGTGTCAGCTGAAGAGGGTGGCGAGGTCGAGGGGGGAGACCAGGAAGATGCCGGTGGCGGCGTCGTGCGAGTGGAGAAGGGCGGTGCGGCCGGCCGGGAGGGCGGGGTCGCCGGGCGATGTGCGGACCGGGAGGAGCGCGGGGGAGCCGTCGTCGGTGGTGGTCTCGGCCCAGCCGGTGGAGGCGGTGGCGCCGCCGGCGAGGATCGCGCAGGCGCGGCCGACGAGGGGGAACGAGTCGGCCTCCCAGTCGCAGGACTCGGCGGAGGGGCCCGCGCCGCCGCCTTCGGGCGCGGTGCGGTGGCCGACGTCGCCACCCCCGTGAGCGGCGTCGGCCCCCCGGCCGCCGAGCGGGGGCAGCGCCCACGACTCGGCACCCGTCACCGGAATCGGAGAAACCGGTGCCGTCTCGAAGAACCCCTGCATCCGACCGTCCCCCCGGCTCTCCCCGTGGCGCCGGTTCCCCCGGGCGCCGTGAAGATCCTGGCAGGAGAAGGGCCGTTCGCACATTGCCAGGATCCGGCAATCTTGACGACGTTTTGACACCCGGAACGGATCATCGGATCGGAACTTCCGGGACCGATCGGGGGGAACCGGTCGCCAGTCACACGGCACATGGCACGCGGCCCACGGCACACGACGCACGGCGGCCGCCGCGCCCGGGCCGGTCAGAGCTGCCGGGCCGGCCACTCCAGCAGGCGGGCGCCCATCACGGCGGTCTCCAGCGTGTAGCGGTGCAGCGCGTCGGCCGGGTCGTAGCCGGTCAGGGTGCGGATCCGCTCCAGCCGGTAGCCGAGGGTGCGGACGCTGACGCCGAGCCGGCGGGCGGTCTCCGCGTTCACGTACCCGGCCTCGGACTGCACGGTGATGGTCTCCAGCAGCGGCTGCGCTCCGCCGCGGGCGGCGGTGAGCGGGCCGAGCACGTTGTGGACCAGGTCGGCCATGGCGGCCCGGTCGCGCATCAGGACCGGGAAGACCAGCAGTTCCTCGGCGCGCAGCCGCTTCGCGGGCAGTGCCAGCCGCTCCGCGTACTCCAGGGTGCTGAGCGCCTCCTCGTAGCTGCGGACGACGCCGCCGGTGCCGGTGTGCCGGCGGCCGCTCGCCACCCGGTGCGCCGGGTTGTGGCCGGGGCCGGGCCGGAGGGCGAGGTCGATGAAGGCGTCGAGCACCGCGTGCGCGTTGTCGGGGGCGATGCAGATCAGCCTGCCGTTGCGGGCGGCGAGCAGGACGGTCCGCTCGTCGAACCGGCCGCACAGCTCGCTGAGGATCCGGCAGCGGCCGATCTGCCCGTCGACGTACGGGCGTTCGGCGATCGCGACGGCGACGGTGTAGCCGGCGGCGAGGTGCACGCCGAACCGTTCGGCGCGCTCGGCGAGCAGACTGAGGTCGCCGCGGCCGTGCAGCAGGTCGTCGATGAACTCCCGCCGGTTGGACTCCTCCAGGTGCATCGCCTGCCGCTGGGCCCGTTCGTGGCCCTCGCCGAGGGCGCCCAGGGCGGCCTGGGTGGCGGCGAGCACGGCGTCGCCGGTGCGGCGCATCTCGGTGGCGGTCGCGGCGGAGGCGAGGCCGGGCAGGGTCTGCCAGGCGCGGCGGGTGGCCCCGAGGCAGTGGGCGACGAGGTCGCGCAGGCCGTGGCCGGACTCGGCTCCGCGTTCGCCGAGGGCGCGCAGGCTCTCCAGCTCGGCGCGGCGCAGGAGGCGGCCGGTGCGGGAGACGTCGGCGAGCAGGTCGAGGCAGCGCAGGGTGAGTTCGGCGGGTACGTCGAGCGGCCCGGCCGTGGCGTCGGGCCTCGGCGGCGCCGGGGCGGGGGCGGCACTGGGAGCGGGGGACGGATCGGACGGTCTCGGGGCCGGGGCGGGCGGTGCCGGTGCTCCGCGGGGCCCCGGCGGTCCCGGTGGGCCCGGTCGTTCCGGCAGTCCCGGCAGTCCCGGCAGTCCCGGCGTTCCGTGTTCGTTCGTCACCGTCATGCCGTCATGCTCCGCCCCGGTCCGTCCGTGCCGCTTCGCAACCACTGCCCCGGGCGGGCATGCTACCGGGTTGTCACCGACGGTGCCCGGGGCGTTTGTCGCCGTGGAACGTCGCCGTGGAACGGGCCGCCCGCCGCCGTCCTCGGACCGCCCGCCCCGCGCCCAAGCCCCGCACGCCGCACCCGCACCCACGCGGCGCCGCCCCGCACGCCGCCCCGCACGCGGCACCGGGTCGCGCGCCCGCCGGCGCCGGGCTCACGGCAGCAGGGGCCGGTGGCAGGCGACGGTCCGCCCGGGGGCGACCTCCAGCAGTTCCGGCACCTCGCTCGCGCACCGCGCGTCGGCGAGCGGGCAGCGGGTGCGGAAGCGGCACCCCGAGGGCGGGTCGAGCGGGGAGGGCGGGTCGGCGGGGAGCAGGCCGGTCTCGCCGAGCGGGCGGCCCGGTTCGGGGACGGCGGCGAGCAGCGCGGCGGTGTAGGGGTGGGCGGGGGCGGCGAGCACCTCCTCGGTGGGGCCCTGCTCGCAGAGCCGGCCGAGCTGGAGCACGGCGACGTCGTCGCTCACGGCGCGGACGACGCCCAGGTCGTGCGAGATGAACAGGCTCGCCAGGCCGCGTTCCTCGGTGAGCCGGCGGAGCAGGTTGAGGACGGTGGCCTGGGCGGAGACGTCGAGCGCGGAGACGGCCTCGTCGGCGATCAGGACGCGCGGTTCGGCGGCGAGCGCCCGGGCGATGGCGACCCGCTGGGCCTGGCCGCCGGAGAGCTGGCCCGGCCGGCGGTCGCCGAACAGGGCGGTCGGCAGGCCGACGGCCTCCAGCTGGCGCTCCACCACCTCGGCGCGGTCGCGGGCCGGGTCCGGGTGGGCGTCGAGGGGCTCGGCGACGAGGTCGCGGACGGTGCGGCGCGGGTTGAGCGAGGAGACCGGGTCCTGGAAGACCATCTGCATCCTCGGGCGCAGGGCGCGCAGCGCGCGGGGGGCGAGCGCGCCGAGGTCGGTGCCGTCCAGGGTGACGGTGCCGGTGGTGGGAGGGGGGAGCCGGAGCAGGGCCTTGGCGATACTGCTCTTGCCGGAGCCGGACTCGCCGACCAGGGCGAGGGTCCGGCGTTCGTGGAGCGTCAGGTCGACGTCGCTGACGGCGTGCAGGGGGCCGGAGCGGGTGCGGTGGACCACCGAGAGCCCGGTGGCCTGCAGGACGGCGGTCATGCGGCGTTCTCCGAGGTGGTCACGGTCTTCTCCGACGGGGTGAGCGGGCCGGGCGGGCCGGGCGAATCCAGGGCGACCGGGGCGGCCGGGGTGAGCGGGAAGTGGCAGGACGCGGTCCGGCCGGGGCCGGCCAGGTGGAGCGGCGGCGCCTCGGTCGTGCAGACCGTCTCCGCGCGCTCGCAGCGCGGCGCGAACGGGCAGCCGGGGATCGGCTGCGAGAGGTCCGGTGGCGAGCCGGGGATGGCGGGGAGGGTGCGGCGCAGCGGCCCGGTGACGCGTGGCACCGAGCGGAGCAGCGCGGCGGTGTAGGGGTGGGCGGGGCGTTCGGTGACGTCCTCGGTGCGGCCGGTCTCGACGATCCGCCCGCCGTACATGACGGCGATCCGCCGGGCCCGGCCGTAGAGCAGGCCGATGTCGTGGGTGATCAGGAGGGTGGCGAGGCCGCGGTCCTCGCGGTGGCGGTCGAGCAGGTCGAGGACGGTGCGCTGGACGGTGACGTCGAGTGCGGTGGTGGGTTCGTCGGCGAGCAGCAGGGCGGGGGAGCCGGCGAGGGCGGCGGCGATGCCGA
This sequence comes from Kitasatospora sp. NPDC042419, assembly GCF_056437345.1. NCBI lineage: Bacteria > Bacillati > Actinomycetota > Actinomycetes > Kitasatosporales > Streptomycetaceae > Kitasatospora > Kitasatospora sp. NPDC042419. The sequence continues at coordinate 103,365 of NZ_JBWKAW010000030.1, forward strand.
CGCGCTGGCGCAGGCCGCCGGAGAGCTCGTGCGGGTAGGCGCGGGCGCGCCGGGCCGGGTCGGGGACGTCGACGGCGGCGAGCAGTTCGGCGGCGGTCTCGCGGCGGGCCCGGCGGGAGAGCCGGCGCCGGTTGGTGAGCGACTCGGTGACCTGGTCGGCGATCCGGACGACGGGGTTGAGCGAGGTCATCGGGTCCTGGTGGACCATGGCGACGCCGGTGCCGAGGAGTTCGGCGCGCCGGGCGGGGGCGGCGGTGAGCAGGTCCTCGCCGTCGAGCAGCACCTGTCCGGTGGCGGTGACCCTGGTGGTGCGGGGGTGGACGCCGAGGACGGTGCGGGCGAGCACGGACTTGCCGGAGCCGGACTCGCCGACCACGCCGAGGCACTCGCCCGCGTCGATGGTGAGGTCGACGCCGTGCAGGACGTGCAGGTCCCGGCCGTCGGGGGTGTGCAGGGTGGTGTCGAGCGAGCGGACCTCCAGGACCGGGGCGGTCATGTGCGGCTTCCCTTCGAACGGAGCTGCTCGCCGAGGTAGTTGAGGGCGAGGACGGTCAGGCAGAGCACCGCCGCGGGGGCGAGCGAGATCCACGGCGCGCTGCCGAGGGTGGTCCGGCCCTCGGCGATGATGCCGCCCCAGGACGGCTCCGGCGGGCGGAGCCCGAAGCCGAGGAAGCTGAGCGAGCCCTCGGCGACGATGGCGACGGTGGTGGCGGTGAACGCGAAGGTCAGGGCGGCCGGCGCGACGTGCGGCACGACCTCGCGGCGCAGGATGCGCAGCGGGGCGGTGCCGATCATCCGGGCGGCCTGGACGAAGCCGCGCTCGCTGAGCGAGAGCACGACGGCGCGTACCACGCGGGTGAAGTGCGGCACGGTGAACACGCCGATCAGGGTGCCGATCACGGTCAGGCTGGGGCCGCGCAGGGCGACCACGATCATCACCAGGATCAGGGTGGGCACGGACATCAGCAGGTCGGTGGCGAAGCCGATGGCCTTGTCGACCGGGCCGCGGAACCAGCCGGCGGCCACGCCGAGGGCGCCGCCGCCGAGCAGGCCGACGGCGATGGTGAGTCCGGCGACGGCGAAGGAGGCGCGGGCGCCGGCCACGGTGCGCTGGAGGACGTCGCGCCCGGCGGCGTCGGTGCCGAGCCAGTGGCCGGGGCCGGGGGCGGCGGAGGGGTGGGCGAAGTCGCCGTGCAGCGGGTCGAAGCCGGGGAGCAGCGGGAGGAGCAGGGCGGCGAGCGCGACGACGGCCAGCCAGCCGGCGGCGGCGATCACTCCGGCGGACGGCCGCCGCCGGGCCCTGCGGGGGCGGGGGGCCGCGGGGCGCCCGCCGGCGGATCCCTTCGCGGCGGCCTCGGCGGCCTCGCTGGCCCGGGCAGTGGTGGCCGCCCCGGCCCCGGCGGTGGTGGCGGGTTCAGCGGTGGTCATGGGCGATCCTCGGGTCGATCGTGCGGTACAGCAGGTCCACCGCGAAGGTGGCCGCCACCACGGCGGCGGCGCTGACCACCACCACCGCCTGGACGACCGGGAAGTCGCGTCCGTTGATGGCCCCGGCGGCGAGGCTGCCGACGCCGGGCACCGCGAACAGCGACTCGACGAGCACCGAGCCGCCGAGCGACGTCCCGACGCCGATCCCGACCAGGGTGACCAGCGGCAGCGAGGACGGCCGCAGCGCCCGGCGCAGCAGCAGCCGCACGGTGCCCATGCCCCGGCTGCGCGCGGCGGCGACGTACGTCTGGTCGAGGGTGTCGATGAGCTGGCCGCGCAGGGTGCGGGTGAAGACGGCGGCCTCGGTGAGGCCGAGGGTGAGCGCGGGCAGGACCAGGTGGCGGAGGTTGTCCAGCGGGTCCTCGGTGAACGGGGTCCAGCCGGTGGCGGGCAGGATCCGCAGCTGGACGGCGGCGATCCAGATCAGCAGCAGGCCGAGCACGAAGCCGGGCACGGCGAGCCAGACGAAGGCGCCCGCGGTGGCGATCCGGTCGACCGCGCCGCCCGGCTTCCAGGCCGAGTACAGCGCGACCGGCAGGGCCACGCCGAGCGCCACCACCTGGGCGGTGACGAAGAGTTCGAGGGTGACGGGGATGCGGGCGGCGAGTTCGGCGGTGACGGCGCCGCCGGTGGAGAGCGAGTGGCCGAGGTCGCCGTGCAGGGCGTCGCCGATCCAGCGCCAGGTGGCGGTGAGGACGTTCTCGTCGAGGCCGAGCTTCGCCTCGTACGCGGCGACCTGTTCGGGGGTGGCGGTGGGGCCGAGTGCGGCGAGCGCGGGGGATCCGGGCATCAGGTGCGGCAGGGCGAGTGCGGCCACGGTGACCAGCAGCAGGACGGCGCCGGCGCGTCCGGCCTGGCCGGCCCAGCCGGCGACGCGCAGGGTCCGGGGTGTCACTTCTTCACCCACAGGGCGGCCGGGGAGACGCTGACGACGGTCCGCTCGGAGACGTCGGGCAGTCCGGCGACCTTGGCGGAGGCGAGGAAGCCGACCGTGTTCTCGGTGAGGAAGAGCATCGGGGCCTCCTCGACGACGGCCTGCGCGGCCTCCTGGTAGGAGCGGGCCCGCTGGGCCTGGTCGAGGGTGGCGCGCCCGGTGGCGATGGCCTTCCCGGCGGCGGGGCCGCTCCAGCCGGTGAAGTTGTAGGGGGCGCCGGTCGCGAAGAGGCTGGCGAGTGCGGTGTCGGTGTCGCCGAAGATGCTGGTGATGAAGTCCATCACCTGGAACTGGCGCTGGTACATCGCGGTGCCGAGGCTCGCCGGGTCGAGCGGCTTGATGGTCATCTTGACGCCGGCCTCGGCGAACATCTGCTGGAGCACGGTGGCGCGCTGCTGGCCCTCGGGGCGGCTGTCGACCAGGTACTCGAAGGAGAGGTCGGGGTGGCCGGCCTCGGCGAGCAGGGCGCGGGCCTTGGCGACGTCGCGCGCGGGGTGGGCGGCGGTGCCGCGGTAGGGGGAGGTGGAGCCGATCGGGCCGTCCGAGACCTTGCCCTGGCCGAGGTAGACGATCTTCTCGACGGCCTCGCGGTCCACCGCGTGCTGGAGGGCCTTGCGCACCTTCGGGTCGTCGAAGGGGGCGGCCTTGGTGTTGAACAGCACGGTGGAGGTGGAGCCGGGGCCGGTGGCGGAGCGCAGGCCGTCGCCGGCGGCCTGCTTGAACTGGGCGGGCGTCTCGGCCCAGATCAGGTCGGCGTCGCCGGAGCGCAGCGACTGGTAGCGGCTGTCGGAGTCGGGCAGCACCTTGTAGACGAGTTTGTCGGCGTGGCCCTTGGCGCCCCAGTAGGAGGGGTTGCGGGCGAGCGTGACGGAGACGCCGGGCTGCACGCTCTCCACCGTGTACGGGCCGGAGCCGACGGCGGGGGCGTCGGCGGCGGCGGGGGCCTCGGAGACGTAGCCGAGCGAGCGGGTGAACAGGTTGGGGAAGGCGGCGTTGGGGGCCTTGAGGGTGAAGGTCACGGAGGTGGGGGAGTCGACCGCCATCGTGCCGATGGTGGCGGCGTCGGCGGCGCAGGCGCACTTGTTCTCGGGCCTGGAGAGGCGGGTGACGTGGTCGACGACGGCCTGTCCGTCGAGCGGCTTGCCGTCGCTGAAGGTGACGCCCTCGCGCAGGCCGAGCGTCCAGCCGGTGGCGTCGGCGTTGGGGGTGAAGGACTTCGCCAGGTACGGCTGGACGGCGCCGTTGTCGCCGTTGACCATCAGCGGGTCGTAGAGCGCGTTGGTGAGGATCATCAGCGGCATCGAGGCGAGGCCGGTGTCGGCGGGGTCGAGCTTCGCGAAGGGCCGGTCCAGGCCGATCTTCAGGGTGCCGCCGTCGACGGCGGGCCCGTCGTCGGCCGTGCTCCTGGCGGGGCCGCCGGCGGAGACCGTGTCGTCGGAGGCCGAGCAGGCGCCTGCGGTGAGGGCGAGGGCGGCCGTGCAGGCCGTCGCTACCAGAACGTGCGTGTGCCGCTTCATGGTTTCCCGTGCTTCCTCGGAATGGGGGGAGGGGGTGGCGAGGGGCGGACGATGCTGTTCCGGTCGTCGCCGGGGACGTCGCCGGGGACCACCTTTCGGAAGTGGCACAACTGCCAATTGGCAGTTGTGCAAACTTCGCGTGACGAACTGACGACGAATTCGCTCCCGCCTTGAGCGACCCGCACCCGGCGTGATTGCGTACGGACGAAGCCGTATGCGGTACGGCAGTTGACACGCGACACGCACGACCGACGCGCACGACCGACACGCAGGACCGACGCGCAGGACCGACACGCACGACGCCCGAGGGAACCGGGCGCGACGAGGGGCGAGCAAGGTATGCAGGGGCAGGGGACGGACACCGGGGCGGCGAGCGCCGCCGAGATCGGGCTGCGCGACCGGAAGCGGGCGCGGACCCGGCAGGCGATCCGGACGGCCGGGCTCGACCTCTTCGAGGAACAGGGCTTCGAGGGCACCACGGTGGACCAGATCTGCCGGCGCGCGGACGTCGCCCACCGCACCTTCTTCCGCTACTACGCGTGCAAGGAGGCGATCCTCTTCGGGCTCGACTTCGGCCTGGTGGTGCTGGAGGCCTTCGCGCAGGCGCCGGCCGCACTCGGCCTCTGGGCGGCCTTCGAGCACGCCGTGCAGGTCACGGACGGGCAGCTGGAGGAGCCCGCCGAGCACACCGCCCGGCGCCGCGCGCTGCGCCGGCGGTTCCTCGACGTCCGGTCCGTGCACGACTTCGCGGTGATCCAGATCGACGCCATCTCGCAGCGGGCGGTGGCGATCGCGGGGGAGCGGCTCGGCGTCTCCCCCGCCGCCGACCTGCGGCCGCAGGTGCTGGGGGCGGCCCTCGCCGGCCTGACCCGGCGGCACGTGATGTCCCCCGGCGGCTCGGAGCCGATGGCGGCGTGGGCGGAGGCGTTCCGCGAGCTGGTCGGGCCGGGCGGACCGGCGGGGGACCCGCGGTGAGGCGGGCCCCCGGCGGGGCGGCCGGCCGGCGGGCGGGCCCCGGACCGGACCCGCCGGAGCCCGGCCGCCGCTGCTCCTTCTGCCGCGGCTGCTCCTTCCGGGGCTACTTTTCCCGGGGCTACTTCTCCCGGGCGGAGCCGCCCGCGCCGTCCCCGTCCCGGTAGTGCAGGACGAACCGCGCACTGCTGCCGTCGATCCGCCGCCGGACGTACAGCGCGGGCGTGCCGTCGGGGGTGCAGCTGACCCCCTCGCGGACCAGCAGCGCGGTGCCGACCGGCACCCCGAGCAGCTCCGCGTCTCCGAGGTCCGCGCCGATCGCGCCGAACGCCCGCCAGTCGTACTCCAGCTCCACCCCGGCGGCCCCGGCCAGGGCCGGCACCATGTTGCCGGGGCGGCCCGGCCGGACCAGCTCGGCGGGCAGCGGTCCGGCCGTCACCCAGTAGCTGCTGACCACCCGGGGTCGGCCGCCGAGGCGGATCACGGTGTCCACCCGGGCCAGTTCGGCGGCCGGGCGGCCGAGTTGCCGGGCGGCCTCCTCGTCCTCGGCGGAGCCGGCCACCGGCGGGGCGGCGACCACGAACTCGCCGTCCGTGCCGGAGTCGTCCGTGCCGGTGCCTTCCGCGCGGGTGCCGGTGCCGTCCGTGCCGGTGCCGTCCCCGCCGGGGCCGCTCTCGCTGTTCGCGCGAGGGCTGCTCGCGGCGGGCCCGCTCGCGGTGCCGCCCGGCGCGGGCCGGGTGTCCGCCACGGACTCCGCGTGCAGCGGCAGCGAGCCGTGCACGCTGCCCAGGTCGAACCGCTGGCTGCGCGGGTCGACGGCGATCGAGATCCGGACGGCCGGCTGGCGGACGAAGGTCCCCACGCCCCGGCGGATCTCCAGCACGGCCGCCCGCTCCAGCTCGGCCACCGCCTGCCGGACGGTCAGCCGGTTGACGCCGAACTCGGCGCTGAGCTCGGGCTCGCTGGGCAGTCGGGCGCCCGCCGGGTACGTGCCGGCGTCGATCCGCTCCTGGAGCTGCCGGGCCAGTCGGCGGTACAGCGGGGTGTCGCTTCGGTGCGTTGCCACGGGCCAGATCCTACGGATCCGGGCGGTCCGCGGGCGGTCCGCGGGCGGCCTGCGGGTGCCGACGGTCGGTGCGAACGCGGGGTTGGCCCGGTGTTCATCCCACCGACGCTTGCCCTGCACCGGACTCACCGGGTAGACATCTAGACATCTAGATGTCCTGCTCCAAGAAAGCTCCACCGCTCCACCGCTCCACCGCCGCCCCGGCGCTCCCCATCGCCTCATCCCCCACCTCCCCTCCGAAAGGCCCTCCCATGACCCTGGTCAACTTCCGCGACCCCGCCGTCCTCGCCGACCCCGACAGCCGCTGGATCCGCCCCGGCGTGGTCCACCGCTCCGCCCAGCCCTACCCCGCCGCCGACCAGGCCACCGTCGACCTGCTGAACGGCGCCGGCATCCGCACCGTCATCGACCTGCGCGGTGACGCCGAGGCCGACCAGGAGGACTGGGCCGCGGCGGCGGCCGCCGGGATCGAGATCGTCGCGGCGCGCATCCAGCCCACCAACCCGGCCCTGGACGCGTGCATGCGGGAGATGAGCACCGCCGCCGACCTCGGCACCTTCTACCTGCTGATGGCCGAGTCCGCCCCCGAGTCCGTGGTGCTCGCGGTCGAGGCCGCGGCCCGCCCCGGCGGCGTCCTGCTGCACTGCGCCGCCGGCAAGGACCGCACCGGCCTGCTCGTCGCCCTGCTGCTGGACCTCGTCGGCGTCCCCGCCGAGGAGATCATCGCCGACTACGCCCGCACCAACGAGGCGCTGACGCAGATCTTCGAGATCCTCGCCGAGCGCAACCGCAGCGCCCTGAACGACTACCACGCCGGCTCGCTCACCGTGCCCGCCCCGCTGCTGGAGGCCCCGGCCGGCGCGATCGCCGCCTTCCTGGAGCTGGTCGCCGCCCGCTACGGCGGCACCGAGGGCTTCCTGACCCACTGCGGCGTCCGGGCCGCCACCATCGAGGCCTACCGCGCGAAGGCCGCCGCGACCGCCGCCGCCCCGGCCGGCACCGTTACCGCCGCCACCGCCGGGACGGAGGCCGTCGCATGACGGGCGCCCTGCTCCGCCACCACGACGGCACCCCGTTCCGGGACCTCAACCACAACGGCACCATGGAGCCGTACGAGGACCCGCGGCTGCCCGTCGAGGAGCGCGTCGACGACCTGCTCGACCGGATGACCCTCGCCGAGAAGGCCGCCCTGATGTGCCACGGGCGGATGCTCCCCGGCGACCACGGCCCCTTCCCGTCCGGCGCGCACCTGATCACCGAGCGCGGCCTCACCGCCTTCGGCATGATGGCGGTGCCCGACGCCCGCACCATGGCCGCCTGGAACAACCACGTCCAGGACCTCGCCGCCGCCGGCCGCCTGGGCATCCCGGTCACCCTCGCCTCCGACCCGCGGCACGGCTTCACGGAGAACCCCGCCACCGCCTTCACCGGCGGCGGCTTCTCCACCGGCCCCGAGCCGATCGGCCTCGCCGCCACCGACGACCCGGGCCTCGTCCGCGAGTACGCCGAGCTGATCGGGCGCGAGCTGCGCGCCGTCGGCATCCGGCTCGCCATCCACCCGATGGCCGACCTCGCCACCGAACCGCGCTGGGCCCGGATCGCCGGCACCTTCGGCGAGGACGCGGACCGCGCCTCCCGGACCATCGCCGCCTACATCCGCGGCCTCCAGGGGGAGCGGGTCGGCCCGGACAGCGTCGCCTGCATGACCAAGCACTTCCCCGGCGGCGGCCCGCAGTTCCGGGGCGAGGACTCGCACTTCGCGGCCGGGCGGCGGCTGGTCTACCCGGGCGGCGCGTTCGAGCGGCACCTGCGGCCCTTCGAGGCCGCGTTCGAGGCGGGCACCGCGCAGATCATGCCCGCCTACGCGATCCCGTCCGGCAGCGGGCTGGCCGAGGTCGGCGCCAACTTCAACCACGACGTCATCACCGGCCTGCTGCGCGGCAAGTACGGGTTCGACGGCGTCGTCTGCACCGACTTCAACGCGATCACCGGCATGGACGTCCCGGGCATCGTCAGCCTCCCGCCGCGCCACTGGGGCGTCGAGGAGCTGTCGGTGCCCGAGCAGGTCGCGCTGACGCTGCACGCCGGCGCCGACCAGCTCGGTGGCGAGACCGACCCGGAGCTGATCCTGGGCGTGGTCCGCTCCGGCGCGGTGAGCGAGGCCCGGATCGACGAGTCGGTGCGCCGCATCCTGCGCGACAAGTTCCGCCTCGGCCTGTTCGACGACCCGTACGTGGACGTCGAGGCCGCCGCCGACCTGGTCGGCACCCCGGACGGGCGCGCGCTGGGCCGCCGGGTGCAGGCCCGCTCGCTGGTCCACCTCGCCGGGCAGCCCCTCACCGGGGCGCGCCTGTACGTGGAGGGCGTGGACCGGGAGGTCGCCGCCCGCTACGGCACGCTCGTCGAGCGGCCCGAGGACGCGGACGCCGCGGTGATCCGGCTCGCCACGCCGTACGAGCAGCGCGAGGGGCTGTTGGAGCAGGCCTTCCACTCCGGCTCGCTGGAGTTCGCCCCGGCGGAGGCCGGGCGGCTGGCGGCGCTGGCCGGCGTGGTGCCGACGGCGTTCGTGGCGCAGCTGGAGCGGCCCGCGGTGCTGACCCCGCTGGAGCCTCACGCGGCCCTGCTGGTCGGCGAGTTCGGCGCGGCCGACGACGTTGTGCTGGACGCGGTGTTCGGCCGGGCCCCGATGACGGGCTCGCTGCCGTTCGACCTGCCGCGCTCGGACGCCGCCGTCGAGGCCGCCCGCGAGGACGTCCCCTTCGACACGGCGGACCCGCTCTTCCGCTTCGGCCACCCGACGGCCCCGCGCGCGGCGGCGGGCTGACCGGCGGGCCGCTGCCGGGCGCGCACCGCATCGAGGGTGACACCACGGCGGGCGAGGGCAGCCCGGTCCGAGGCGCGCCCGGCCCGCCCTGAGCAGGAGATTACGGAGCAGGGGACACGGAGCAGGAAGTCGGCCGGACCGACTTCCTGCTCCGGCGTGTTCTCCCCGGTCGGTTCACGGGGCGTCGGCGCGCGGCCCCCACCGGTGACGACGCTCCGCCACCGCACGCCGCCGCACGCCGCCGCACTCCTCCTGGCCGAAACGGTCCAGGGACGTTTCCGGCCAGCCGAGGGCCCTTCCACGACCGCTGAGCTGCGACGAAGCTTATGACTGCCGCCGAGAGCACCGCCCGGGCGGCACACCGGAGGACGCGTCACCGCGGGACGCGACAACCGGCTCACCCCGTCGCATCGAAGCCGAAGGAGCCCACCATGTTCCGCACCGTCATCGCCAAGGCCGCCGCGGTCCTCGCCCTCGCCCTGATCGGTCTGGCCCCGGTCGTCGCCGCGGAGGCCGCCCCGGCCCGGCCGGCCGCCGCCGCGGAAGCCGCGGAGCCCGCCGCCACGCAGCCGGCGCCCACGCAGCCCGCCCCCACCCGGTCGGGCACCCCCGGCACCGGCGACAACATGATCTGGGGCTGACGGCGCAGGGCCCGCACCTCGCCCGCCCTTCTCGCCCTCCTCGCCCTTCCCGGCCGTCCCCGGCCGTCCCCGGCCGTCCCCGCCTCCGTAGACCGGCTGCTCCTGCAGGGCAGCCGTCCACCTGGCCGCCGCACCGCACGACCGCCGCGGCACCGAAGCCGCTCAGCAGCACCGCAGCACCGAAGCCGCTCAGCACCGCCGCACCACCGAAGCCGCTCAGCACCGCCGCACCACCGCACCGCCTCCCGTCGCGCCGCTGCCGCCACCGAGCCGGCGGCTCCCGAGGAGCGGGCGGCAGGCAGGTCCGCGCACCACGTGCGCCGACCGCCGACACCGACCTCCCGGGCGCCCTGCGCGGACCCGGATGACGAACCACCACCTCTCCCTGGAGATCAGCCATGTCTGTCAACCGTTCCAAGCTCACCAACGTCGTCCTGGCCGGCGCCCTCGCCCTCGGCGCGGCCGTCTCCACCGTCTCGCTGACCGCACCGGCGGCGCACGCCATCGGCACGTCCTCCGTCAACGGCCCGATCACCCGGTCCGAGATCATCGCCCGGGCCCAGAACTGGGTGGACCAGGCGGTGCCGTACAGCCAGAGTCTCTGGCACAGCGACAGCAACGGCTCCTACCGGCAGGACTGCTCGGGCATGGTCTCGATGGCCTGGCACCTCGACCGCAGCCGGGTCACCTCCACCCTCGACGACGTGTCCACGCAGCTCAACAGCCTCGACGCGCTGCAGCCCGGCGACATGATCGACAACATCACCACCCACGTCGTGCTCTTCGCCGGCTGGACCGACAGCAGCCACACCACCGCCGTCGTCTACGAGGAGCCGCGGCCCGGCCTGACGGCCCGCAAGGTCAACTACACCCGCAGCTACCTCGTCGCCAACGGCTTCAAGCCCTACCGCTACGACAAGACCGTCGACAGCGCCCCGCTGCCGCCCAAGCCGGCACCGGTCGGCTGGGGCGCCCAGGTCGTGGTGAACGGCGGCGGCGACGTCTTCCACAGCACCCGCTCCTCCAACGGCTCCTGGAGCGGCTTCGGCAACGTGGAGGCCGCGGCGGGCGACATCGGCGTGGTCCGGGCGATCGCGGACGCCGGCATCAACGGCGACACCCACCTGGTCGCGGTCGGCGGCAACGGGAACATCTACCACACCATCCGGCACTCCAACGGCTCGTGGGACGGGTTCGCCGACATCGGCTCGCAGGCCAACTGGCTGGGCAGCGTTACCAAGCTCTCCGCGGTCTCGATCGGCGGCGACCTCCACGTCGTCGCGGTGGCCAACGGGCGGCTCTTCCACACGGCCCGGCTCGCCAACGGCACCTGGCTGCAGTTCGGCGACATCAGCCCGTCGGCGGACACGGTGACGAGCGCGGCGGCCGCGAACGTCAACGGCCAGCTCCAGGTCGTGGCCGCCTCGGGCGGCGCGGTCCAGCACACCATCCGCGCCGTCAGCGGCTCCTGGTCGGGCTGGGGCAACGCCTACGACGCGGCCGGCAACGCCGGCGCCCCGCAGGACGTCGCCATCGCCGGGACCGGCGGCGACGCGCAGATCGTCGTGGTCAACACCGGCGGCGAGCAGTACCACGCCGCCCGCTACGCCAACGGCACGTGGCAGCCCTTCGCGGCCCTCGCCCCGGTGATCGGCTCCTTCGCCGCCAACCGGGTCAGCGCGGCCAACATCGACGGCGAGTTCCAGGCGACCTTCATCACCAACGACGACCGGATCATGCACACCATCCGGGACGGCTCGGGCAGCTGGGACCCGGCCGCCCCGATCCAGCTGACCGGGGTGGGCGGCAACCACTACGACGTCTCCATCGGCGGCACCTACAACTAGCCGTCACGGGAAGTCCGTTCACCCGGTCGACCCGCCTTCCCGCCGGCCCGCCGCACCCCTGCGGCGGGCCGGCCCCTTCCCGCTCGCCGCTTGCCGCCCGCCGCCCGTTCCCGGCAGCCGCCGTCCGCGCCCGCCACCCGCGCCCGCCACCCGCGTCATCCGCGCGACCTCGAACGGGTCGCCCGCCCGAGAAGAGGTCCCGATGTCCCGCTCACCCCGCCGCCCCCGCGCGGCCGCCCTCGCCCTCACGGCCCTGGCCGCGCTCGGCCTCTCCACCGTCGCCGCCCCCGCGCAGGCCGCCTCGGTGGCCACCTGGGACCGGGTCGCGATGTGCGAGAGCACCGGCAACTGGAGCTACTACAAGGCCGGCTGGCCGTACTACGGCGGCCTGCAGATCTCCAAGAGCACCTGGGAGGCGTTCGGCGGCACCCGGTACGCGGCCCTTCCCCACCAGGCCACCAAGCAGCAGCAGATCCTGACGGCCGAGCGGATCCTCGCCGGCCAGGGCACCGGCGCGTGGCCGAACTGCAACGCGGGCCTCGGCAGCGACCACGCCGACCCCTACCCCGCGCCGACCACGCCGGTGAGCAAGGCCGGTGACCTCTTCCACGCGACGCGCCTCGTGGACGGGAACTGGACGTCCTTCCAGCCGCTGGCCGGGTTCGGCGGTGCCGCGTACTTCAACGGCTCCCAGGAGGCGATCGCCGCGACGCCGGACGGCTCCACGCAGACGCTGGCCACCGGCGCCGACGGCAACCTGTACCACACGGCCCGCTACCCGAACGGGACCTGGACGGGCTGGGCGCCGCTGGACGGCTACGCCGGTTCGACGCGCTTCGCGGCCCAGGGCGAGGCCATCGCCGGTATGCCGAACGGCGACGCGCAGGTGGTGGCGATCGGCAGGGACGGGCGGATCTACCACAACGCCCGCTTCGCCGCCGGCAGTTGGCAGGGCTGGGCGCCGGTCGGCGACTCCAGTGCGCAGCGGATCGCGGCGGCGGCCCTGCCGGACGGCAGCGTCCAGGTGCTGATCGTCGGCAACGACGGGAACCTCTACCACAACATCCGTGCGGTGAACGGCTCCTGGCAGGGCTGGAGCGCCGTGGCGGGCTTCGGCGCGGCGACCTTCCAGGCCAAGGACATCGCGATAGCCGGCACGCCGAACGGCGACGCGCAGCTCCTCGCGGTGGGCAGCGACGGCAAGGTCTACCACAACGCCCGCTTCGCCAACGGCTCCTGGCAGGACTGGAGCCAGGTCGCCGGGTACGGCGGCGCGTCGTCCTTCCAGGCCGGGAGCCTCGCGATCACCGGCATGCCGAACGGTGACGCGCAGCTCCTCGCGGTGGGCAACGACGGGGTGGTCTACCACAACGCCCGCTACTCGAACGGGGGTTGGCAGGGCTGGTGGAGCACCGCCTTCGGCGGGCGGAAGGTCGCCATCGCCGGCATGCCCGACGGCGGCGCCCAGATGGTCGTGGCCCGAAGCTGACCGGTCGGCCTGCCGCGTGCGCGCCGGCCCGGCGGGGCCGGGGTGCGGAGGCGGAGCCGTCGCGGCCCCTCGCCCGTCCCGGGCGGGGGCCGCCGTGGGTGGGGGACCGCGCGGGTCGGGGACCGGCGGCAGTGGGGGACCGGCGCGGGTCGGGCGTCCTCGGGATTCCGGCCGCGGGCTCATCGGATCGGAGGATCCTGCCGATACGGGTCAAGATCTGTCGATCGGCTCCGACCACCCGGTGAGACGCCCGACCGGTCCGGAGCGTCTCGTCGTCGTCGTGGCCGGCACAGGAGGAACACGTGGTTCAGCTACTGAGGGTCCAGAACTTCAACGTCTCGGCCGACGGCATCGGTGCCGGCGAGGACCAGACCCTTGAACGGCCGTTCGGCCATGTCCGGCCCGAGCGCCTGTTCGCCTGGGCCGGTGCGACGGCGAGCTGGCCCATGCGCACCGACCCCGGGGGCAGCCGGGGGCTCGACGACCACTTCACCCGGGACTACGACCGCAACATCGGCGCCGAGATCATGGGCCGCAACAAGTTCGGTCCCCAGCGCGGGCCCTGGCGCGACCACGAGTGGCGCGGCTGGTGGGGCGACGAGCCGCCGTTCCGCACCCCGGTGTTCGTCATGACCCACCACGGGCGCCCGTCGTTCACGCTCTCCGACACCACGTTCCACTTCGTCGAGGGCGACCCGGCCGCGGTCCTCGAACAGGCCCGGGAGGCGGCGCAGGGCAAGGACGTTCGGCTCGGCGGCGGGGCAACCACCATCCGGCAGTTCCTCGACGCCGACCTCGTGGACACCCTGCACGTGGCGGTCTCACCGGTGGAGTTCGGCTCCGGGGTGCGGCTCTGGGAGTCGCCCGACGAACTGCTCGACCGGTTCCACCTGGAGGTCGTCCCCAGCCCGAGCGGGGTGACGCACCACCTGTTCTGGCGGAGGTGAGCGTCGCCCGGGGCCGGCCGGATCGGCCGGCCCCGGGAACCTTCGGCGGGGTGGGGCGGGCCTCAGCGCTCCCCGGGCCGGGGGACGCGGACGGCGGCCATGCCGGCGGCGGTGGCGGCCTGGATCCCCATGTCGGTGTCCTCGAAGACGAGGCAGGACCGCGGCGGGACGCCGAGGAGCCGGGCCGCGAGCAGGAAGCACTCCGGGTCGGGCTTGGCCTTCGCGTAGTCGCCGGCGCAGACCATGGCGTCGAACCGGTCGAGCAGGCCGAGCGTCGTCAGCGAGGCGGTGACGGACTCCCGGGTGCTGCCGGACACGACGGCGAACGGGACGCGCCGGTGGGCGCCCTCGATGTGCGCCAGGACGTCGGGGACGGCGGTGAGTTGGGGGAGGAGCCGCTGGTAGAGCTCCTCCCGGCGGAGGGCGACGGCGTCGACCGGCATGGCCAGCCCCTGCTGTTCGTTGAGGGAGACGATGATGTCGGCCACCGGCCGGCCGCCCCAGGCGTAGAACAGGTCCTCTGGGAACTCGCAGCCCCACTCGTCGAGGGCTTGCTTCCACGCCGTGTAGTGCAGGGGCATGGAATCGGCGATGGTGCCGTCGCAGTCGAACAGGTAGGCGCGGAACTCACCGGTCGGCAGGGAGAGGCTCATCGGATCAGCCTAGGCCGCGCCCGCGGGGCGCCCGCGGCCCGGTCCGCTCGGCCCCCTCCCGAGCAGCAGCCGCCTGACCCGCCCGCTAAGCCTTGATCGGTGCGGCGGACCTGGCGGCCTGCTCGATCTTCGCGAAGTAGGCCGCACGGGCTTGCTCGTCGGTCTGCCTCTCGTGTTCGGCGCGCAACCCGGTCCGGCCGTCGAGGCCCTCGCGCAGGATGTCGGCGTGCCCGGCGTGCCGGATGGACTCGCCGAGGACGTGGACCATGACGGCGAACAGGTTCGTGTCGGCATGAGGCTCCGGCCACCACGGCACGTGGCCGGGGGCGTCGAGGGGAAGCTCGTCGATCGTCGCGTCCGAGTGTTCCCACGTGCGCCGGTAGAACCCGATGATCTGATCGCGGGTCTCGTCCTCGGTCGCCCACAGATCGCTGCCGTCGGAGTCCTGCCACCGGGGCAGCGGTTCCGGGGAAGGGCGGTCGAAGACCTCGCCGAAGTACCGGGCCTCGACGGTGGCCACGTGTTTGACCAGGCCGAGGAGGTTGGTCCCGGTCGCTGTCAAAGGTCGGCGGGCGTCGTACTCGGACAAGCCGTCGAGCTTCCAGAGCAGCGCCTCGCGGTCCCGCCGCAGTCTCCCGTGCAGGTTGGCCTTCGCGAAATCATCGATCATGCGGCACGAGCCTGCCATGAGCTTCTCGTGGTCTCAAGATCCCGTACGACGTCCGCAACGACCGGCAGAGCCGAGGCCCGGCCACGGCCGCCGCCCTGACCTGCCACGAGACGCTCGCGAAGCTCGCGACGTGAGACGCCCCCTCAGGCGTGGTGGTCGAGTTCGCCGGCTTTGATCGTGCGGAGGAGTGCGGCGAAGGTGGTTGGGGTGGTGCGGAGGATGGTGTCACCGTCGTCGGACTCACGGAGTTCGACCGACCCATCCGTGGCGCGTACCTCGACGCAGTCGTTGCCTGAACCACTGAACGATGACTTCTGCCAGCTACTCATCCTGTTCCTCCATAGGTTTCGTGCTGTCCGGTTGGTCAGGTCTCGTGGTTCTTCATCGCTGAGCCGTCAGTTTGATGTGCTTGAAGACGGCCGGGTAGGAGTCGAGCTTGTTCGGGGTGTCGACTTCTACCGGGCTGCGCTGTCTGTCGTGTCCGGGTGGAGGGTCGGCGGTTGGTGATCCTGGTGCCCGCCGGGGGAGGTGTTGCGGTGCCTCGCTCGGTTCGAGCGAGGCACCGCTGGAGGTCAGGTGTGGTGGTCGAGTTCGCCGGCTTTGATCGTGCGGAGGAGTGCGGCGAAGGTGGCTGGGGTGGTGCGGAGGATGACGTTGCCGTCGTCTGATTCGCGGAGTTCGATCAGGCCGGATGTCGTACGGGCCTCGACGCAATCGTCGTGTGCGCCGCAGTAGCTGGACTTCTGCCAAATCTGACCAGGCATGCCTACCCCTCGACTTCTTTCATTGTGGATCGGATGAGATCTCGCGACTCGGCGTTGGGCAAGGCTATGGAGTCCAGGCAGGCGAACAGTGATCGGTAACTGGCAAGGTGCGCCGTTGAGTCGAAGTACTGGGTGGATCGAGCGACATCCATCTGTACAGTGTCCAGTTCGGGAACCACGCCTTCAGCGAAGGTGAGGCTTTCACTGGGGCCGGGGAAGGTATCTGCGCTGAACGGCGTCACCCTGATCGAGACGTTGGGTAGCTCGGATGCCTCTGCAAGGGAGGCAAGTTGCTCGGAGAGGACTTTCGGACCGCCGAACTGCATTCGCAGCGCTGCCTCATGGATGAACGCCACGTAGGGGATCTGCTGTGATCGCAGGGCCTGCTGCCGCTTTAGCCGGAATTCAGTTCTCAGCTCGACATCCTGCCGGATGGGCGCTGGAGTAGTACGTGAGAATACCGCCGTGGCGTAGCTGCTCGTCTGAAGGAGACCGGGCATGTAGATGGTCGTGCAGGTGTGGAGGCCCCGCGCGTGGCTCTCAAGTTCAGCCACTTCGAGGAAGTCGATCGCCAGGACTCCTCGATAGTCCACCCACCAACCCTTCCCTCGCTCGACAGTCATGTCGGCGAGGGCGTTGATCAAGGGATCGTTCCTGCAATCGCAGGCGGTGGCCACCTTGCGCAGCCTATCTGCGCTGACGCCGATCCTGCCGGTCTCCATCTGTGTGACCTGCGTAGGGTTCAGCCCGAGAGAGCGTGCAAGCTGGCTGCCACTGAGGCCGGCTTGCTCTCGCATCTTCCGCATCTCGGCGCCCAAGCGGCGCTGGCGCAAGGTCGGGTCGCGGCGAAGCGGCATGTCGTCCCTTCAGATGTGGTGTGGCACCAGTCTGCCGCGTACCACGAGCCGGTCCAGGCCTGTTTGGCTGACTAGGGTGCGGCGGTTACCCCGAAAGAGTGACCCTCTCGGATCTCGCCTTCATCTGAAGGCAGATTGCGTTACGGTCTATCTCGCAACGATCCGATGGACCGTCAGTAATGCCTCTCTCCAAGGCAGTAGGCGCCTGCTGCCCTTTTGCGCCGCAGAGCAACCGGCTTCGGCCTGGCCTGGCTCACGGTGACGTTCCGCTGGTGATCTCCTCCCCACTCGCACGACCTCACTCGGAGGTTTCTCATGCGTGCCTGCAACCCGCCCGACTGGTCCGCCGCCCGCGAGGAGCTGCGTGCCGCGCTCGCCCTCGCCGCCTGGCCCGACGACCTCATCTCCGACGCCGAACTCGCCCTCCACGAGCTGTACGTCAACGCCTGGCGCCACGCCGGCTGCCAGGCGCCCGCCGTCGTGGTCGTCCTCCTCACCGCCCGCACCGTCCGCGTCTCCGTCGCCGACGACAGCCCGACCCTCCCCGAGCCCCGGATCTCCGCCGACCCGTACGAGGTGTCGGGGCGCGGCCTGCACCTCGTCCGCTCCCTCACCCACCGCTTCGGCGCCGATCCCGCCAAGAACGGCAAGCGCGTCTGGTTCGAACTGCACCTGGACGCCGCCGCGTGAGCCGGGAACCGATCGCGCCGGACGACCCCGTCATCCGCACC
The DNA here is from genome assembly GCF_056437345.1 of Kitasatospora sp. NPDC042419. Classification (NCBI taxonomy): domain Bacteria; kingdom Bacillati; phylum Actinomycetota; class Actinomycetes; order Kitasatosporales; family Streptomycetaceae; genus Kitasatospora; species Kitasatospora sp. NPDC042419. The sequence goes on from NZ_JBWKAW010000030.1 coordinate 120,765, forward strand.
TACACCGACCCCGAGGTCACCGCCCTGATCCGCGAACTCCACGAAGCGGGCCGCCCGTTCGGCAT
>NZ_JBWKAW010000031.1:0-815 GCF_056437345.1 Kitasatospora sp. NPDC042419
GAGAACTCCTCGACGGTGTCGAGCAGGATCATCGGAGGGCGTTGCCGTAGCAGGCCGCGTACCTGTGCGTGGTCAAGCATGGGTCCTCACCGCCGCGAAGGTGGCGTCGAGTTCGACGGCCAGCCGGCGGTCCGAGCGCACGATCCGGGCACTCGCGAAGATCTCCCCACCGAAGCCCTCTGCACCGCCGACCCCTTCACCGTCGCGCTCCTCACCGTCGGTCCTCCCGCCGAGGATCCCTTCGCCGTCAGTTGCCTCACTGTCGATCCGCTCACGGAAGGTCCCCTCGATGTCGGTGCCCGCACCGAGGGTCCGCTCACTGTCGATCCCCCCACCCTCGGTGCCTTCGCCGAGGGTCCGCGCATCGTCGGTTCCTTCACCGTGGGTCGGCTCACCGTTGGTTCCCTCACTGTTCGGTTCGTGGGGGTGTGTCCGGATGGTGAGTTCCAGTACGTCTCCCGGTAGGAGGGGCCGTGCGAAGCGTGCCCGGTGTAGGTGGCGCAGCCGCAGGCCGCCGCCGTGGAGGTTGTCGACGGCTTGTTGTACCCAGTCCAGGACGACCACGGCCGGCAGGATCGGGTGGCCGGGGTAGTGGCCGGCCATGTGGTCGGCGCCGAGGTCGGCCGGGAGCCGCAGGACGGCGTGGGTGCCGTCGGGTGAGCGCTCGTTCCATGCCAGGGGCGTGGGCAGCGCGGACATGGTCGCTTTCGGCGTCGAGGCGGGCACGGCGGTCTCAGGCGCAGGTCCAGGTCCGGGTGTGGGCAGGGCGGGCGTGGTGGTTTTCGGTGTCGAGGCGGGCATGGCGGTCCTCGGCC
>NZ_JBWKAW010000031.1:912-114486 GCF_056437345.1 Kitasatospora sp. NPDC042419
GCTTTGGGTGTTGGTGTGGGCGTGGTGGTGCTCGGCCCAAGCCCGGGTGTGGGTGTGGGCCCGGCCGGGGGCTCGGGCAGCGCGGGCACGGCGGTCTCAGGCGCAGGTCCAGGTCCGGGTGTGGGCAGGGCGGGCGTGGTGGTTTTCGGTGTCGAGGCGGGCATGGCGGTCCTCGGCCCGGGTTCGGGTGCGGGCAGGGCGGTCCTCGGCTCAGGCCCGGGCGTGGGCGTGGGCAGGGTGGGCGTGGTGGCTTTGGGTGTTGGTGTGGGCGTGGTGGTGCTCGGCCCAAGCCCGGGTGTGGGTGTGGGCCCGGCCGGGGGCTCGGGCAGCGCGGGCACGGCGGTCCCAGGCGCAGGTCCAGGTCCGGGTGTGGGCAGGGCGGGCGTGGCGGTCCCAGGCGCAGGCCCAGGCCCAGGCCCAGGCCCGGGTTCGGGTTCGGGTTCGGCCGTGGGCAGGGTGGGCGTGGTCGTTTTAGGTGTTGGGGCGGGCACGGTGGTGCTCCTCCCAAGCCCGGGCCCGGGTTTGGGTGTGGGCCCGGCAGGGGGCGTGGGCAGCGCGGGCGCGGGCCCGGTGGTCCTCGGCCCGGGCCCGGCAGGGCATGTGGGCAGGGTGGGCGTGGTGGCTTTGGGTGTTGGGGTGGGCAGGGTGGTGCTCGGCCCGGGCCCGGGCCCAAGCCCGGGCCCGGGCCCGGGCCCAAGCCCGGGCGGGGGTTCGGGTGTGGGCCCGGGCCCGGGCCTGGGCCCACACCCGGCTGGGGGTGCGGCCGGGGGCGGGGTGGGTGTGGTGGGTTTGGGTGTCGGGGCAGGCATGCCGGTCCGGTCCTCAACCCAGGCCGGGGTGGGTCAGCAGCCGGCCGGCGAGGTCTTCGACGTACTCGGTGATCGTGATGTCACGGTCAAGGTACGGCACGATCTCCCGGGTCCGTTCGTACAGGACACGGGTGGCGGAGGACAGGCCGTCGGTGCCGCGGATGTCGACGGCCTGGCAGGCACACAGGAGCTCGAACGCCACGACGTGGGCGACGTTGTCGAGGACTTCCCGCGCGCGGCGTGCGGCGACGAAACCGAAGGAGACGATGTCCTGGAAATCGGCGGTCGTGGACAGTGACTGGACGGACATCGGCATGGCCATCGCCCGGGTCTCCGCGGTCAGTGACGCGGTCATGAACTGCCCGCCCATCAACCCCAGCCGCAGGCCCGGGTCCTCCCGGCACAGGAAGGGCGGCAGGCCGTTGCTGTTGCTCTTGTCGAGGTAGCGGTCGATGCGCCGGTTGGAGAGGTTCATGAGGGTGGTCAGGGCGATCACGAGGTGGTCCATCGCCATGGCCACGTACTGTCCGTGGAAGTGGCCGTTGTGGAAGACCTCGGCTTCGTCGGGGTCGACGAGGGGGTTGTCGTTGGAGGAGTTCAGTTCGTCCTCGACGGTGCGTTCGACGGCGGTGAGGCTGTCCAGGACCGGTCCGAGGATCTGGGGTGTGCAGCGTATGGAGTAGGCGTCCTCGATCGATTGGGAGCCGGCTTTCGCGGTGTCGGCGATCTCGTCGGCGAGGAGTTGTTCGACGTCGAGTTCGTCGACGGCGAGTCGGGAGTCGCCGAGTGTGTCCCACAGGTACCGGGCGACCTCGCGCTGTCCGTGGTGGGGTTTGAGTTGGTGGACGCGCGGGTCGAACGGCTTGGTCTTGCCGCCCAGTGCCTCCACGGACAGCGCGGACACCAGCAGGTAGGTCCCAAGGAGGCGGCGGGCCCGCTGCACGTTCAGGGCACCCAGGCCGACCATCCCGGAGGTGCCGTTGATGAGGGCGAGGCCCTCCTTGTAGCTGAGTTCCATCGGGGCGATGCCGGCGCGGCGCAGCGCTTCGGCGCCGGGCAGGACCTCGCCGTTCAGTCGGGCTTTCCACTGGCCGATGCAGACCAGGGCGATGGCGGCGAGGGGGCCGAGGTCGCCGCTGGTTCCCAGTGAGCCCTTCTCCGGTACGCAGGGCACGATTCCCGCGTTCACGACCGCGATGAGTTTGTCGAGGTTGGTGAGGGAGATGGCGGAGTTGCCGCGGGCGAGCGAGGTGATGCGGGAGGCCATGATCGCGCGGACGGTGGCGTCGTCCAGGCGTGTTCCCACGTTGGTCGCCACCGCGTTGAGGAGGTTCTCCTGCAGGCGGCGGGCCAGGGAGACGGGGACGAGCCAGTCGACGAAGCCGCCCATGCTGGTGGTGACGCCGTAGATGATCCGGCCGTCGGCCACGAACTTCTCCAGGGTGCGCCGGGAGGCGTCGACCCGCCCGCGTACCGCGCCGTCCAGGCCCAGCGCGGGGGTCTGTGCGGCGGCGATCGCCTCGATGTCCGCGAGCCGTACGCGGCGCTCCAGGGACAGGGTGTACGTCATGCGGGGCTCCTCGGTGCCGGATCGGTGTGGGTGGGCCCGTCGTGGGCGGCGGTGGTCACCAGGCGGGCGAGCAGGGCCCGGTCGACCTTGCCGTTCTCGGTCAGGGGAAGGTCGCTCAGGGGCCGGATGCGGCGCGGTGTCATGTAGCCGGGCAGGTGCGCGGCGCAGTGGGCGAGTGCGGCGTCCTCGTCGAAGGGGGCCGCGGTGTCGTCGAGGACGACGCCCGCCATCAGGACCAGGTCGCCGCCGCGGGGCACGAGGGTGGCCGCGGCCGCCGTCACGGCGGGCAGCCGGACCAGGACGCTCTCCACGTCGCCCGGTTCGACCCGGTGGCCGCGGATCTGGACCTGGGAGTCGGCGCGCCCGACGAAGTACAGCTCGTGGTGTTCGTCGAGGTAGGCGAGGTCGCCGGTGCGCAGGACCGGTTGCCCGTGCCGCGCATCCCGCGGGTCGGGCACCAGCACCCGGGCGGTGGCGGCGGGGTCGTCCCAGTAGCCGCTGAACAGTGCGGGGCTGCGCAGGTGGATCTCCGCGACGACGCCCGGTTGTGTGACCACCCGTCCGGCCGTGTCGACCAGGATCATCTCGGCTCCGGTGTGGGCGTGTCCGATCGACAGCGTGTGTTGGTGGGCGGGCAGCGGGTCGGGTACGTCGGTGAAGGAGGCGGCCATCGACTCGGTCGCGCCGTAGCCGTTGACCAGGCGGGTGCCGGTCAGCGTCTCCTGGAGCCGGCGCAGTTCGGCGAGGGGGAAGCCCTCGCCGGCGAAGACCACGCAGCGGACCTTGTCCAGCCGTTTCAGGAGGTGCGGGTCGTGGCGCAGGACCGGGCGCCACAGCGAGGGCACGCCGTGGACCTGGGTGGCGTCGGTGTCGCGCAGGAAGGCGACCATGCGCCGGGGCGAGTCGAGGTACTCGCGCCCGACCGGTACCAGGGTCGCGCCGCTGCCGAGGGCGATGCCGATCCCGAACAGCGCGAAGTCGAACGGGAGGGGGGAGGTGACGGCGACGCGGTCGCTGTCGGCGACCAGTCCGTCGGCGATCACGGCGCGCAGGAACGTCACGATCGCCCGGTGGCTCATCACGACGCCCTTGGGGCGGCCGGTGGATCCGGAGGTGAAGACGATGTAGGCGGTGTCGACGGCGAGTACCGGCCGGCGTCGCCGGCTCGGGCGGGCCGGCGGGTGCGGCGGGTGCGGGGTGGTCAACCCGCTGCGTCCGAAGCGTGCGGTGGCGCCGGCCCACGGCAGGTCACGCCGCCGGAGGCCGTCGGCCCGGGCGTAGAGCGCCGGCTCGACGGATCGCAGGATCGCCAGGAGGCGGTTGTCGGGGGTCTGCGGGCCGACCGGGACGAACGGCAGGCCCAGCCGGGAGCAGGCGAGCAGCAGCGCCACCGCCGCCGCGCTCGTGTGTGCCTCCACCACGACCCGGTCGCCGACGTCGAGGCCCAGCGGCTCCAGGGCGCGGGTGTACTCCTCCACGAGCGCGGCGAGTTGCCGGTAGGAGACCTCGGTGAGCGTCCCGCTCTCGTCGGGTTCCACCACGGCGGCCTTGTCCGGTGTACGGGCGGCGGCGGCCAGGAGGTATCCACCGAGGTTGTCCACGACGGGGACCAGCGGCTCCACGGCACCCGCCCGCCGCGCTGCCACGGTGGCTGCCCGATGGGGTTCCGCGGTGTCGGCCTGCCGGGGGCCCACGGTGCCGGCCCGCCGCCGTTCCGCGGCGTCTGCCCGCCGCCGTTCCGCGGCGTCTGCCCGATGGGGGTCCACGGTGTCTGCCTGCTGGGGTGCCACGGTGTCTGCCCAACGGGGTTCCGCGGTGTCGGCCTGCTGGGGGTCCGGGGCGTCGGCCCGCCGAGGTTCCGCGGCGTTGGCCCGATGGGGTTCCACGGCGTCGGCCTGTCGGGGGTCTACGGTGCCGGCCCGCCGGGGTGCCGCGGTGTCTGCCTGTCGGGGTTCCGCGGTGCCGGCCCGCCGGGGTGCCGCGGTGTCTGCCTGTCGGGGTTCCGCGGTGCCGGCCCGCCGAGGCTCCGCGGCGTCTGCAAGATGGGGTGCCACGGTGGCTGCCTGCTGGGGTTCTACGGTGCCGGCCCGCCGAGGTGCCGCGGTGTCTGCCTGTCGGGGGTCTACGGTGCCGGCCCGCCGCCGTTTCACGGCGTCTGCCTGCTGGGGTGCCGCGGCGTCTGCTTGCCGGGGTTCCGCGGTGCCGGCCTGCCGCCGTTTCACGGTGTCTGCCTGCCGGGGTGCCGCGGCGTCTGCTTGCCGGGGTTCCGCGGTGCCGGCCCGCCGCCGTTCCACGGTGTCTGCCTGCCGGGGTGCCGCGGCGTCTGCTTGCCGGGGGTCTACGGCGTCTGCCCGCCGCCGTTCCGCGGGGTCGGCTTGCCGGGGGTCTACGGTGCCGGCCCGCCGAGGCTTCGCGGCGTCGGCCTGCCGGGGCGCCTCGGTGTCGGCCTGCCGGGGGTCTTGGCGCGGTGTGCGGCTCACTGGGCCGCGCCCGTCAGGACGGCGAGGGCCAGCAGGCCGTCGGGGTCGGCCGCGACGACGACGGCGGGCAGCGTCGCCTCCTGCAGGAGGCGTGCGAGCTGCAGCAACGCGTGGGCGCTGTAGCAGTCCCCGATCCGTTCCTCGTCGCTGACGTGTACCGCCCCGGGCAACGCGCGGGCGAGCGCGCCGCGCTGCGCCTCGTCCACCTGCGGCACGCCCGTGTGCCGCAGCGCCACCGCGGACACCTCCGCCGCCCGCACACCCGCCCGCTCCAGCGTCCGGGCGAGCGCGTGGGTGAACCGTCCCGCGCCGAGGTCGGGCACCGCCCGCACGTCCACGGCGGCGAGGACGGCCAGCGGCCCGCGGCCCGCGGCCCGGGCCGCGTCCCCGTCCTCCAGGACGAAAGCGGCCGCGCCCTCGCCCTGGACGACCCGCTCACCGCGGGCCGCCCGGGCCAGCCACGACGTCGGTCCGCCGAACTCCTCCGAGGCACCCGCGACCACCGCGTCGGCGTGCCCGGCCCGCAGCATCACCGCGGCGTGGCGCAGCACGGCGAGGCCGGTCGCGGGCCCGGAGGCGACCGTCGCGTTGGGGCCCCGCAGGCCGTAGGCGATGGCTGTCGCGCCCGCCGGTGAACTGAGCACGCAGTGGGAGGTCTTCGCGGCGGCGACCAGGTGCGGACGCGGCTGGGAGAACGTGTCGGTGCCGAACTCGGCCATGCCGGTGACACTGCCCGCCGCCGTGCCCAGCGTCACACCGATGCGGTCGCGGTTCTCCTCGCCCACCCGCAGGCCCGCGTCGTCGATCGCCCGGCCGCACGCGACCATCGCCAACTGGGCGCTGCGGTGGTTGTACTGGGCGGCCCTGCGCCCGAGCAGCGCCTGACCGTCGAAGGACGCGGCGGTGAACGCCGGACCGGACGGCGGGGTGTGCGCCCGGACGACGGGATCCGGCCAGACCGCTCCCCGGCCCGAGATCACGATGTGCATGGAGCGCTCCCGAAGAGGACGATGGCGTTGTTGCCGCCGAAACCGAAGGCGTTGTTCTGGGCCACGCGCACGGCCGCCCGGCGGGCGCCACCGGCCACGGGATCGATACCGTCCAGCTCCGGATCCCGGTGACGGTGGTTGATGGTGGGCGGGATGAAACCCCCGCTCACCGCCAGCGCGCACGCGATGGCGCCGAAACCGCTGGCCGCCCCCATGGTGTGTCCCAGCATGGACTTGAGGGAGCTGACCGGCGGCGGCGCCGCCCCGTAGACGCGACGCACCGCCTGTGCCTCCACCCGGTCGTTGAGCCGGGTGCCGGTGCCGTGCGCGCTGATGTAGTCGACGTCCCCCGGCCTCACACCGCTGCGCCGCAGCGCGCTGTCCATGGTCCGTGCGACGCTGTGCGGCTCGGGGGCCGAGGGGTGGTGGGCGTCGCAGCCGACCGCGTATCCGAGGACTTCGGCGTAGATGCGGGCGCCGCGTGCGAGTGCGCCGTCCAACGTCTCCAGGACGAGCGCCGCACCGCCTTCCGCGGTCAGCATGCCGTCGCGTTCCCGGTCGAAGGGCCGGCAGGTGTCCTTGGCGAGGGCGCCCAGGCGGCTGAACGCGGCATGGGTGAAGCGGCTCACCGCGTCGGCGCCGCCGGCCACCGCGAGGGGGACCTCTCCGGCGCGGACGAGGTCGTAGGCGTAGCCGATGGCGCAGTTGCCCGCCGCGCACGCGGCCGAGAACGTCATCGTCTCGCCCGTGGCACCGAGTTCCTGGGCGGCGGCCAGGGCCAGGCGGCCGGCGGGCAGTTGCGCGGCCAGCGCGCGGTCGGGGACCGCCGGGCCGTCCAGGTACCAGGACTGCGTCATCGCCACGACGTTCGCGATCTCGCCCGACGTCGTCCCCATCAGGACGGCGGCGTCGTCGCCGAAGTCCCGGATGCCGGCGTCGTCGGCCGCCAGGCGGGCGGCGCACGCGGCGAACAGCGAGGCCCGTCCCCAGTCGGCGACCTTCAGCCGGGTGAGCAGCCGCGCGGGGTCGAAGCCCGTGACCTCGCCCGCCATCTGGTGGTCGAACCCCGACACGTCGAAGGAGGAGATCCGCGAGATCCCGCTCCTGCCCGCCCGCACGGCACGCCCGAACCCGTCCGCTCCGACACCGATACTCGACACCGGCCCGAGGCCGGTGATGACCACGCGGTGCACCGCGGCTACCATCCCGCCGCGTCGGCCACGACCTCGTACGTGGAACGCAGGTCGGTCATCCTCTCCAGGTCACCCGCCTCGATCATGACGCCCCACCGCCGCTCGATACGGCTCATCAGCTCGACGGCCAGCAGCGAGTCGGCGCCCAGGTCGTCGGCGAAGCTGGCGGCCCGCTCCACTTCTTCGGGTTCCACGGTGAAGACGTCCGCTGCCATGTCCCGCAGCTGCGCCATTCGTTCTGACTGCATGGTGGTGTTCCTTCTCGGTGCCGAGGGCGGGACGGGGCCGGTTCAGCGGGTGCGGTGGCGGGCGGCGAGCTCTTCCAGTGCGGGGACGAGTGCGCCGGGTGCGGGCCGGGCGGCCTGTTCCCTGCGGAGCCTGTCGGCGCCGGCGCGGAACGCCGGGTCCTCCAGCAGCCGCAGGAGGGACGCGCGGACCCGTGGCCCGGACAGGTGCGGCCGGGACAGGTAGAGGCCCGCCCGGGCGTTCTCCAGCAGGGGGGCGCGCAGGTCGATGTCGCCGACGACGCGGCCGACCATCAACTGCGGGACGCCGTTGGCGATCGACTCCATGAATGCGGGAATTCCGCCGTGGTGGATCACGGCCGCGCAGGTGGGGATCACCGCGTGCAGGGGGACGAATTCCGTCAGCATCGCGTTGGCGGGAATGTGTTTCAGGTTTCTGCGGACTTTCTCCGGTGCCGTCACCACGAGTTCGATGTCCAGGTCGGCCAGGGAGTCGAGGATGTCCTGCAACTGCCTGACGGAAACGGCCTGGTATTCCCTGCCCTTGTTCTGGCTGATTCCGAAGGTCGCCAGGACGCGCCGCTTCCCCGGGGTGTGGCGGGCCCATGCGGGGACGACGGCGGGACCGTGGTAGGAGACGTAGCGCAGGGGCAGGTGCGGCACGTCGGAGTCCAGCCGCATGGAATCCAGCATGTGGTCGATGGTGAAGTGTCCGGTCACCATCTCCTCGGAGTACGACGCCCCGAACTCCTCGGCGCGGCGCCCCAGCCAGTCGGCCAACGCGTCCTCGCGCTCCTCGGGCGGCTGCCGGTCGCGCAGGCGCAGGAACGCGCGCCGCGACCAGGCGTCGACGTCGATCTCGGAGCGGATGCGCGCGCTGGCCGCGCCCGTCGCGCGGGCCGCGATCGCGCCCGCGTGGCTCATCCACTCCCACACCACCAGGTCCGGCTTCCACCACCGGCAGTAGTCGACCAGGTCCTCGACCATCGGGTCGTTCACGCCCTTGAGGATCTGCGTGAAGTACCTGGTCCGCAGCCGCAGCCGCTCCCAGGTCAGCGCCTCCTCGGTGGCCAGCGCGAAGTCGAAGAAGAAGTCGTCGCGCGAGCCGAGCTGCTCCAGGGTCCGTACGAGGTCCACCTGTTCCTCGGTGAACTGCTCGTACATCGTCTTCAGGACGTCGGGGGGCCCGGCGGGGACCGCGATGAGGCCCGACGAGGTCAGGGACTCGATCAGGTCCGGGCTGCTGGAGACACGCACCTCGTGCCCCGCGGCCTGCAGCGCCCAGCCCAACGGGACCATCGGTTGGAAGTGAGTCCTCCAGGGCCAGGAGACGATGAGGACGCGCACAGCACCAACTCCTTCGTCGACGGCGGGATGTCGAGAACCCTCGGCGCAGGGCCTGAAGCCGGTCTTGGGCCGCTCTTGCCCGCCCGCCGGACCCGCGCCGCCGCCCGCTGGCCCGCGCCGGTCGCGGGCCGGACCTGCGCCGCCGCCCGCCGGGCCTGTGCCGGTCGCGGGCCGCCGCCCGCCGGCCCGCGCCGGACCCGGGCCGGCCGCGGGCCGCGCGCGGGGGCGCGGCAGGGGCCGGCCCCTGCCGGGCGGCCCTCTCGGCCCGGGGGTGATCGGCAAGGCCCCCACGGGGGATCGGCAAGGCGGCCCCCCGGGTTGATCGGCAAGGCGGCCCCGGGGGTTGATCGGCAGGGTCGGCCCCGGTTGATCGGCAAGGGGGCCCCGGGGGTCGATCGGCAAGGCGGGCCCTAGCTGGGCCCAAGCCGGGGCGCCCACACTCTCGCCGCAGGGCAGAGCGATGCCGACGGCATCATCGACGTGGCGGGGAGCCGACGATGCACAGTGTGAGGGACAGTCAGGTTCGGCGGCAGCTCACGGATCGCGAGGATCCCGCGCTGCCCGAGCGCATCATGCGGTCCGCGGCCGCACGGCGCGGCGAGTCGGTGGAGGACGTCACCGCCTGGGTGCAGCGGCGCCGCAAGGAAGTCGACTTCACGGTGGAGCGCATCCCGTTCGAGGACCTCGACGGCTGGTCGTTCTCGTCGGAGACGGGCGACCTCGTGCACCGCAGCGGGCGGTTCTTCACCGTGCAGGGGCTGCGCGTCAGCGTCGGCGAGCGCCCCGAACGAGTGAGCTGGCACCAGCCCATCATCACCCAGCCCGAGGTCGGCATCTTGGGGGTCCTCGCGCGGGAGTTCGACGGGGTCCTGCACTTCCTGATGCAGGCCAAGATGGAGCCGGGCAATCCCGGGATGGTGCAGATCTCGCCCACCGTGCAGGCCACGTACAGCAACTACACCAAGATCCACAAGGGTGCGGACGTCCGCTACCTGGAGTACTTCACCGACCGCTCCCGCGGCCGCATCCTGTCGGACGTGCTGCAGAGCGAGCACGGCTCGTGGTTCCGCCGCAAGCGCAACCGCAACATGGTCGTGGAGGTGCGGGAGCCGGTCCCCGAGCACGAGGACTTCCGCTGGCTCACCCTGGGCCAGATCCACGAACTGCTGGGCCACGACAACACCATGAACTTCGACGCCCGCTCGGCCCTGGCCGGCCTGTACGGGGCGGGTGCCTCCCTCGCCCTGCACACCGACACGGAACTGCTGTCCTGGCTCGCGGCGCGCCGCTCGGTGACCCCGATCGTCGGGGTGCCGGTCTCGCTGGCCGACATCCCGGGCTGGACGCGCGACGAGTACTCCATCCACCACGACCACCAGCGGTACTTCCGCGTCATGGCCGTGGCGGTGCGGGCGGGCAACCGGGAGGTGGGCGAGTGGACCCAGCCGCTGTTCGAACCCAACGACCGGGGCGTCGTCGCGTTCCTGACCCGCACCTTCGACGGCGTGCCGCACGTCCTGGTCACCGCCCGCGCGGAGGCGGGCTTCTCCGACGCCGAGTTCGGCCCCACCGTGCAGTGCGTGCCGCGCAACCACGAGCACCTGCCCGCCGGGCAGCGGCCGCCCTTCCTCGACCTGGTCAGGTCCGCCGCGCCGTCACGCATCCGCTACTCGGCGCTGCACTCGGAGGAGGGGGGCCGCTTCCTCAACGCGGTCAGCCGCTACCTCGTCGTCGAGGCCACCGAGAGCGAGGCACCCCGCCAGGAGCCGCCCGGCTTCCGCTGGGTCTCCCGCGACCAGCTCGCCGCGTTCACCCGCTACAGCCACTACGTCAGCGCACAGGCCCGTACCCTGCTGATGTTCCTGAACACCCTGGAGGAGGCGTAACGGGCGGGCGCCACGGCGCCACCCGCCGCAACGCCCGCCCGCAGACCCCCGCGCAGCGACGCAGCGCCACCCGGAGACCCTCGCGCAGCGACGTAGCGCCCGCCCGGGGGACCTCCGCGCAGCGACGTAGCGCCCGCCCGGGGACCTTCGCGCAGCGCTGCGGCGCCACGCAGGGGGACCCCCGCGCAGCGCCGCCGTGCTACGCGGAGAGCTTCGCGAGGAGGATCCGCGCGATCCCCAGCGCGACCGCCGGCGGGTTCTCGGGGTCGACGACCAGGGTGCCCCGGGGGGAGGCCCCGTCCACGAGTGCCGGCAGCTTCTCGATCGCCTCGGCGACGACGTCGTCGACCGACAGTCCCGAAGCCCCGGCGAGGGCCTCCAGGTTGTCCAGGCCTATGCCGTTGACCACGTCCTGGCGCAGCAGCGGGGTGTTGGCGCCCGTTGAAACCCAGGACTTCGCTTGGTACACCTGGGAGAGCGGAATCACGAGCCCCTGGGATTCGGCTCGGGCGACCGCTTCCCCACTCGTCTCCGTGATGCCCGGTTCGGGTATCACGGCGACACAGAAGTAGCCGTCCAGATTTCCGGACGCGCCGTCGTCGCCCTGCCCGGCAGGGGTGGAAAGATTCTCGGTCACGTGGACTCCATGGAGTTCGAAAAGGGCGGTCCGGGAATATCGGCCGGCCCATTCGATCGGGCGGCGAACCGCCCGGCCATGCTCCCACCGAGGGTCTTGCCGGACAAGGTCGGTGCCGCCGCCCCGGCGCGGGCCCCGGAGGAATTCCCCGACACCCGCGACTGTCCTGGCGACCGGACAGCGGGGGAGCCGGGCGAAATCCGGGCCGGCCCGCACCGGGGCCGGCCGCGTGACGGCCCGCGTCGCACTCCGCGACGCAGTCCGCCTCGAAGTCCACCTCGAAGTCCGCGACGCACTCCGCGACGCAGTTCACCCCGAAGTCCGCGTCGCAGTCCGCGTCGAAGTCCGTCCGGGCGCCGAGCACCGCCGGCGGACCCCGGAATCCGTTGTGAGTTCCCAGTGCCAGGAAAAGGCGGGAGAACAATCGTGAACACCCTGAGCGTTGATTGCGCCGACCTGACCGACCCGCGTACCTTCCTCGCACCCGATGCCGAACTCGTGGAGATGTGGCGCCGCTTCCGGTCGGCGAGCCCGGTCCACTGGCACGAGGTGCGGGGCCGCGCCGTGCCCGGCTTCTGGGTGCTCTCGCGCTACCACGACGTGATGGAGGTCTACCGCGACAACCGGCGCTTCACCTCCGAGTCCGGCAACGTGCTGGCGACCCTGCTGGAAGGCGGGGACTCCGCCGCGGGCAAGATGCTCGCCGTCACGGACGGCCAACGCCACCGCGAACTGCGCAACCTGATGCTGAAGGCGTTCGCGCCCCGGGCCCTGGAGCCGGTCGTCGCCGCCGTGCGCGAGCGCACCGACGCCCTGGTGCGCGACGCCGTCGAGGCCGGCGACTGCGACTTCGCCAAGGACGTCGCCGAGCGCATCCCGATGGCCACCATCGCCGACCTGCTGGGCGTGCCCGCCGCCGACCGCGACGACCTGCTCGTCCTGACGAAGGAGGCACTCAGCACCGAGGACGAGGGCAGCTCCGCGGACGAGGCGGTCGTCGCACGCAACGAACTGCTCTTCTACTTCGCGGAACTGGCCGCGCAGCGGCGCAAGGACCCGCGCGAGGACGTCCTCAGCGTCCTGGTGACCAGCACGATCAACGGCGAGCCCCTCACCGAGCAGGAGATCATCTTCAACTGCTACAGCATCATCATCGGCGGCGACGAGACCAGCAGGCTCTCGATGATCAGCGGCATGCGCGCCCTGATGGAGCACCCCGAGCAGTGGCGGCGCCTCAAGAGCGGCGACGTCACCGTCGACAGCGCCGTCGAAGAGGTCCTGCGCTGGGTCACCCCCGCCATGCACTTCGGCCGCCGCGTCCGCGAGGACGTCGAGATCGGGGGCCGGCTCCTGCGCGCCGGCGACGTCGTCACGCTCTGGAACAGCTCGGCCAACTACGACGACGACCTCTTCACCGACCCCGCCTCCTTCGACCTGGGCCGCACCCCCAACAAACACCTGGCGTTCGGCTACGGACCGCACTTCTGCCCCGGCGCCCACCTCGGCCGGGCCGAGATCGCCGCCCTCCTCTCGGCCCTGCGCACCCACGTCGCCCAGGCCGCGCCGAGGGGCCCGGCCAGGCCCGTCCACTCCAACTTCCTGCACGGGTACAGCAGTCTGCCGGTCTCCTTGAGCCCAGCCAGGTAGTCCTCGACCCCCACAACCGCCCCGAGACCCTGGAGAAGTTCGTGAGCGACCCACGAGGATCGTCCGCCGACGCGCCGCCCGCCGGGACGGAGGTTCCTCCGGCCACCTTCACCGAACTGTTCGAGGCACGCGTACGCGAGGCGCCGCACGACCCGGCCGTCGAGTGCGCCGACACGACCCTGACCTACCGGCGGCTGAACGCCTCGGCGAACCGCTACGCGCACTGGCTGATCGGCCGCGGCATCGGCCCCGAACACACCGTGGCCCTCGCGATGCCGCGCTCCGTCGAGCAGATCGCCGCCCTGCTCGGCATCCTGAAGGCCGGCGCCGCCTACCTGCCCTTCGACCTCGGCCACCCGCACCGGCGCATCGCCTACATGGCGGCCGACGCCGCCCCGAAGGCCGTGCTCACCACCCGGGCCGCCGCCGACCGGCTGCCCGCGGACCTCGACGCGGACGTCCTGGCCGTGGACGCACCGCACACCGCCGCACCACGCCGCACCGCACCGCACACCAACCCCCTCGACTCGCACCGCACCACCCCGCTGAGCGTGGCCAACGCCGCCTACGTCATCTACACCTCCGGCTCCACCGGCCGCCCCAAAGGCGTGACGGTCACCCACCGCGGACTCGCCGCACTGCGGGCCGAGGCCGTACGCGTCGGCGAACTCGCCACCGGCACGGGCGCCCGGGTACTGCAGTACGCGGCACTCGGCTTCGACATGTCGGTCTGGGACCTGGTGAGCGCCCTGACCACCGGCGCCCTGCTCGTCCTGCCGGCCCAGGAACAACTCGTCGGCGAGGACCTGGCCGCCTTCCTGGAACAGCGCCGGGTGACACACGCGACCCTGCCGCCCAGCGTCCTCGCCACCCTGCCCCCGGGCAGCGCCGAATCCCTGGACCACCTGCGCGTCCTGGTCGTCGGGGGAGAGGCGAGCACCCCCGCCCTCGTGGCCCGATGGGGCGCGCGGCGACGGCTGTTCAACGCCTACGGCCCCACCGAGGCCACCGTGTGGGCCACCTTCGCCGGACCGCTGCGCGACGGCGCGGTGCCGATCGGCACCCCGATGACCGACGCCCGCGCCTACCTGCTCGGCCAGGACCTCGCACCCGTCGCCCACGGCCAGGCCGGCGACCTCTACCTGGCGGGACCGGGCCTGGCCCGCGGATACCTGGGGCGCCCCGCCCAGAGCGCCACACGCTTCCTGGCCGACCCCCACGGCCCCGCGGGCGCACGCATGTACCGCACCGGCGACGTGGCCCGAACCGGCGCCGACGGCCGACTGGAATACCTGGGCCGCAGCGACGACCAGGTGAAACTGCGCGGACAGCGCATCGAACTCGGCGAGGTCGAGGCGGCCCTGGCCACCCACCCGAGAGTGCGCCAGGCCGCCGCCGTCGTCCACGACAACGGCACCGCAGGACGACACCTGGCCGGCTACGTCGTACCGGAGCCCGACACCGGCGCCCCGCGGGAGGAGCCCGCCGCCGCGACCGGACAGCTCACCCTGGGCCCGGGACTCGGCGCGGCCGAACTGCGCGCCTACCTCGCCCGGCGACTGCCGCAGGCCATGGTGCCCGCAACGATCACGGTCGTCGACGAGATGCCGCTCACCCCCAACGGCAAGACCGACCGCGGCGCGCTGCCCCGCCCGCAACTGCGCGCCGCCGACTACCGCGCCCCCCGCACCCCGGCCGAGACCGTCCTCGCCCACTGCTTCGCCGAGGCGCTCAGCCTCACCCGGGTCGGCATCGACGACGACTTCCTGTCCCTGGGCGGAGACAGCATCCAGGCCCTGCGGGTCGCCTCACAGCTGCGGGCACGAGGAGTGGACGTCTCCTTCCGGCAGATCTTCGAGGCCCGCACCGTGGCCGCCCTCGCCGACGCGATCGCCGCCGCACGACCGCACCCCGCCCCCCGAAGCGCCGACGAGCCGCCACACCTGCCGGCGCACCTGCCGGCCACCCACCTCCTGCACGAACTCGGACCCGGCGCCGCACGACACTGCCAGGCCACACTCCTCGACCTCCCCCACGGCCTCGACCGGACCCGCCTCACCACCGTGGTGGGCGCGCTGATCGACCACCACGACATGCTCCGCGCCCGCGTCACCCGCACCGACGAAGGCGCACTCCTCGTCGCCCCGCCGGGCACCGTCACCGCGGACCCCCTGATCCACCGCGTCACCACCGACGCCCCCTGGCACGCCGCACCGGACACCGAACGGGCCAAGGAGTGGGGACACCTCCTGCAGAGCGAACTCGACGCCGCCGCCGCCCGACTGGACCCGGCGAGGGGCCCGGTGGCGCAGTTCACCTGGTTCGACGCGGGCAGCCACCACACGGGCCGGCTGCTGATCGTCCTGCCCCACCTCCTGGTGGACGCCCACTCCTGGCGCATCCTGCTCGCCGACCTCGCCACCGCCGCGCAACAGCTCGAACGCGGCCGGGACATCGCACTGCCCCCGGTCACCGCACCACTGCGCTCCCTGGCCCGCGCCCTCACCCGGGAAGCACACCGGCCCGCACGCGTCGCCGAACTCGACACCTGGCTCGCCGCCCTCGACGGGCCCGACCCCGCCCTCGCCACCGCCCACGCCACCGCCCACCGCGACCCCGCCGACACCACACCCCCCGCACCGGTAAACGCCCGCCTCCTGCTCCCCGCCACCACCACCCACACCCTCCTGACCGCCCTCCCGCCGGCCTTCCGCTGCACCGTCGAGGACGGCCTGCTCACCGCCCTCGCCATGGCGCTCGCGAAGCGACGGGCAGCCCACGGCGCCGATGCGTCCACCGTGCTGATCCGCCTGGACGAACCCGGCCGACCGACGGCCGGCGTGGCCGGCGCCGACCCCTCGCGGACCGCCGGCCGCCTCACCACAGCCACCCCGGTACGCCTCGACATCACCGGAACCGACCTGCACGAGGCCTTCGCGGGCGGCCCCGCCACCGGCACCGCCCTCAAGACGGTCAAGGAACACCTGCGCGCCCTGCCCGACCGCGGCATCGGCCACGGCCTCCTGCGCCACCTCAACCCCACCACCGCCGCCGCCCTGGAGCGCTCCCCGAGCGGCCGGACCTCCTTCGCCCACCTGGGCCGCTTCCCGGCCCCCGCCACCGCGCCGCCCGGTGCGGGATTCACCCCGGCCGAGGGATGGACCGTGCCACGGGCCGCCGGCGCCGCCGCCGACGTCGACCTCGCCCTGCGCACCGCCCTCCTCGACACCCCCGACGGCCCACGCCTCCAAGCCGACTTCACCGCCGCCGCCGGCGCCCTCACCACCACCGAACTCCAGGAACTGACGCACCTGTGGAACCTGGCAATCGACGCGATCTCCCGGCACGCCGCCCGCACCGGCGCCGGCGGCCTGACCCCCTCCGACGTGCTCCTGAGCGGCGTCACCCAACAGGAACTCGACGACCACCGGCAGCACTACCCGGGCCTGTCCGACATCTGGCCCCTCGCACCGCTGCCACAGGGACTGCTGGTGCACTCCCTGATGGAACACGAGACCTCCGCCGACGTCGACACCTACCAGGTCCAGTACACCCTGCGCCTGTCCGGACGACTCGACCCCGCACGCCTGCGCACCGCCGCACAGGCCCTCCTCGACCGCCACCCCGCCCTGCGGGCCGCCTACGCGCCCGGCCCCGACGGCACCCTCGTCCAGTACATCGTGGACGGCGTCGAACTGCCCTGGCAGTACCTCGACCTCAGCGGCCTCGGCGAAACCATGCGCGACACCGCCTACCGCCAGTTCCTGCCCAACGACCTCGCGCTCCACTTCGACCTCACGGTGCCACCGGTCCTGCGCATGTCCCTGCTCACCCTGGCCGAGGACCGCCACGCACTGGTCCTCTCCGCCCACCACGCCACCCTCGACGGCTGGTGCCTGCCCCTGCTCGCCCAGGACCTGATGCGCCTCTACGCCACCCAGGACCCGACCGCGCTCCCACCCGCCCCCAGCTACCGCGACTACCTCGCCTGGCTGGGCCGACAGGACACCCAGGAGACGGCCCGCGCCTGGGCGCGGGAGCTGGCCGGCCTGACCCGGCCGACACTGCTCGCCACCACCACCCCCGCAGGCCCAGCCGCCACCGCCACGGCCGGACCGGCCGCCACCGCCGGTCCGGCCGCCGGCACCGCCCGCATCGACATCCCCCTGTCGAACGCCGCGGCCCTCGCACTGCCGGACCGGGCCGCCGACCTCGGGATCACCCTCAACACCCTGGTCCAGGGCGCCTGGGCCGTCGTCCTCAGCCACCTCACCGGCCACCGGGACGTGGTCTTCGGAGCCGCCGTCGCGGGACGGCCCGCCGAACTGCCCGACGCGGACCGCATGATCGGAACCTTCATCAACACCGTCCCCGTACGGGTACGCTGCGACCCCCACGAGAGCGCCGCACACCTGCTGGAACACCTCCAGCAACGCCAGGGAACCCTCCTGGGCCGCCCGCCCTGCCCCCTCGGCGCGATCCAGAGCGCCGCCGGACTGCCGGCACTCTTCGACACCGTCATCGGCTTCGAGTCCTTCCCCCACGACAAGGAAGCCACCGCCCGGGCGGCCCGGGCGGCCGGCTTCGCCGTCACCGGCATCGCCCTGCACTCCCTCAACCACTTCCCGCTCACCGTCTTCGCCCACCCCGACGGCGACCGCCTGCGCCTGAACCTGCAGTACCAGTGCCACCTGATCGACCAGGAACACGCACACAAGATCGCCGAACTCCACGGGCGGGTCCTCGAACGCCTCGCCGCCGACACCCGGACACCACTGGGCGACCTCCTCACCGAACCACCCGCACCACAACCCACCACCACCACCACCACCACCACCACCGCCGCCACCGCCGCCACCACCGCCGCCACCGCCGCCGCCACCGCCGCCACCGCCGCCGCCACCGCCACCACCACCGCCACCACCGGCACCGCCACCGGCACCGGCACCGGGCACCCCGCCCCGACCCGGGAACTGCCCGCCCCGAGCGACACGGCACACCACCAGGCCCCCACCGAGCACCACCAGGCACCGGCACCGGCACCGGCACCGCAACCACCCGAGCGCTGCATCCACGAATGGTTCGAGGCCGTGGCGGCCGCCACCCCCGACGCGCCCGCCGTCACCGCCGCCGACCGCACCCTCACCTACCGCGAACTGAACGCACGCGCCAACCGCCTGGCCCGCCACCTGCGGGACCTGGGCGTGGGACCCGAGACCCCGGTCGCGCTGCGCCTGGAGCGCACCGAGCACCTGGTCGTCGCCGTGCTCGCGGTGCTCAAGGCCGGCGGCGCGTACGTGCCGATCGACCCCGCCGCCCCCGCCGACAGGGCGGCCCTGGTCCTGCGCGAGTGCGCGCCGCGCCTGCTGCTGACCGACAGCGCCCGCCACCCGGACCAGGACCGCGCCCGGTGGCCGGTCCCGGTCCTCGACGTGCGCGCGCACGCCGAGCGGTGGAGCGCACTTCCGGCCGAGGACCTGCCGGACACCGGTGTCCGGCCCGCCCACGCGGCCTACGTCATCCACACCTCCGGCTCGACGGGCACCCCGAAGGGCGTCACGGTCGAACACCGCAACGTCGTACGGCTGTTCACCACCACGCGCGAGCACTTCGGCTTCGGCGGACAGGACGTGTGGGCGCTGCTCCACTCGTTCGCCTTCGACTTCTCGGTGTGGGAGATGTGGGGCGCGCTGCTGCACGGCGGCACCCTGGTCGTCGTGCCGCAGGAGGTCGCCCGCAGCCCGAAGGAGCTGTACCGGCTGCTGTGCTCCTCGCGGGTGACGGTGCTGAACCAGACGCCGACGGCCTTCCGGCAGCTGATCGCGGCCCAGGGCGAGGACGGCGCGCCGCACGCCCTGCGGGTCGTGGTGTTCGGCGGCGAGGCACTGAACCCGGCGCTCCTCAAGGCGTGGACGCGGCGCGAGGTCAACCGCGGCACCCGGCTGGTGAACATGTACGGCATCACGGAGACCACGGTGCACACCACCCACCACCTCCTGACCGGGGCCGACACGGACCGGTCCGTCAGCCCGATCGGCCGGCGCCTGCCGGACCTGCGCACCCACGTACTCGACCGGAACCTGCGGCCGGCCCCGGTCGGCGAGGTCGGCGAGCTGTACGTCGCCGGCGCGGGCGTGGCGCGCGGCTACCTCAACCGGCCGGCACTGTCCGCCCAGCGCTTCCTCGCCGACCCGTTCGCCGAGGTGCCCGGCGCACGGATGTACCGCTCCGGGGACCTGGTGCGGTGGCTGCCCGACGGGACGCTGGAGTACCTGGGGCGCAACGACGACCAGGTGAAGGTCCGGGGCTTTCGGATCGAGCTCGGGGAGATCGAGACCCGGCTCGCCGAACACCCGGCGCTCCAGGACGCGCGGGTCCAGGTCCGCGACCACGGCGACGGCGACCGGCGCCTGGTGGCCTACCTCGTCCCCGCGGCGGACCGCGCGCCCGCGGTCCTCGAACTGCTCCGCCTGGAACGCACCGAGGGCGACGCCCACCCGCCGGTGCGCGAACTGCCCAACGGCATGACGGTGTTCCACCACAACAGGAGCGAGACGGACTTCGTCTACGACGAGGTGTTCACGCGCGAGGAGTACCTGCGCGGCGGCATCACCGTCGACAACGGCGACACGGTCGTCGACGTGGGCGCCAACATCGGCCTGTTCACCCTGTTCGCCGCGGACCGCAACCCCGACGGCCGCCTCTACGCCTTCGAACCGCTCCCCCCGCTGCACGAGACCCTGCGCCGCAACGTCGAACTCCACGGCCTGGACGTCACGCTGTTCGACTGCGCGCTGGGCGCGACCGCGCAGGAGGAGACCTTCACCTTCTACCCGCACAACACCGTCAACTCCACCCGCGCCGCGACCGCGCCCGAGGCACGCGACCTGGTGCGCGCCTACCTGCGCAACAAGGCACAGCCGGCCGACGGCGAGCGGCCCGGCGCCGCCGCGCGGGACCTGATCGAGGAGGTCGTCGAATCCCGCCTGGAGAGCCGGACGTTCACCTGCCGCGTGCGGACCCTCTCGGAGGTCGTCGAGCAGGAGGCCATCGAGCGGATCGACCTCTTGAAGATCGACGTGGAGGGCGCCGAGCACGAGGTCCTCAAGGGCATCCGCCCCGAGCACTGGCCGAGGATCCGGCAGCTCGCCGTCGAACTCCACGACGTCGACGGCAGGCTGGCCGAGGTCGAGGCGCTCCTCAAGGGCCACGGCTTCGACGTCGTGTGCGAACAGGACGGCGGCCTGCTGCACGACACGGTGCTCTACAACGTCTACGCCCGGCGCCCGGGCGGCCGCGCCGCGGCCCCGGGCCCCGGCACGACGACGACGGCGACGGCGACGACGACGAAGGCGACGACGGCGGCGGCGGCCCGGCGGCGGTGGTCGGGGCGGGCCGCGCTGGTCGACGACGTGCGCGACGGCCTGCGCGAGGTGCTGCCGGAGTACATGCTGCCGTCCGCCTACGTCCTGCTGGAGGCGCTGCCGCTCAATCGCAACGGCAAGCTGGACCGGGACGCGCTGCCCGAACCCGGGCGCGCGCACCGGGACTTCACGCCTGCGCGCACCCCGGCGGAGCGGGAGCTGTGCGCCTTGATAGCGGAGGTCCTGCACGTCGACCGGGTGGGTGTCGGCGACAACTTCTTCGATCTGGGCGGCGATTCGCTGCTGGCGTCCGGTCTCACCGGCCGGATCGGAAGGAAGCTGGGGGTCAGGGTGCTCATCAACGAGGTGTACGGAGCGTCCGACGTTGCGGCGCTGGCGCGCATCGTCGACAATGCTCCGAGGGACCGTTCGCCGCGGTTGCGCAGGAGGGGCACGGGGGACGGGACCTGATTCGTCCGATCGTGTGACACGGGCCCGAGCCGGCCCGGGCATACCCGTGCAGTGGGAGCCTGCTCTTCGGAAAGCTGCGGGCACTTCACTGACCTGACATGGGAGTTGACGACATGGCCTCCCGGCCGAAGGACCCGGACACGCTCATCGGCGACGATGACCGTGACCGGACCACACAGCTGTTGAAGGACGCGTACGCGAAGGGGCAGCTCACGCACCAGCAGTTGGACCAGTGCCTCGAACAGGTGCTGAGCGCCAGGACGCGGGGCCAGCTCGACGTGGCCGTGGCCGGGCTGCCGGCGAGGAGTCGGGAGGACCGGTTCACGATCGCCGGGGTGAGCGGGCTGATCCTGCGGCGCGGTCGGTGGCGGGTGCCCGCGGAGCTCACGGTCGCCTCGCCCCTGGGCCGGGTGTACCTGGACCTGTCCCGGGCGGTCATCGAGGATCCGGTCGTCGACCTCGAACTGCTGGTCGGCGTGGGGCGCGTGAGGATCATCGTGCCGCGCGGCTCGACCGTCGACCTGGAGGACGTGGAGACCGGCCTCAAGGGCCTGTCCTACAAGCCCGGCCGCTCCGCCGGTTCCGGCGGTCCGCGGATCCGGATCCACGGGACGGTCGGCATGCGGAAACTGACGGTACGTCATTCGCTGTTCCGCTGATCCGCCCTCCTCGGCCCGGGAGCCCGTGAGGCGGATCGGCGCGGCGGCGTTCCCGAGCCGAGGAGTCGGAGCAACGTGCAGATCATCGGTCGCGGCTTTCTCGCCCGGTGCCTATCGGAGGCCTTCGCGGAGCGGTTTCCCGAGGTCACCGCGATCGCCGCCGGCGTGTCCAGTCATTCCACCGTCGCGCCCGAGGAGTTCGTCCGGGAGGCCGAGCTGGTGCACGAGGTCCTGCGCGAGTGCGGGCAGCGCCGTCGCACGGTGCTGTTCTTCTCCTCGGCCTCGTTCGCGGTGTACGGGTCCACCGGCGCCCTGTGCGCCGAAGGGGACCATCTGGCGGCCCCGCCCGCGGGCTACGGCAGGAACAAGTTGGCGCTGGAGTCGGCGATCCGCGAGTCGGGGGTCCCGCACCTGATCCTGCGGCTGAGCCATCTGGTGGGCCGCCACCAGCGGGCCCACCAGCTGCTGCCCGGGCTGACGCGGCAGGTGCTCGCCGGTGCCGTGCGCGTGCAGCAGGGCGTCCACCGGGACCTGCTGGACGTGAACGACCTCCTCGACGCCATCGGGCGACTGCTCGGCCAGGGCGTGCGGGACGAGGTCCTCAACGTGGCGTCCGGGGCGCCGCAGCCCGTGGAGGCGATCCTGGACGGCATCGAGAGGCGGCTGGGCACGAGGGCGGTGCGCACCTGCGTTCCCGGCGGCACGGCGGTCACCCGCGTCTCGATCCGCCGCCTCCGGCGCCACGTTCCCGACTTCCGCCCCGGGCTGCGCAGCGCGGCGGACTACCTGGACGACCTCCTGGACGCCTACGTGCCGTACTACGCGCAGCGGCCGGCCGGGGACGGGTGACGCCTCGCGCGGACGACGGGAGCGGGGCAGGGGATCCGTCCCCTGCCCCGCTCCCGTCGTCCGCCGTGGTGGCGGCCCGTCAGGACGTGGCGGTGCGCCGGTACTTGCGCACGGCCAGAGTGCGGAAGACGACGATGATGATCACCGAGTAGATCAGCGACGCCTCGATCGGGTGCTGCATCGGCCAGGCGTCCCTCGCGCCGGTGCCCGGGTTGCCGAACAGCGTGCGGGCGGCCTGCACGGTGGCGCTGAAGGGGTTCCATTCGGCCATGTACCGCAGGGGGGTCGACATCCGGGTGGGGTCCACGAAGGCGTTGGAGATGAACGACACCGGCAGGATCCACAGCATGGGGGCCGACGAGGCCGCCTCCGGGGAGCGCGAGGCCAGTCCGGTCAGTGCGCCGACCCAGGTGAAGGCGTAACCCAGCAGGAACAGCAGCGCGAAGCCGGCCAGCATCTTGAGCACGCCCTCGTGGAAGCGCCAGCCGACCGCCGCGCCGACGGAGCCCAGCACCACCAGGACGAGGGCGATCGTCACCGCGTCGGACAGGGTGCGGCCGGTGAGCACCGCGCCGCGTGCCATCGGCAGCGAGCGGAACCGGTCGACGAGCCCCTTGCGCATGTCGTCGGCGATGCCCGCGGCGGTCGCGATGACCGAGAAGATGACGGTCTGGGCCATGATGCCGACCACGTTGAACTCACGGAACGCCGCACGGTCCGTGGTGCCGCCGATGTTGACCGAGCCGGCGAACACGAAGGTGAACATCACGATGAAGATGGTCGGCTGGATCAGCATGAACAGGATCATGCCCGGCGCACGCTTGACCCGGGTCAGCCCGCTCTTGGCGATGATGAGCGAGTCGCGGATTGATTGGCCGACGGCGCCGCCCGTGGGCGGC
Organism: Kitasatospora sp. NPDC042419; assembly: GCF_056437345.1. Taxonomy (NCBI): domain Bacteria; kingdom Bacillati; phylum Actinomycetota; class Actinomycetes; order Kitasatosporales; family Streptomycetaceae; genus Kitasatospora; species Kitasatospora sp. NPDC042419. The sequence goes on from NZ_JBWKAW010000031.1 coordinate 23,958, forward strand.
CGGACGGCGGGCGGCTCGGACAGGACGGTCACTTTCCGGACTCCTTCACTGAAACGTCCTCGGTGGCCCCGCCGGTGTCGGCGGAGCGGCCGGTGAGGGCGATGAACACGTCGTCCAGGGTCGGACGGCGCAGCGCGATGTCGTCGAAGGGGATGCCCACTTCGTCCAGCCTGCGGATGATGCCGCCGAGCGAGCGGGAGCCGTTGGAGACCGGCACGATCAGCTTGCGGGCCTGCTCCTCGATGGACACCTCGCCCCGGCCCTCCGCGGCTATCACCAGGCCGGCGCCGGTGAGGTCCTCGCCCTCGGGGAGGGTCAGCTCGACCCGCTCGTTGCCGACGCGCGCCTTGAGTTCGTCGCTCGTGCCGTAGGCGAGGACGCGGCCGTGGTCGATGACGCAGATCGAGTCGGCGAGTTGGTCGGCCTCCTCCAGGTACTGCGTGGTCAGCAGCAGCGTCGTCCCGTCGGCGACCATCGCGCGGATGACCTCCCACAGCACCAGGCGGCTGGTGGGGTCCAGGCCCGAGGTCGGCTCGTCGAGGACCATCACGGCCGGCTTCATGAGCATGGCCGCCGCGAGGTCGAGACGGCGCCGCATGCCGCCGGAGTAGGTCTTGGCGGTCCGGTCGGCGGCGTCCTCCAGGTCGAACAGCGCCAGCAGTTCCTTGGCGCGGGCCACCGCGTCGCGCTTCCTCAACTGATAGAGCTGGCCGATCAGTTGAAGATTCTCTCGCCCGGTGAGGAACTCGTCGACCGCGGCGAACTGCCCCGCCATGCCGAGCGAGCGGCGCACCGTGTCCGGGTCCTTGACGACGTCCGCCCCGAGGACGGTCGCGCGCCCGGCGTCGGGCCTGAGAAGGGTGGTGAGGATCCGCACGGTGGTGCTTTTGCCGGCGCCGTTGGGGCCGAGCAGACCGAGCACGGTTCCCTGCGGGACGACCAGGTCGACACCGTCCACCGCTCGCACGTCGCCGAAGTGTTTCACCAGGCCCTCGGCGTGGATGGCCTCTGGCATATAGAGCAACTCCTGTGGTCTGAAAGGGTTGCGGACATGTGTGGGCACTCGGCGGCACAGGCTGGACAGTGCCTGCGGCCGAACCCTGCCCTAGGACTGTGGCACGCGATATATCGCGTGTCAACCATCGAGATATATCTTGATTGGGCGGACCCGTCCGGGCGCCGCCCGGAGGCCGGCGCGCCCCCCGGCGCGCGCGCCGGAGGGTGTTTCGGCGGGCGTGTCGGCGGGGCTGCCCGCAGGGGTCCGTGGGCGGGTGGTGGCACGAAGGGGCGGGCGGTGGCGGTAGGCTGACGGTGCGTCAGATAGGTTCTCCGGTGGCGGGTGGCGGGTGGCGGGTGGCGGGTGGCGGGTGGCGGGTGGCGGAGCCGGTGCGGGGCGGTGCCTCGCCCGCTCAGGCGCGGGGGTGCCGCGCCGGGCGCCGCTCGGCGAAGGCGGAGAGGTCCCGCAGGATGCTCCGGGCCACCTCCCGCACCTGGCCCTCGATGTAGAAGTGGCCGCCCTCGAAGACCTGGGCGGTGAACTGCGCCGTCGTGTGCTCGGCCCAGCGCAGGAAGCCCTCGCGCGGCACGTGCGGATCCTGGTCGCCCACGTAGCCGCTGACGGGGCACGCGACGCGGCCGCCCTCCGGGTGGCGGTACGTCTCCAGCGCGGTGAAGTCGCCGCGCAGGGCGGGGACGAGGGTGGCCAGGAGCTCCTTGTTCGCCAGCACGGCCGGCGGCGTGCCGGCGATCTCCGACATCCATGCCGCGAGCGCCCGGTCGTCCATCCGGTGGACGCCCTGGTCCCGCTCGACCGACGGCGCCGTGTTGCCCGAGACGATGAGTCCGGCCGGGCCGGGGCCCGGTCCCCGCTCCAGTCGCCGTGCGACCTCGTAGGCCACGAGGGAGCCCATGCTGTGCCCGAACAGCGTCAACGGGCGGCCCGTCCAGGGCTCCAGGGCCGCGAGGGCTCCGTCCGCGAGCTCTCCCAGATCCGTCAGGGCGGGCTCCTCCAGGCGGTCCTGGCGTCCGGGGTACTGCACGATCAGCACCTCGGCTCCCGCGCAAAGGGCGGCCGACAGGGCGAAGTACGCCGATGCGGCGCCCCCGGCGTGCGGGAAGCAGACGAGGGCGGGGGCGTCATGCCCGGGGGTGTGGTAGCGGCGTATCCAACCGCCGCGGTCGGCGGCGCCTGGGCCGGGTGCGTTCGTCACTGCGCGCTCCTTGTCCGGTCGATGGATCCGGGCCACTGCGCCGTTCTCGGCGTCACGCGACCGGGTCGCTCGTGATCCTCCGGCGCCACGGGGCCGGCTGCGGCGCGTCGGTCACGGGAACGAGCCGGTCGGCCCGCGGCCTGCGGACGGCGACGTGTTCGGCGACGTGTTCGGCGCCCGGCGCTCGCGCAGGGGGCTCGGGAGGCCCGTGGGGGCTCTCGTGGGCCCGGTACGTGCTCGCGAGGCAGCTTACGCAGGATCAGCGAGGGTGAACATGCGCTCACAGGTGTCCGGTTCGCGCCGCCCGACCTCGCCGCCGGAGCCGGTCCGGAGCCGGTCCGGAACCGGTGCGGAACCGGTGCGGGGCCGGTGCGGGGCCCGATTCGGGGACGGTGCGGGGCCGCGCGGGGCTCTCCGGGGTCCGGCGCCGCGGCCCGCGTGCCGTCCGCGGTCCGCCCGGTCGGACATGACGCTGTCCTGTCGACTGGACAGCCGTGGGGTTTCCGGGAGTTGCGGCCCGAGCGGCTTGCGCGCGCCGACCTGGAATCCCGGCGGACATTCCACGGTTCCCCCTGCGGCGACGGTCCGCGGTCGGCTCGCCGCCGACGGCCCGCCACCGACGACGGGCGGGGTGCGGGGCGCAGCGTCCCCTACCGGTCGACCACCACGATCCTCAACCCCTGCGCCGCCCCGGCCGTCGAAGTCGGGGTGTGGTTCCTCCACGGCCCTTCGATGCCAGGGCCGGGGCCGGGACGGGGTGGTACGGGTCATGCGGGTGGGGCTCGTGTGGTGCCCGCCGGGGCCGCCCGATCATGCCCGAACGCCTCGCTGACGATGTCAGTCGAACCCTTGCCCGTACACAACTCATGGGATCTACTTGTCCAGTGCCATAAAGGCGTTGAGCCAGGCTGGAGCACTTGTGGGCCGTTTGTTCCGGCGCGGCACGGGATTCATCCGCCTCGCACGTGGCCTGCACAGCGTTCGATAGGGGGAAGAACATGGCTATACCGCGATCCGATGCAAGAACCACTTTACGTCGCCCGAATGATGTCGTGACAGTCGTGGGGCAGCAGCGGGGGCCCGTCGAAAGTCCGCATCGCAGCCAGGTCCTGACGACGAACGTCGGTCTTCAGATCCCTGCCGGATTGACCTTCGAGAACTGGGAGAACGCCGGAAGAAGACTTTCGGGAATCATCAACTCCTCCTCCTGGTGGCTCGGCGACTGGCTGATTTACGGAAAGGACCACTACAGCGACCGTTACGAGCGGGGAATTCGCGCGGTCGGCCTCCAGTATCAGACGCTGCGTAACTACGCCTGGGTTTCCCGGCATTTCGCCATCGACCGGCGACGGGCCTCGCTGAGCTTCCAGCACCACGCCGAGGTGGCCTCGCTGTCGACGGCGGAGCAGGAGCACTGGCTCGACCAGTGCGAGGCGCACGAGTGGAGCACCAAGCAGCTGCGCAAGGCCGTGCGTCTCGCGCAGGAGAGCGAGATCGCCGGCGAGGACCAGGACACCGAGCCGACCCAGCGCCTCGCCGTTCCGGTCGGCCACATGCGGCGGTGGCACAGTGCCGCGTCGCACGCGGGGATCGATCTGGAGCAGTGGGTGCTCGTCACGCTCGACAGCGCGGCCGCGGAGATCCTCGCGGAGTAGACGCCGCACCGCATTCGGCACGGGGCCTGCAGTCATCGACGATGCCCGCACGGGCGGACCGACAGGAGGCCCCGTGACCGCTGCCCGTCCTCCCGGCCCGTCCTCCCGGCCCGCGCTCCCGCGCGGCCCGCCGACGTCCGAGCGCTTCCCGCCGCTCCCGGAGGTCGCGGTGGTCGCGGCACCGGGCGATGGCGTCGGCCGGCCCGGAGTCCGCGCGCGGAGCCGGTGGACCCGGCGGCGCCGGTGACCGGAGGGCTCACGGCGCCTCCGAGGGAAGCGGGGGCAGCAGGCCCGCGCTGCACAGGCGGGCCCGTTCCATGACGTACTCGCCGTAGGGCGAGTTGCCCATGCTCGCCCCCAGCGCCCGGCACTCGTCCGGGTCGATGTACCCCATGTGCATGGCGATCTCCTCGATGCAGCCCAGCCGGGTGCCCTGCCGGCGCTGCGTGTCCCGCACGAACGTGCCCGCCTCCAGCAGGGACTCGTGGGTGCCGGTGTCCAGCCACGTGACGCCCCTGCCCAGCCACACCAGCTCGGCGGTGCCCATCTCCAGGTAGACGCGCAGCAGGTCCGTGATCTCCAGCTCGCCCCGGGGGGACGGCTCCAGGTCCCTGGCGATGTCCGTGACCTGGGCGTCGAAGAAGTAGATCCCCGGGACGGCGAGGTTCGAGCGCGGCTTGTGGGGCTTCTCCTCGATGGAGACGAGTTCGCCCCGCGCGTCGATCTCGGCGACGCCGAACCGCTCCGGGTCGGCCACCTCGTGGCCGAACAGCACGCAGCCGCTCATCTTGAGCGCGGTGCGCCGCAGCAGGGTGGGCAGGTTGGCGCCGTGGAAGAGGTTGTCCCCGAGGATCAGCGCGCACCGCTCGCCGCGGATGTGGTCCTCGCCCACGAGGAAGGCGTCGGCGATGCCGCGCGGCTTGTCCTGCGTGGCGTAGTCGATGGACAGCCCCAGCTGCCGGCCGTCGCCCAGGAGGGCCCGGAACGCGGGGAGGTCGGTCGGACGCGTGACGACGAGGATGTCCCGGATGCCCGCCAGCATGAGCACGGAGAGCGGGTAGTAGATCATCGGCTTGTCGTAGACCGGAGCGAGCTGTTTGGACCCCGCGAACGTGAGGGGTTGCAGACGGGTGCCGTTGCCGCCGGCGAGAATGATGCCTTTCATCCGCTCCGTGCCTCCTCGTGATCGGTGTCCCCGCATCGTCGGGGGCCCGTCCAAAGCCGGTCTCATGCGCGCCTTGGGGGAGTCGGCCCCGTGGGGAGCGCGGCGGGCACCGGCACCGGGGCGCCTCGGGGGAGTCGGCCCCGAGCGCGGCGGGCACCGGCACCGGGGCAGCGGGGCACCGGGGCCCGCGCGGGAGCCTCGGGTGTGCCGCGCGGGCCCCGGTCCGGGGGCGTCAAGAGAGGGCCAAGACCGGCCCAAGGCGCCCGGGCGAGGGTCTCCCGTGTCCGGTGGGTACGGAGTTCCTGAAAGGGCTGATCGGCTTGAGAATCCTGTTCACCTGTATTCCATGGCGATCCCACTTCCAGGCTCTCGTGCCGCTGGCCTGGGCCCTGCAGTCGGCGGGGCACGAGGTCCGCGTCGCGAGCGGCCCGGAGCTGACCGCCGCCGTCACCGCCTCCGGCCTGCCGGCGGTACCCGTCGGTTCCGACGAGCCGGTCGTGGAGAAGCTCGACGCGCTTCTGGTCCCGGAGGTGATGGCGAAGGTCCAGGAACTCGCGGAGCGGGGCGACCTTCTGACCGACCTGTCGGAGAACCGCGAGGAGGAGCTCACCTGGGAGCGCCTGCGGTGGGGCTACCAGATGACGCAGCGCACCCAGGCGGCCATGAACGACGCGATGGTCGAGGACCTGGTGGACTACTGCCGCTGGTGGCAGCCGGACCTGGTGCTCTGGGACTGGCTCAGCCACGCGGGCGCGATCGCGGCCACCGCCCTCGGCGTGCCGCACGGGCGCATGCTGACCGAACTCGACGTGGTGGGCCGGATGCGGCGGCACTTCCTGCGGGTGCGTCAGGAACAGGCGCCCGAGGCCCGCGAGGACCCGCTGGCGGACTGGCTGGGCCAGTGGGCGCAGAAGTTCGGCGCCCGGTTCTCCGAGGAGATGGTGACCGGGCAGTTCGCGATCGAGCAGATGGTCGGCTCGATGCGGCTGGAGTCGCCGTCTCCGCACCTGCCGCTGCGCTACGTCCCCTACAACGGGCCGTCGGTCGTGCCGCACTGGGCCCGGCAGGACCCGGCGAAGCGGCGCGTGCTGCTCACCTTCGGACTCAGCCTGGAGCAGGCGGCGAGGCACCAGGCCGTCTCCCTGGAGCAGATGCAGGCAATGCTGGACGCGCTGGCCGACCTGGACATCGAGCTGGTGGTGACCCTGCCCGAGCAGTTCCAGCGGGAGCTGGAGCGGGTTCCCGAGAACACCAGGCTGGTGGAGTTCGTTCCGCTGCACGCCGTCGTCCCGTCGTGTTCGGCCGTCATCCACCACGGCGGTGTGCCCGGCTTCCTGGAGGCGATCGCGCACGGGGTGCCGCAGCTGGTGATCGGCAGTGTCATTCCCGACATCGGGGAGCGCGGCCCGCGACTGGAGCGCTCCGGGGCCGGCCTGTGGATCCGGGGCGACGCTCCGGGCGACCTGGACGGGCGGCGGGTGCGCGAGCAGCTGGTGCGGCTGCTGGAGGAGCCGTCGTTCGCCCGGGCCGCCGGGCGGCTCGGCGGGGAACTGGCGGCGCAGCCCTCGCCCGCCGACGTCGTCCGGGACCTGGAGCGGATCGTGGACCGCGCCGGCTCGCGCTGAGGGGCGCCCCGTCGACGACGGCCTCCGCCCGGCCGCGGCGCGGACGCCCGCCGGGCGCACCGGCCGCGCACCGGGACCCTCCCGCCCGCGGCCGGCCGGGTACGGGGCCCCTCGGCCGGCAGGCGGCGTCCGGGGCCGGCAGGCGGCGTCCGGGGCCGGCACGGGCCTGCCTCGGCCGGCACGGCCGGTCAGCGGCCGTTGTCCATCAGGATCGAACGCTGGATGTCCTTGAGCGCCGGGCCGGGTTCGACGCCCAGCTGTTCCCGCAGGGTCCGGCAGGCCTGGTGGTAGGCGAGCAGGGCGTCGCCCCGGCAGTCGCTTCGGTGGAGCGCCACCATGAGCTGCCGGTGGAACACCTCGCGCAGGGGGTGCTCGGTACTGAGGAGGTAGAGGTCGCTGACGAGCTCGCGGTGGTGCCCGAGGGCCATGTGCGCCTCCATCTGCCCCTCCCGGCACTCCAGCTGGATCTCGTCGAACCAGGCCTGGAAGCCCTGCAGGATCGGGCCGCGTGCCGCCGTGGGCAGCGGCCCGCGGCACAGGGCGAGCGCGTCCTCGAAGCTGCGGGCCGCGTCCTCGTGCTCGCCCTTCCTGAGCCGGACCCGGCCTTCCTTCACCAGGCGGGTGAAGTCGTGGAGGTCGAGTTCGTCCGGACCCGGCGTCAGCATGTATCCGGAGGAATTGGTGACGACGGGGCTTTCCGCCGCCCCGGGACGGCGGAGCAGCTTTCGGACCTGGGAGACGTACACGTACAGGCTCCCGATGGCGCTGCGCGGTGGTTCGTCGCCCCATATCTCGGTGATGAGCTGGTCGACGCTGACGACCTGACCGGAGCGGATGGCGAGCGTCGCCAGCAGAATCTCGACCTTCTGCGCCCCTACGGCGTTGACGGTATTTCCGTTAGCGACACGGACCGGTCCTAGGATCTCAAGCCGCATGCTGTGGACTCCTATTTCTTGAAACGGTGAAAGGAGTATAAAGATCGGCGGGGGGCGGTGCGGCGGAGGAATGCGCTGGGGATGTGCCTGAACATACCTCACATCCCCGTGCGGTGAGTCAACCGAAACCGGTGCTCCGGTGCTCCGGTGTCCTGTTGGCGGGACACCTCCGCCGCCCGGCGACCGGCCCGGTCACGGTTGACACGATATTGGGTCGACGTGGTTGCCTAATGCGTGTTCCATTGGCTCGCAATCGGGCTCGGTGGAAGCGGGGCGAGGGGATGCCGGCCGTCCGGGAGTCCGAATTGCGTGCGAGCGGGTGAGTGCCGGCCCGTTTCCCGCCGAAGCGGCCGCCGAAGCGGCCGCGGAGGGGGCCGCGGTCGTGCCCGTGCCGTGCGCGGGTCCTGTCCGGCCCGGCCGCCGGCGGCCGGGCCGGGCGGCCCCGGTGCGCCGCTGCCTGCCGCTTTCGGCGGGGCCCCGAACCGGGCGCCGCCCGACCACCCGGGCCCGCTCGACCACCCGGGCCCGCTCGACCACCCGGGCCCGCCCGGCGGCCGGTTCGGGGCCGGGGACGTCGCACCGCCACCGGCGCCCGGCAGCGGCCGCGGACGGGCCGCCGAACGGAGCGCCGAACGGACCGCCGAACGGACCCGCGGACGGGCCGCCGAACGGACCGCCGAACGGGCCGCCCGGGATCCGGGCGGCCACCGAAGATGTTTGCATGCGAAACCAGCGATGAATCGATCACGCCCGTGGACCGGATAAATCAGGAGTGCCGAGTGATGATCCCCTTGTCTTTCGCACAGCGACGCCTGTGGTTCATCGACAGGATCGAGGGGCCGTCGGCGATATACACCGTGCCGTTCCTCATCCGGCTCACGGGACAGGTCCACACCACGGCGCTCACCGCCGCGGTGCGCGACGTGGTGGCCCGCCACGAGAGTCTGCGGACCCTGATCGTGGAGAGCGCCGAAGGCGTCCCCGCCCAGCAGGTGGTGCCGGCCGGCGAGGTGCGGCTGGACATCGGGCTGGTCGACGTCGCCCCGCAGGAGTTGGACGAAGCGGTGCGGAAGGCCTCCGCGGTCGCGATCACCCCGTTCGAGGAGATCCCGGTCCGCGCCGTCCTCTTGCGCACCGGCGCCGAGGAACACCACCTCCTGCTGCTCGTCCACCACATGGCCTGCGACGGCGAGTCCGTCGCCCCGCTCGTGCGGGACCTGAGCGCCGCCTACACCGCACGCATCGAGGACCGCGCCCCGAACTGGCCCGAACTGGCGGTCCAGTACACCGACTACACGCTCTGGCAGCGCGATCTGCTCGGTGACGAGAACGACCCGGACAGCCTCCTCGCCACCCAACTCGACTACTGGCGCGGCGCGCTGGCGGGTCTGCCGCAGTCGACGCCGCTGCCCGCGGACCGGCCGCGCGGGCCGCGGCCGAGCCGCCGCGGCGATGTCGTCGAAGGCGCCGTCGACGAGGAACTGCTGGCCAGGGCGCGGGCGGCGGCCAAGCGCACCGGCGCGTCGGTGCCGATGGTGTTCCAGACCGCCCTCGCCGTCCTGCTGCACCAGCTGGGCGCGGGCGAGGACATCGCGCTCGGTTCCACCGTCGCCGGCCGCCAGGACCCGGACCTGGCCGACCTGGTGGGCTTCTTCGCCAACACCTGGGTCCTGCGCACGGACCTGTCGGGCCGCCCGACCTTCGACCAGCTCCTCGCCCAGGTGCGGCACAAGGCGCTTGCGGCCTACGACAACCAGGACGCGCCGTTCGAACGCGTGGTGGAGGCCCTCAACCCGGAGCGCTCCAGCGCCTACCACCCGCTGTTCCAGGTGATGTTCACCTGGTCGACCGGCGCCCGCCTGGACTTCGCCCTGCCGGGCGGCGTGCGGGCGCGCATCACCCCGCTGTGGACGTCGACGGCCAAGTTCGACCTGGAGTTCAGCTTCTTCGACGAGCCCGACACCCCGGGCCTGTCGATCCACCTCGAATACGCGACCGACCACTTCGACCGCGCCACCGCGCAGGGCTTCGTGGCCCGCCTGGTGCGCCTGCTCGGCGACCTGCTCGACGCGCCGTCGCGCGCCGTCGCGCTGACGGACGTGCTGACGGACGGCGAACGGGAGCGGGCGCTGCGCGCCACCCCGGCCGCGGCCGCCGACACCCACGCGCCGACCTGCGCCGCACTGATCGAGCGTCAGGTGGCGCGGACCCCGCACGCGACGGCCGTCGTCGACGGCGGGCAGGAGCTGAGCTTCGCCGAACTCGACGCGCGGGCCGGGCGGCTGGCACGGGAGCTGACCGCCCGCGGCATCGGACCGGAGCGCCTGGTGGGCCTGGCCCTGCCGCGCTCGGCCGCCCTGATCGTGGGCATCCTCGCGATCTGGAAGGCCGGAGCCGCCTACCTGCCGATCGACCCCCGGTACCCCGGCGCACGGCTGGGCCACATCCTGTCCGACGCGGGCCCGGACCTGGTACTGACCGACACCGCCGGCGCGAAGGCGCTCCCCGCGGCGGACATCCCCCGCCTGTGCGTCGACGAGGTGGACTTCGACACGGCCGGCCCGGCGGCGCAACCGGCCACCACGGCCACCGCCGCGCACGCCGCCTACGTGATGTACACCTCCGGGTCGACCGGCACCCCGAAGGGCGTGGTGATCACCCACCGGGACGTCGTCAACGGCGTGCTGCGGCTCGCCGACATCGTCGGCATCGGCGCGGGCACGCGCGTCCTCGCCGGCACCTCGGTCAACTTCGACGTGTCCGTCTTCGAGATCGTGACCACCCTGGCGAAGGGCGGCGTCCTCGAAGTGGTCCGCGACGTCCTCGTCATCGGCGAGCGGGGCGGCTGGTCCGGCGGCGTCATCAGCACGGTCCCCTCGGTCCTCTCCGAACTCCTCGACCAGACGGCAGGAACGATCCGCGCCGACACGGTGGTCTTCGCCGGCGAAGCCCTCCCCGCCTCGCTGGTCAAGCGCGTCCAGGACGCGATCCCGGGCGTGCGGGTGATCAACGCCTACGGCCAGACGGAGTCGTTCTACGCCACCGCCTTCACCGCCGACGCGACGTGGACGGCCACGGCGGCCACCGCACCCGTCGGCGTCCCGCTGGCCGGCATGGGCGCCTACGTCCTCGGCCCCGGCCTCCAACTGCTCGCCCCCGGCGTCGTCGGCGAGCTGTACGTGACGGGGAACCTGGCACGCGGGTACCTCGGCCGGGCCGGGCTGACCGCCGAACGGTTCGTGTCCGACCCCTTCGGCCCGGCCGGTGCGCGCATGTACCGCACCGGCGACCTCGCCCGCCGCGGGGCCGACGGCCGACTGGAGTGCGTCGGCCGCGACGACGCGCAGGTCAAGGTACGCGGCTTCCGCATCGAACCGGGCGAGGTGGAGTCCGCGCTGACCGCCCACCCCGCCGTGGCACAGGCCCTGGTGACCACCCACCGACACGAAGGCCGCGACCACCTGGTCGGCTACGTCGTGCCGACGGCCGCGAGGGAGCCGGCGCACGCGCAGGTGGCGAGCCTGGCAGACCTCGACATCGACCTCACCGCCACCGTCTCACCGCGCGACCTGCGCACGTTCGTGTCCGCCAGGCTCCCCGAGTTCATGGTCCCCTCGGTGTTCGTCATGCTGGAGCGGCTGCCGCTGGCCCCCAACGGCAAACTGGACCGCAGGGCACTGCCGGAACCGGAGTTCACCGGCTCCGCCTACCGCGCCCCCGGCACACCGGGCGAAGAGGTCCTCGCCCGGGTCTACGCCGACGTGGTCGGCCTGGACCGGGTCGGCGTGGACGACGACTTCTTCGCGCTCGGCGGCGACAGCATCCGCTCCATCCAGGTCGTCGCGCGGGCCAGGGCCCAGGGCGTCGAGGTCACCCCCCGGCAGATCTTCGAGCGCCGCACCGTGGCCGAACTCGCCCGCGTCGCCACCAGCGGGGCCCGCACCGAGCCGCAACTGGCGGAACTGCCCGGCGGCGGCGTCGGCTTCGTGCCCCTGCCGCCCGTCGGCCACTACCTGGACGAACTGGGCGCTAACGCCGACCGGTTCACCATGGCGATGACGGTGGACCTTCCGACCGGCATCGACCGCGACGCCCTGGAACGCACACTGTCCGCGGCCTTCGAGCGCCACGACATCCTGCGCTCCAGGCGGGCCCCCGCCCCGGCGGCGGGACTGCAGGTGGCCGCCCCCGGAACCACCGACGTGCACCCCCTGGTCCACCGGGTCCCGAGCGACGGCACCTGGGACGACACCTGGCGCCGGCGCGCGGAGCGCGAACTCGACGCCGCGGCAGACCGACTGGACACCGCGAACGGCGTGATGGCGCAGTTCGTGTGGTTCGACGCGGGCACCGCGACCCCGGGACGCCTCGGCATCCTGCTCCACCACCTCGTGGTCGACGGCGTGTCCTGGCGCATCCTGCTGCCCGACCTCGCCGCCGCCTGGCGCCGGATCCGCGACGGCCACCCCCCGCAGCTGCCCGCGACCGCCACCTCCTTCCGCCGCTGGACGCACGCGCTCACCGAGGCCGCCACCGCACAGCGGACGGCGGAACTCGCCCTGTGGCGCCGGATCGTCTCCGGACCCGACCCCGACCTCGGCACCAGGCCGTTCGACCCGGCCGCCGACACCGTCGCCACCCTGGAACGAGTCCGCCTCGACCTGCCCGTCGACACCACCCGCGCCCTGCTGACCACCCTGCCCGCCGCCTACCGCGCCGGCGTCAACGACGGCCTGCTGACCGCACTGGCCCTCGCCGTCACCCTCTGGCGCCGCCGCCGCGGCATCGACGAACCCACCACCCTGATCCGCCTGGAAGGCCACGGACGCGAGGAGGACGTCGTCCCCGGCGCCGACCTCTCCCGCACCATGGGCTGGTTCACCAGCATGTACCCCGTCCGCCTCGACATGTCCGCCATCGACCCCCACCAGGCACTCACGGGCACAGCGGCGACGGGCGCCGCCGTCAAGGCCGTCAAGGAGCAACTCCTCGCCGTCCCCGACAAGGGCATCGGCTACGGCATGCTGCGCTACCTGAACCCCGACACCGGGGCGGTCCTGGCACGCCACGGAACCGGACAGATCGTCTTCAACTACCTCGGCCGCTACACGGCCTCGGCCAACATGCCCCAGGACCTGCACGGCCTGGGCTTCACCCAGGTCGAGGACACCGTCACCCTCACACCCCCGCTCGACGGGAACATGCCCGCCCTCGCCACCCTGTCCGTCACCGCCCACGTCGTCGACACCGAGCAGGGCCCGCGACTGGAAGCCGACCTGGACTACCCGTCCGGGCTGCTCGACCGGGCCGACGTCCGCGAACTCGCCGACCTGTGGCTCACCGCCCTGACGGGCGTGGCCCGCCACACCGCGCAACCGGACGCCGGCGGCCTCACCCCCTCGGACGTCCCCCTGGTCCGGACGGGCCAGGACCAGCTCGACCGCTGGCACCGGCAGTACCCGGGCATGACCGACGTCTGGCCCGTCACCGCGATGCAGGACGGGCTGCTCTTCCACGCGGAACTGGCCGGCGCGGCCGTCGACGTCTACCGGATGCAGTTCGCCTTCCACCTGACCGGCGCCGTCGAACCGCGCAGGATGCGGGCGGCCGCACAGGCCCTCCTCGACCGCCACCCCAACCTGCGGACCGCGTTCGTCACCGACGACGCGGGCGACCGGCTCCAGATCGTCCAGGACGGCGTCGAACCGCCCTGGCAGGAACTCGACCTGACCCTCCTGCCGGAACCACGACGCGATCAGGAACGCAAGCGCTTCCTCACCGCCGACCACGCCACCCCCTTCGACCCGGCCCGGGCACCCCTGCTGCGCCTGTCCCTCCTCAAACTCGCAACCGACCGCTTCGACCTGGTCCTCACCGCCCACCACGTCCTCTTCGACGGCTGGTCGGTCCCCCTCCTGATGCTGGACCTGCTGCGCCTGTACCGCGCGAACGGCGACGCCGCCGCACTGGACCGGGCACCCGCCTACCGCGACTTCCTGACCTGGCTCTCCCACCAGGACCCCGCGGCGACGACCCGCGCCTGGCAGCGGGAACTGGAAGGCATCGACGAGCCCACCCTGCTCGTCCCCGACGCCCCCGCCCGGGAAGGCGAACCCGCCGGAGTCGGCCAACTGGACGTGCCGCTCACCCCCGAGCAGTCCGACCGCCTCTCGCGCCGCGCCGGCGAGCTGGGCCTGACCCTCAACACCCTGGTCCAAGGGGCGTGGGGCATGCTCCTGTCCGGCCTGACCGGACAGCGCACCGTCACCTTCGGCGCCACCGTCTCGGGACGCCCCCCACAGGTCGACGGCGTCTCCGAGATGGTCGGCACGTTCATCAACACCCTCGCGGTCCGCCTGGACTGCGCCCCCGGCGACCGCCTGCGCACCATCCTCACCGCACTCCAGGAACGCCAGAGCGCCCTCCTGGACCACCACCACGTCGGCCTCCTGGAGACGCACCGCCTCACCGGCCTGCGCGCACTCTTCGACACCCTCGTCGTCTACGAGTCCTACCCCATCGACAGCGCGGCACTGGACGACGCCTACACGGCCGCCGGAATCCGCGTGAGCGCACTGAGCCCGCTCAGCGGCACCCACTACCCGCTGGTGGTGATGGCGTCCGCCGAACCGAGCCTGGCCCTCTCCCTCCAGTACCAGCACCACCTCGTCACCCCGGAGCGGGCCGCCGCCGTCGCCCGCCGCCTGGGACGCGTCCTCGCCCACCTGGCCGACGACCCGGAACAGCCGTTCAGCGCCCTGGACCTGCTGGAGCCCGCCGAGCGCGACCGCGTCCTCCTCGACGTCAACCGCACGGCCGCCGAAACCCCCGACGCGACCATCGCCGACCTGTTCGAGCGACAGGCCGCCAAGACACCCGACCGGCCCGCGGTCACCTGCGGCGACGTCACACTCACCTACGCGCAGCTGAACGCCCGCGCCGACCGCCTCGCGAACGCGCTGACCGCACGCGGCGTCGCACCCGAGAGCGTCGTCGGCCTCGCGATGCCCCGCACGGCCGACCTCGTCACCGCCCTGCTCGGCATCTGGAAGGCCGGCGGCGCCCACCTGCCCATCGACCCGCAGAACCCCGGCTCCCGCGTCGACCACATGCTCGCCGCCGCCCGACCCCACCTCCTGCTCACCCACCGCGCCACCGCCGAGGGGCTGCCCGACACCGACGTCCCGACCCTGCTCCTCGACGACGTCGACCTCACCACCGGCCCGGCCACCCGGCGGCCCACCGGAACACGACCCCACAACGCCGCCTACGTCATGTTCACCTCCGGCTCCACGGGCCTGCCCAAAGCCGTGGTCGTCAGCCACGCCAACGTCGTCAACGGCGTCACCCGCCTCGCCGAGCGGGTCGGCATCGACGCCGACACCCACATGCTCGCGGCCGCCTCCGTCAACTTCGACGTGTCCGTCTTCGAAACCGTCACCACCCTGGTCAACGGCGGCCGCGTCGAAATCGCCGCCGACGCCCTCGTACTCGCCGAACGCCGCACCGTCACCGCGAACGTCATCAGCACCGTGCCGTCGGTCCTCGCCGCCCTGGGCGGCCGCATACCCGCCCTCCCGGACCGCGCCACCCTGGTCTTCGCCGGCGAGAAACTCCCCACCGGGCTGGTCGACCACATCCGCCGGGAACGCCCCGGCACACGCATCGTCAACGCCTACGGACAGACCGAGTCGTTCTACGCCACCACGTACACCGTCCCGACCCGACAACCCCGCCCCGACACCGCCGGCATCCCGATCGGAACCCCGATCGGCAACCTGCGCACCTACGTCCTCGGACCCGGCCTCGCACCCGTCCCACCCGGCGTGACGGGCGAACTCTACGTCGCCGGCGACATCGCACGCGGCTACGCCGCCCGCCCCGCCCTGACCGCCGAACGCTTCGTCGCCGACCTCCACGGCCCCGCCGGCGCCCGCATGTACCGCACCGGAGACCTCGCCCGCTGGACGGCCGACGGCCAACTCGAATACGTCGGCCGCGACGACAACCAGGTCAAGATCCGCGGCGTGCGCGTCGAACCCGCCGAGATCGAGAACGCCCTGGCCACCCACCCGCACGTCGCCCAGGCCGTCGTCATCGCCCGCGGCACAGCCGACGAAGGGGACCACCACCTCGTCGCCTACGTCGTGCCCACCACCCCGACCGACGGCACGGACCTCGCCGCCACCCTGCGCGGCCACCTGCGCGAGCGACTGCCCGCCCACCTGCTGCCCGCCGCCGTCGTCACCCTCGACTCCGTCCCCCTGACCGTCAACGGCAAACTCGACCGGCAGGCCCTGCCCGCACCGCACTTCACCACCACCACCGCGGGCGGCACCCCCCGCACACCCCGCGAAGAACTCCTGTGCGAGCTGTTCGCCGAAGTCCTCCACCTCGACCGGGTCGGCGTCGACGACGACTTCTTCGCCCTCGGCGGCCACTCCATCACCGCCATCAAACTCGTCAACCGCATCCGGTCCGCACTGCGCACCGAAGTGGAACTGCGCACCCTCTTCGCCGCCCCCACCGTGGCCCAACTCGCCCCGCACCTGGACCGGGCCGCAACCGCCCGCGCACCACTGGCCCCTCCCGCGGAACTGCCCGAACACCTCCCGCTGTCCTTCTCCCAGCAACGGCTGTGGTTCCTCCACAAGTTCGAGGGCCGCGCGGCGACCTACAACATGCCGATCGTCCTGCGACTCACCGGGGACCTGAACGTGCGGGCCCTGGAAGAGACCGTCAACGACCTCGTCACCAGGCACGAGATCCTGCGCACCGTCTACCGCGAGATCGACGGACGACCCCACCAGCACGTCCTCGGCCCCCAGGAAGCCCGCATCGCCCTGCCCGCACGCCCGGTCCCCGACGCCCGGCACCTGACCCGCGCCGTCGCCGCGACCGCCCGCCACCCCTTCGACATCGCCGCCGAGATCCCGCTCAAGGCCGCCCTGTTCACCACCGGCCCCCAACAGTTCACCCTGGTCCTCGTCATCCACCACATCGCGGCCGACGGATGGTCCGCGACACCCCTCGCCAAGGACCTCGCCACCGCCTACGCGGCCCGCACCCGGGGCGAGGCCCCCCGCTGGGCCCCCCTGCCCCTGCAGTACGCCCACTACGCCCTGTGGCAGCGCGAACTCCTCGGCGGCGACGACGACCCCGACAGCCTGTTCAGCCGCCAGTACCGCTACTGGGCCGGACAACTGGCGGCACTACCCGAGACCGTCACCCTCCCCACCGACCGACCCCGCCCCGCCGAACTCGACCGCAGCGGCGACCTCCTCGAACACACCCTCGACGCCACCCTCCACGAAGGCATCGTCAAGCTCGCCCGGGCCACCGCCACCACCCCCTTCATGGTCCTCCAGGCGACCATGGCCGCCCTGTTCACCCGACTCGGCGCAGGCACCGACATCGCACTCGGCAGCGGCATCGCCGGCCGGATCGACCAGAACCTCAACGACCTGATCGGCCTCTTCGTCAACGTCCAGGTCATGCGCATCGACACCTCCGGCGACCCCACCTTCACCGAACTGCTCGACCGCACACGCCGCACCAGCCTGGCCGCCTACACCCACCAGGACATCCCCTTCGAAGCCCTCGTGGAGAAGCTCAACCCGCAACGCTCCGCCTCCGTCAACCCCCTCTTCCAGGTCGCCCTGATCCTGCAGAACACCGAGGACACCGACTTCGAACTGCCCGGCGTGCGGGTCACCAGCGAAGGCGTCGGCACCGGAACCTCCCGCTACGACGCCACACTCAGCCTCACCGAGAAGTTCCGCGACCGCACCGCACCCGACGGCATCCACATCGCCGTCGAGTACTCCACCGAACTCTTCGACGCCTCGACGATCGAAACCGTCATCACCCGCTGGGAACGCCTGCTCACCGCCGCCGTCCAGGACCCCGCCCAACACATCGCCGCAGCCGGCGAACCCACCACCCGCGAACCCGGCACCCCGCCCACCACCGAACAGCACACCGACCCGCAACTGCCCGCCGCCACCTTCCCCGACCTGTTCCGGCGACAACTGCTGCGCACCCCCCACGCACCGGCCGTGGAGCACGGCGGCCGCACCCACACCTACCGGGAACTCGACGAACAGGCGAACCGCATCGCCCACTGGCTGATCGCCCGGGGCACCGGCCCCGAACAGGCCGTCGCCGTCGCCCTGCCACGCGGCGCCGACCAGGTCGCCGCCTTCCTGGGCATCCTCAAGACCGGCGCGGCCTACCTGCCCCTCGACCCCGACTACCCGGCCGACCGCATCCGGTTCATGCTCGACGCCGCCGCCCCCACCCTCCTGCTGACCACGACGGACATCGCACCCGGGCTGCCGGCACACCCGGACACCGACCTGGTGAGCGTCGACACCCCCGAGGTGACCCACGCCTGGAAGCACGGCCCCGCCACCGACCCCGACCTCGCCCCGGCCCCCGAACACCCCGCCTACCTCATCTTCACCTCCGGCTCCACCGGACGGCCCAAGGGCGTCGTCGTCACCCACACCGGCCTCGCGGCCCTCAGCCGCACCACACGCCAACGCCTCGCACTGGACCCCCACTCCCGCGTCCTCCAGGTCGCCGCACCCAGCTTCGACGCCGCCCTGTGGGAATACGTGCAGACCCTCACCACCGGCGCCACCCTCGTCGTCCCGCGCGAACAACGCCTCGTCGGCCAGGACCTCGCCCGCAACCTCGCCGCACTCGACATCACCCACGTCATGCTGCCGCCCAGCGTCCTCGCCGCACTCCCACCCGACGCACCCGCCACCCTCACCGCCCTGCGCACCGTCACCGTCGGCGGCGAGGCCTGCCCGCCGGCCCTGGCCGCCACCTGGTCACCCGGACGCCGCTTCGTCAACGCCTACGGCCCCGCCGAGACCACCGTCTGCGGCACCGTCAGCACCCCACTGGGCACCGGCCGCACCCCCATCGGCACCGCGATCCACGGAAACCGGCTGCACGTCCTCGACGACCGACTCACCCCCGTCGAACCAGGCACCCCCGGCGAGCTCTACATCACCGGACCCAGCCTCGCCCGCGGCTACCTGGGCCGCCCCGACCTCACCGCCGAACGCTTCGTCACCGACCCCTTCGGCCCCGCCGGAACCCGCATGTACCGCACCGGCGACATCGTGCGCCAAGGCCCCGACGGGCAACTCGACTACCTCGGCCGCAGCGACGACCAGATCAAGATCAACGGCCTGCGCATCGAACCCGGCGAGATCACCGCAGCCATGGAACAGCACCCCCACGTCCGACAGGCCGCCGTCACCGCCCACCGCGGCAAGGACGGCCGCCAACGCCTCATCGGATACGCGCTGCCCACCCCCGCCCCCGACCACCACCTCGACACCGACGACCTGCGCGCCTTCCTCTCCGGGAAACTGCCGGAATTCATGGTGCCCGCCGTCATCCTGCCCCTCGACACCCTCCCGCTGACGGCCAACGGAAAACTCGACAAAGCCGCCCTGCCCGCCCCACCCACCACCGAGGCCACCAGCTACCGGCCCCCCCGCACCGAAGCACAGACGAAGCTCGCCACGATCTTCGCCGAGATCCTCGGCCACGACCGCGTCGGCATCGACGACGACTTCTTCGCGGGCGGCGGCGACAGCATCCGCTCCATCCAGGTCGTCTCCCGAGCCCGCGAACAAGGCGTGGCGATCACACCACGCCTGATGTTCAAACACCGCACCGTCGCCGCCCTCGCCGAAGCCGCCACCGCCGCACAACCCCCCACCGACCGCCGCGAACCCGCCGGAAACGGACTCGGCTGGATGCCCCTGCTCCCCGTCATGCACCGGATCCACGAACACGTCGGACACCACGACGGATTCACGATGTCCACGACACTCGAACTACCCACGGGCATCGACGAGACCGCACTGATCACCACCCTCACCGCGGTCGTCGACCACCACGACATGCTCCGCTCCCGCCTGCGCGACCACGCCGGCGAACCCGGCCTGGACGCCGCCGCACCCGGCACCGTCGACGTCGCCCCCCTCATCCGCCGCAAACCCTGCACCGGCGACTGGAACGACCCCGCCTGGCGCCGGGAGACGAAAACCGAAATCGCCACCGCCGCCCGCGAACTCGACGCCCGAACCGGCCACACAGCCCGCTTCGTCTGGTGCGACGCAGGCCCGCACACCGCCGGACGACTCGTCGTCATCCTCCACCACCTGGTCACCGACGGCGTCTCCTGGCACATCCTGCTCTCCGACCTCGCCCAGGCCTGGGACGCCGTACGACAAGGCCGCCCGCCCCACCTGCCCGCCGTCCCCACCACCATGCGCAGCTGGTCCCACGCCCTGACACAGGCCGCCACGACACCCGAACGCACCGCCGAACTCGACCACTGGCGCACCGTACTGGACCGACCCGAACCACCACTGGGCACCCGCGCGCTCGACCCCGCCGTCGACACGCGCGCCACCATGGACACCGTACGGACCACACTCGACCACCGCACCACCGAAACACTCCTCACCACACTGCCCGCCGCCTTCCACAGCGGCGTCGACGACGCCCTCCTCACCGCCCTCGCCCTCGCCCTCGCCGCCTGGCACAGGCAACGCGGCACCGACGAACGCACCGCACTGATCCGCCTCGAAGGACACGGCCGCGAGGAGAGCGCGGCCCCCGGCACCGACCTCACCCGCACGATCGGCTGGTTCACCACCATCTACCCCGTGCGCCTCGACCTCGCCGGCATCGACCTCGACGACGCCCTCGCCGGCGGCCGCACCGCCGGATACGCCGTCAAAGCCGTCAAGGAACAACTGCGCGCCACCCCCGACAAGGGCATCGGCTACGGCCTGCTGCGCCACCTCAACCCCCGGACCGCCGAGATCCTCAAGACCTACGACGACGGACAGGTCGCCTTCAACTACCTCGGCCGCCTCGGCCGGCCCACCACCACACGCGACGACGACACCGCCTGGACGATGTCCGCCGACACCGACGACCTCGCACCCCAACCCGACGCACCCGCCCTGACCGCGGTGGACATCACCGCCTTCGCCACCGAAACCGCCGACGGCCCCCAACTGACCGCCGACTTCGCCTTCCCCACCGGACTGCTCACCCGCGAAGAGGTACGACAACTCGCCGACCTGTGGCACACCGCCCTGCAAGGCCTCGCCCGACACGCCACCACCCCCGCAGCCGGCGGCCTGACACCCTCCGACGTCCCACTGGTCCGCGTACGCCAACGCGACCTGGAACTCTGGGAGGAGCGCTACCCCGCCGTCACCGACGTCTGGCCACTGACCTCCCTCCAGTCCGGCCTGCTCTTCCAGAGCCGACTCGACGGCGCCGAATTCGACGCCTACCAGGTACAACTGGTCTTCCACCTCACCGGCCAGGTGGACCCCGAACGCATGAAAGCAGCCGGCCAGGCCCTCCTCGACCGCTACGACAGCCTGCGCACCGCCTTCGTGGCCACCGCCGCCGGCGAACCCGTCCAAGTACTCCTCGACCGCGTCGAACTCCCCTGGCAGGCCCTCGACTGGAGCACCCTGCCCGAACCGGAACAACAGGAAGCACTGCGCGACCTGCGCGAGAAGGACCGCACCACCCCCTTCGACCCGACCACCCCACCCCTGCTGCGCCTGACCCTCGTCCGGCGGTCGGCCGAGCACCACGAACTCGTGATGACCGTCCACCACATCGTCTACGACGGCTGGTCCTCACCACTCGTCCTGCAGAGCCTGCTGCACCTGTACACCACCTCCGGGGACGCCGCACGCCTGAACCGGGTCCGCCCCTACCGCGACTACCTCGACTGGCTGTCGCAGCAGGACGCGGACGGCGCCGCACAGGCCTGGCGGACCGAACTCGACGGACTGGACGAGCCGACACTGGTGGCCCCCCGCAGCCGCCGGCAGGAGGACGGCGGCCACCGCAGGACACCCGTCGACCTGGACCGCGACACCGCGCGCCGCCTGTCACGACGCGCCGCCGAACTCGGCATCACCCTCAACACCCTGGTGCAGGGCGCCTGGGCACTGCTCATCGCGAACCACACGGGCCGCCAGGACGTCGTGTTCGGCGCCACCGTCTCGGGCCGCCCGCCGCAGGTGGCGGGCATGGACGAGATGGTGGGCCTGTTCATCAACACCCTCCCGGTCCGGGTCCGCACGACGGCCGCCCGCAGCGCGGCCGACCTGCTGCTCGACCTCCAGGAGCGCCAGGCCGCCCTGATGGACCACCACTTCCTCGGCCTCGCCGAGATCCACCGGGCCGTCGCCCTGCCCGTGCTCTTCGACTCCGTGGTGGTCTTCGAGTCCTACCCGGCCGGCGGGGACGACCTCGACGAGACACTCGACGCGGCCGGCATCGCGATCACCGGAATGGACTGGGAAGCCGCGGTGCACTACCCGCTCGCCCTGTTCGCCACCGCCGACCCGGACCTCCAACTGATGCTGGGCCACCGCGACCACGCCTTCGACACCGAGACCGTCCAGCGCCTCGCCCACCGCCTCACCCGGATCCTCCACGACATCGCCGCCGACCCCGCCACCCCCCTGAGCGGGATCGACCCCATGACACCGGCCGAACGCGAACTCGTCCTGACCGGCTTCAACGACACCGCCTCCCAGGCCCCCCGCACCACCGTGACCGCACTGTTCGAGCAACGGGCCGCCCACCGCCCCGACGCCGCCGCCGTCCTGGACGGCGACACCACCCTCACCTACCGGCAACTCGACGAACAGGCCGACCGCCTCGCACGGGTACTCGCCGCCAACGGCGTCCGCCCGGAGTCACCGGTCGCCCTCGCCCTCCCACGCTCACCGCAGTACGTCGTCGCCGTCCTGGCCATCGCGAAAGCAGGCGGCGTGTACCTGCCCCTCGACCCGGCCTACCCGGCCGAGCGGATCGCCTTCATGCTCGACGACGCGAAACCCGCCCTCCTGCTGACCGACACACACACCTCCGCCGAACTGCCCGACAGCGACTGCCCGCACCTGGTCGTCGACGACCCCGAAACCGCCCGGCAGATCGCGACGACCCCGGCCCGGCCGCTCGGCACACGCCCGCCCGCACACCCGGACCAGCTCTGCTACGTCGTCTACACCTCCGGCTCCACCGGCCGACCCAAGGCCGTGGGCATCTCCCACCGCTCACTGGCACTCCTGTCGGCGGACCGGGGCTACGACGAGAGCCGCCTGGAACGCGTGCTCATGCACCACACCCAGGCCTTCGACACCTTCACCTACGAACTGTGGGCCGCCCTCCTGCGCGGCGGCGCCGTCGTCCTCCTCCCGCCCGGCCGCCTGGACCCGGCCGCACTCACCCGCATGATCACCGAACAAGGGGTCACCGGACTCGTCATGCCGGCCGGCCAGTTCATGGCCTTCGCCGACGAGGCACCGCAGGCCTTCCACGGCGCCCGCGAAGTGTGGACGGTCGGCGACGTGGTCACCCCCGCCGCCCTGGAACGGGTCCTGCGCGCCTGCCCCGACCTGACCGTCGTCAACGGCTACGGCCCCACCGAGACCACCGCCGCCACCACCATGCACGTCATCACCGCCACCGACGACCCCGGCGAAGCCGTCCCGATCGGACGCCCCATGGACAACACCCGCCTGTACGTCCTGGACACGGCGCTGCGCCCGGCACCGGTGGGCGTCGTCGGGGACCTGTACGTCGCCGGCGAACGCCTCGCCCGCGGATACCTGGACCGCCACGGCCTCACCGCGGAGCGCTTCGTGGCCTGCCCCTTCGGCGAGCCGGGCGAGCGGATGTACCGCACCGGCGACCTGGCGGCCTGGACACCGCAGGGCCGTCTCCTGTTCCGCGGCCGCGTCGACAACCAGGTCAAGGTCCGCGGCTTCCGGATCGAACTCGGCGAGGTGGAGGCGGTGCTCGCCGGCCACCCGCAGGTCGCGCAGGCCGTCGTGATCACCCGGGACCAGCCGGGCATCGGCCGCCACCTCGTCGCCTACGTCACGCCGGCCGAAGGCGAGCGGCCCGACCCGGACGCCCTGCGCTCCTTCACCGGCCAGCGGCTGCCGGAGCACATGGTGCCCTCCGCGGTCCTGGTCCTGGAGAGCCTGCCGCTGGCCGTGACCGGGAAGGTCGACCGCAGGCTGCTGCCCGCGCCCGAGTTCCTCAGCCACACCGCCTACCGGGCTCCCCGCAACGCCCAGGAGGAGCTGCTGGCAGCCGTGTTCGCGCAGGTCCTCGGCGTGGAGCGGGTCGGCGTCGACGACGACTTCTTCGCCCTCGGCGGCCACTCGCTCCTCGCCACCAGGCTGATCAGCCGGATCCGCACGGTGCTGGGCGCGGAGGTCCCGATCCGCACGGTGTTCCAGGCACCGACCGTCGCCGAACTGGTCGAGCACCTGACCGGGGGCCTGCGGCACCCCGGCGACGGCGGCCCCTTCGACACCCTGCTGCCGCTGCGGACCGGCGGGAGCGGAACACCCCTGTGGCTCTTCCACGCGGGATTCGGCCTGTGCTGGTCCTACCTCGGGCTGGCCACCCGGGTGGGGGACCGCCCGGTGTACGGCATCCAGGCGCGCGGCTTCGACGGCGCGCCGCTGCCGGCCGACTTCGCGGCCGTGGTCACCGACTACACGCAGCAGGTCCTCGCCGTACAGCCGCGCGGCCCCTTCCAGCTGGCCGGGCACTCGCTGGGCGGCTCCCTGGCCCACGCCGTCGGTGCCGAACTCCAGCGGCGCGGCCACGAGGTGTCCCTGGTGGCGCTCCTCGACGCCGTTCCGAGCGGCGGGTTCGCCCACCTGGCGGAGGCCCACCTCACCCGCTCGGAGGCGCGCGACTTCCTGGACGACTACCTGCCGGGCGGCGCCGACGACGACGACCGCCGCACCATCGTCGAGAACGGCGCCACGGTCATCGTCGAGCACTCCCGGATGGTCGCGGAGTACACCCAGCCCACCTACCGCGGCACCGTGCTGTTCTTCAACGCGACGCAGAGCCCCGAGGCACGGCCCGAGCCCTGGGAGCCGTACGTCGACGGCGAACTGCACACCTTCGACATCGACGCCACGCACTTCGGCCTGACCGAGCCCGAGCCCGCGGCCGAGATCTGCACCATCGTCAACCGCTACCTGCGTGACTGAGGAGGAGACCGCGTGACCACGAACCCCTTCGACGACGAGAACGGCACGTTCTACGTCCTGGTGAACGACGAGGACCAGCACTCCCTGTGGCCGTCCTTCGCGAACGTCCCCGACGGCTGGCGGATCGCCTTCGGCCCGGAGGACCGGCCGAAGTGCCTCGCCCACGTCGAGGAGAACTGGACCGACCTGCGGCCCAGGAGCCTGCGCCAGGCCATGGGCGACTAGCACCCCGCCGCACGGCACCCCCGCCCGCACGGGCGCCCGTACAGAACGAGAAACAGGAGCGATGGAGATGACACAGCTCGCCGACCGCTGGGGAGTGAACCCCGCGTTCTTCTGGATGTGGGGCCGGCGACCGGAGCGGCCCGTCACGGTGGACGAGAGCGGGGTGGTCCACGTCTACGGCCACGCCGAGATCCTGGAGGTCTACGGCGACCCGAAGGTGTACTCCTCCAGGGTGGAGGCCCTGCTGTTCGGGGCGCCCGACGGCGAGACCCTCAGCGAGGGCGCGCTGAGCGCGGCCGACCCGCCCAAGCACACCATGCTCCGCAAGATCGTCAGCCGTGCGTTCACCCCGAAGCTGGTGGCCGATCTCAAGCCGCGGATCGCCGAGGTCACCGGCCGGCTCCTCGACGAGGCGGAGGGCAAGGGGAGCCTGGAACTGGTCGGGGACCTGGCGTACCCGATGCCGGTGATGGTGATAGCCGACATGCTCGGCGTGCCGCGCAGCGACCGCGACCTCTTCAAGCAGTGGGTGGACACCATCCTCACCGCCGCGGGCGAGGTGAACGTGGAGGACGCGGTCAAGGACGGCGCGGCCACCCAGCGCGACGACGAGGACATCGCGGCCGCCATGGGGCAGGTGCCCGAACTGATGGAGTACCTGCGCGCGCACGCGGCCGAACGGCGCGTCAAGCCGCGCGAGGACCTGCTCACCAAGCTGGTCGAGGCGGAGGTCGACGGCGAGCGCCTGACCGACAACCAGGTGGTGAACTTCTCCCGGGAGCTCCTCGTCGCAGGACACCTCACCACCAGCGCGACGATCGCCAACATGCTGCTGTGCCTGGACGCCCACCCGGAGCAGTTCGCCCGGGTGCGGGCGAACCCGGACCTCCTCCCGGGGGCCACCGAGGAGACCCTGCGCTTCCTCGGCCCGCTCGCGGCCTCCGTGCGCGCGACGGCCGAGGACACCGAGCTGGCCGGCGTCAAGATCCCGAAGAAGAGCCTCGTCCGGATCTGGCTCGGCGCCGGCAGCCGCGACGAGCGGGTCTTCGAGCGGCCCGACGAGTTCGATCCCGGCCGCGACCCCAACCCGCACCTGGGATTCGGCCGCGGCATCCACTTCTGCATCGGCGCGCCGCTCGCCCGCCTCGAAAGCAGCCTCTGCCTGCGGATCCTCCTGGACCGCTACCCCGGCCTGCGGGCGGACCCGGACCGGCGGCCGGAGTTCCTGGGCCTGGACGACCTGCTGGCCGTGTCGAAGCTCGACATGCTCACCGACTAGGCCGTTGCCCCCGCACCCCGAACCACGGAGGAGTTCGCTCCGAAGGAGGAGAACGCCATGCGCGTCCTGTTCGTAGTCTTTCCCTGGCGCACCCACCTGCAGCACATGGTGCCCCTGGCCTGGGCGCTGCAGTCGGCGGGGCACGAGGTCCGCGTCGCGAGCGGCCCGGAGCTGACGGACGCCGTCACCGCCTCCGGCCTGCCGGCGGTGCCCGTCGGTCCCGACGAGCCCGTTCTCGGGAGGGTCGCACGCGAGCAGGGGGAACTGTTCCACAAGCTCGTCGAAACCCACGGCGAGGACAACGACATCCTCGTCGACGTGTGCGAGGACCGCGAGGAGGTCCTCACCTGGGAGCGCCTGAAGTGGGGGAGCCGGTTCCTGGCCGCCACCTCGCGGGCCTCCAACGACGCGATGGTCGAGGAACTGGTGGAGTACTGCCGCTGGTGGCAGCCGGACCTGGTGCTCTGGGACTGGCTCAGCCACGCGGGCGCGATCGCGGCCACCGCCCTCGGCGTGCCGCACGGGCGCCTGCGCACCGAGCTGGCCGTCGAGGACCGGGCCCGCCGCACCTTCCTGCGGGTGCGTCAGGAACAGCCGCCCGAGGACCGCGAGGACCCGCTGGCGCACTGGCTGGGCCAGTGGGCGCAGAAGTTCGGCACCGAGTTCTCCGAGGAGATGACGACCGGCCGGTTCACGATCGAGCAGATGATCGGCTCGATGCGGCTGGAGTCACCGGCCCCGCACCTGCCGCTGCGCTACGTCCCCTACAACGGGCCGTCGGTCGTCCCGCACTGGGCCCGGCACGACCCCGCCAAGCGGCGCGTGCTCGCCACCTTCGGACTCAGCCTGGCCATGGACCCGGCGACGGCCGCGTCCTCCCTGGAACAGATGCAGGGAATGCTGGACGCGCTGGCCGACCTGGACATCGAGCTGGTGGTGACCCTGCCCGAGCAGTTCCAGCGGGAGCTGCAACGGGTCCCCGACAACACCAGGCTGGTGGAGTTCGTCCCGCTGCACGCCGTCGTCCCGTCGTGCTCGGCCGTCATCCACCACGGCGGCGTGCCCGGCTTCCTGGAGGCGATCGCCCACGGCGTGCCGCAGCTGGTGATCGGCCGCGCCATGACGGACATCGGCGAGCGCGGCCCGCGACTGGAACGCTCCGGGGCCGGCCTGTGGATCCGGGGCGACGCTCCGGGCGACCTGGACGGGCGGCGGGTGCGCGAGCAACTGCTGCGGCTGCTGGAGGAGCCGTCGTTCGCCCGGGCCGCCGGGCGGCTCGGCGAGGAACTGGCGGCGCAGCCCTCGCCCGCCGACGTCGTCCGGGACCTGGAACGGATCGTCGACCGCGGGTAGCGCCCCGCCAGGTCCCTCCCCACCCGGTTCTGCCGCGGGTGCCGGCCCGGCACCCGCGGCAGAACCGGGAACCCCCGCGCCCCGCGCCCGGCGCAACGCCGACCGCCCGGCGGCGGGCACGGGCCCACCACCGGGCGGGATCACCCGACCCGACGACGCACTACCGGCGGTCCCCGGGCGCCCACGGCCGCGGCCCGCCCAGCGGCCCCGCCGCGGCGAGCAGCTCCGGACCGAGGGACCGGACGCCGCCGCAGCCGATCTGCGTCAACGCCACGTCGAGCTCGGCGAGCAGGCACCGCAGCACGTGCCGCACCCCGGCACGCCCGTCGAGCGCCAGCCCGTACAGGTAGGGCCGGCCGAGGAGGACGGCGTCCGCGCCGAGCGCCAGGGCCTTGGCGACGTCCGTGCCGGTGCGGACACCGGAGTCCATCAGCACGGGGACGGCGGCGCCGACCGCGGCCCGCACCGCGGGCAGGCAGTCGAGGGAGGCCACCGCGCCGTCCAGCTGCCGCCCCCCGTGGTTGGAGACGATCACGCCGTCCGCCCCGTTGGCCACCGCGAGGACCGCGTCCTCGGGGTGCAGGACCCCCTTGACGAGCAGCGGAAGCCCGGTCCACTCGCGCAGCCGGTTCAGCCGCTCCCAGGTCAGCGACGGGTTGCCGTTGACCCGGGCCCAGTGCCTGACGACCGCCTCGGGGCCGGCCTGCGGCGCCAGCGCGGCCCGGAACACGGGATCACTCGTGTAGTTGGCGAGCCCGGTGCCGCGAATCAGCGGAAGGTAGCCGTGGTCGAGGTCCGCGGGCCGGTAGCCGACGGAGGGATTGTCCACGGTCAGGACCAGCGCCGTGTAGCCGCTCGCCTCGGCCCGGCGCACCAGCGAGGCGGCCAGTTCGTCGTCCGAGGGCCAGTACAGCTGGAACCAGCGCGGCCCCGGCCCGGCCGCCGCGGCGACCTCCTCCAGGCTGTGCGAGGAGTAGGAGGACAGCACGAACGGCAGCCCGGCGTCGGCCGCGCCCCGGACCGTGGCGAGCTCACCCTCGGGGTGCACCACGCTCTGCGCCGAGATCGGCGCCAACAGGACCGGCGCGGGCAGGAACTGGCCGAGGAGGTCCACGCCCAGGTCGCGCCGCGTGACGCCGCGCAGTGCCCGGGGCAGGAGCCGCCACTGCCCGAAGGCGTCCCGGTTGGCGCGCCCCGTGGCTCCGGTCCCGGCGCCGCCGACCACGAAGCCGGCCACCTCGGGCGCGAGGACCGCACGGGCCGCTTCCTCCAACGCCGTGAGATCGGTGGTGAGCCGGCCCTTGCGGCCGTCGGGGCCCGCCAGGTAGATCTCCCGCACCAGGTCGGACGCGCTCGTCGGCCCGCCAGGGGCGGCGGTGGGGGTGTGCTCGGTCATGGCGTCGGGGCTCCGTTCCCGTTCTCGGTGGTGGTCCGTCCGTCGGACGGCGGCTCCTGGCCGAGGACCTCGGCCAGGAGCCGGGGGGTCGGCCAGTCGAAGACGAAGGTGGCCGGAAGGCGCAGCCCCATGGTGGCCGTCAGCCGGTTGCTCAGCTCCACCGCTCCCAGCGAGTCCATGCCGACGTGGTCGAACGCGACGTCCGGGTCGATCGCGTCGGCGGAGGCGTGGCCGAGCACCGCGGCGACCTCGGCGAGGAGCCGCTCCAGCACCGTGCCCGCGCCGTCCGCGGCCGCGGTGCCCCCGGGGGCCGCGGTGTCCCCGGGGTCGTGCGCCGGCGCGGCCGAGGACGGACGCCGCCCGGCCCCCGGCTCCCCGGCGCCGGCGGGCAGCAGGGACTCCAGGATCCGCGGGAGGGTGCCGCCGCGGTACCGCACGGCCAGCGCCTCGCGGTCCCAGCGCCCCGCCACGGCCACCGGCTCACGCCCGTGCACCGCCGCGTCGAGGAACCGCAGCCCCGCTTCGACGGGTATCAGCAGGACACCGGCCCGGGCCATGCGGTCGATCTGGGCGTTCGTGAGGGTGCTGCCCATACCCCCCGACACGTCCCACTGACCCCACACGACGGCCACCCCGGGCAGGCCGGCGGCGTGCCGCTGCTCCATCAGGCCTTCCAGGAACCCGTTCGCGGCGGCGTAGGCGCCCTGCCCCGCCGAGTTGAGCGTGCCGGCGATCGAGGAGTAGACGACGAACGCGGACAGGTCCAGGCCGGCGGTCAGTTCGTGCAGGTGGAGGGCCGCGTCGACCTTGGGACGCAGCGACCGTTCGAGGCCGTCGGCCGTCAGGTCGGCCAGCAGGGCGCCTTCGAGGAAACCCGCGGCATGGACGACCCCGCCGATGCGGACACCGGCGCGGGCGAGCCGCTCCAGCACCCCGGCCAGCGCCTCGCGGTCGGCGGCGTCACAGGCCACCGTGCGGACCCGGGCACCGAGGTCCCGCAGGTCCGCGATGACGCGCTCCGCGTCGGGGCCGGGCGCACCGCGCCCCACCAGGACCAGCTGCCGCACACCGTGCCGCTCCACCAGGTGCCGGGCGGTGATCCGGCCGAGCCAGCCGAGGCCACCGGTGATCAGCACCGCCCTCGCCGGGTCCCAGGAACCCCCGGGGACCGCGGCGTCGGCGCCGCCGCCGAGGGTCGGCCGGTAGGCGGATCCCTCACGCAGCGCGAGCTGGCTCTCGCCGGTGGCCAGCGCGGCGGCGAACGCCTCACGGGAGGCGGCGGCGCCGTCCTCGTCGAGCAGGACGAACCGGCCCGGGTACTCGGCCTGCGCGGACCGGACCAGCCCCCACACGGCGCGGTGGGCGGGCCGGGCGCCGGGGTCCCGCTCGCCCTCCACGGCGACCGCGCCACGGGTGACCACCACCAGCCGGGAGTCCTGCCACCGCCCGTCACCCAGGAATCCCCGGGCCGCGTCCAGCACCTCCAGCAGGGTCTCCCGGACGGCCGCCGGTCCCTGGGCCCCGTCGCCGCGGCACGTCAGCACGACCGTCCGCGGGGCCGCCCCACCCGCGGCGAGCGCCTCGGCGAGGCCGCTCCACGGCTCGCCCCCCGCGGCGCCGGCAGGCCCGAGGACCGGTGTCCAGCGCGGCACCAGGAGGCCGTCGGCCTCCTGCCCGCCGCCGGGACCGGCACCCGCGGCCGCAACCGGCCGCAGGACGAGGGAGCCGATCGAGGCCAGCGGCCCGCCGTCGGGACCGGTGAGCTCGGCCGAGACCACGCCGGGCCCCACCGGTGTCAGACGCGCCCGCGCCCGGGCCGCGGCGCCCGCGCCGGCCTCCACCCGCACGTCCCGCCAGATGTGCGGGAGCATCCCGGGACCCGCACCGCCCTCGACGGCGAGCGGGTGCAGGGCGGCGTCCAGGAGCACGGGGTGCAGGGCGTGCGAGCCGGTCCGCACCCCGCCCGGCAGGGCCACATCGGCGACGATCTGCGAACCGGACCTCCACATCGCACCCACCGCGCGGAACGCCGGCCCGTACACCAACTCCCGCTCCGCAAGCGCACGGTAGAGCTCACGGGGCGGCACGTCGAGCGGCTCGGCCCCCACGGGCGCGGCCCCCGCGGGCAGGCTGCGGCGCGCCTCGGCGCCGGACTCCGGGCCGAGCCGGGCGACGGTGCCGTGCCGGGCGACGGTGCCGTGCGCGCACCGGACCCAGGCCGCCTGCCCGGTGTCCGCCCGGCGGGCGTGCACGGTGACGGCGCTGCGGCCGTCGGCGTCGGCCGCCGCGACGAAGACCCGCAGGTCGAACTCCGCGCCGTCCGGCACGGCCGGCGCCTCCTCGTGGACGAGCTCCTCCACCGTGTCCCCGCCCGTCACACGGGCGGCGACCACCACGGCGTCCAGCACGGCGGCACCGGGCAGCAGCGTCCTGCCGGCCACCCGGTGGTCGGCCAGCCAGGGGAGCGTGGCCTGCGAGAGCCGTCCGGTGAACATCACCCCGTCCGGCGCCGGCACCTCCGTCGCGGCCGCCAGCACCGGGTGGTCGAGATCGGTGATCCCGGCCGGGCGGACAGCCGCGCGCTGCGGCGCCTCGATCCAGTAGCGGCGCCGCTGGAACGCGTAGGTCGGCAGCGCGACCCGACGGGCACCTCGACCGGCGAACACGGCCGCCCAGTCGATGTCGGCGCCGGCCGCGTGCAGCCGCGCCAGCGCGGCCACCACAGCGGTGGCCTCCGGCTCCTGGCCGCGCTGCGCCGCGATCGCCGTCGCCGCGCCCCGGCCGGCCGGGCGGCCGGCGGCCTGGTCGGTGAGTTCGCCCGACGGGCCGACCTCCACCAGCCGGTTGCAGCCCAGGGCGCCCAGCGCGTGCAGGCCGTCCTCGAAGCGGAACGGATCGAGGGCCTGGCGGGCCCAGTGCTCGGGGTCGGCGAACTCGTCCTCCCGCATCGCCTGTCCGGTGAGGCCCGAGACCACCGTGAGTTCCGGCTCCCGGAAGTTCAGGTTCTTCACGGCCGCCGCCACGCTTCCCGCCGGCCCGTTCGTCGACCGGCCGTGGGCCACCGCCAGTTCGGCCGCGTCGGCGAGGCAGAGCACGCCGGCGGCGTGGACGGCGGCGACCGCGCCGACGCCGTGGCCGATGACGGCCGCGGGCGCCACCGCGCAGGACTCCAGCAGACGGAACAGGGCCACCTGGTAGGCGAAGAGCGCGAGCCGGGCGTGCTCGGGGTGGTCGGGGTGGTCGGGAAGGGCGCTCCCGGAGTCGGACAGGACGGTGCGCAGGGGCCGGTCCAGGTGGGCGTCGAGTGCGCGGCAGGCGGCGTCGAACGCGCGGGCGAAGGCCGGGAAGGTCCGGTACAGCTCCCGGCCCGTGCCGGGCCGGCGCAGGTCGTGCCCGGAGAACAGCAGGGCGGTGCGCCCCTCGGCGGCCCGGCCGCGCACGGCCGCGGCCGCGTCCGGATCCGCCGCCAGCGCGTGCAGCCCGTCGAGCAGGTCGCCTCGCCCGCGCGGGAGCAGGACCGCGCGGTGCGCGAGGTGGCTGCGGGTGGTGGCGAGGGAGAAGCCGAGGTCGAGGAGGTCCGCGGGGGCGGACGGCGCCGCGGTCAGGGCGTCGAGGACCCGGCGGGCCTGGGCCTGCAGCGCGGCCGGACTGTGCCCGGACAGCAGGACCGGGACGACCGGCAGCGGCGCCGCCCCCTCGTCCCTGCCGTCGTCGTCCCTGCCCTCGTCGGTGGTGTTGGTGGTGGGGGGTTGGGGTGGTTGTTCGAGGATGAGGTGGGCGTTGGTGCCGCTGAGGCCGAAGGAGGAGACGGCGGCTCGGCGGGGGTGGTCGTGGTGGGGCCAGGGTTGGGTGTGGGTGAGGAGTTTGAGGTGTCCTCGGGTCCAGTCGATGCGGGGTGAGGGTTGGTCGGTGTGGAGGGTTTTGGGGAGTTGGCCGTGGTGGATGGCCATGGTCATTTTGATGATGCCGGCGACGCCGGCTGCTGCTTGGGTGTGGCCGATGTTGGATTTGAGGGTGCCGAGGTGGAGGGGGTGTCGGGGGTTGCGGTGGGTGCCGTAGGTGGCGAGGAGGGCGTGGGCTTCGATGGGGTCGCCGAGGGCGGTGCCGGTGCCGTGGGCTTCGATGGCGTCGATGGTGTCGGGGGTGAGGTGGGCGTCGGCGAGTGCGGCGCGGATGACGGCTTGTTGGGAGGGGCCGTTGGGGGCGGTGAGGCCGCTGGCGGCGCCGTCGTGGTTGAGGGCGGAGCCGCGGATGACGGCGAGGACGTGGTGGCCGTGGCGGTGGGCGTCGGTGAGGCGTTCCAGCAGGAGCATGCCGACGCCTTCGGACCAGGCGGTGCCGTCGGCGGTGGCGGCGAACGCCTTGCAGCGGCCGTCGGGCGCCAGGCCGTGCTGACGGCTGAACTCCACGAACGACACCGGAGTCGCCATGGTCGTCGCACCCCCCGCCAGGGCCAGGTCGCACTCGCCCCGGCGCAGCGCCTGGGCGGCCAGGTGGACGGCCACCAGCGAGGAGGAGCAGGCCGTGTCCACGGTCATCGCGGGACCCTCGAACCCGAAGGTGTGGGAGATGCGCCCGGAGGCGAAGCCGCTCGCGCTGCCCAGGGCCATGAAGCCCTCGTACTCGGCCGGCGACGGCAGGACCCGGTAGCCGTAGTCGTCGTACATGGTGCCGACGAACACGCCCGTGCGGCTGCCGTGCAGCGCCGCCGGGACGATGCCCGCGTTCTCGAACGCCTCCCACGCGGTCTCCAGCAGCAGCCGGTGCTGCGGGTCCATCGCATGCGCCTCGCGCGGTGAGATCCGGAAGAACTCGGCGTCGAAGCCCGTGGCGTCGTCGAGGAAACCGCCCTCCCTGACGTACGACGTCCCTGGCCGCTCCGCGTCCGGGTCGTACAGCGAGGACAGGTCCCAGCCGCGGTCCTCGGGGAACGGCCCGATCACGTCGCGCTCGTCCGTCACCAGCCGCCACAGGTCCTGCGGGGACGCGACCCCGCCGGGGTAGCGGCAGGCCATCCCGACGATGGCGATCGGGCCGCCGTCCTGCTGGGCCTTCGCGGCCGCGGCACGCAGCTGCTGATTGTCCTTCAGGGCCGCCCGCAGTGCGTCGACCAGTTCGTCGTGCGATGCCGTCATCGGGACTCTCCGTCGATCCTCGTCGGGGTGCGTTCACTGCGGTCCGCCCCCAGGGCCAGGCGGACCAGCTCCTCGGCGCTCATCGTGTCCAGCGAGGCGTCCTCGGACGGCGGTTCGGGGCCGGGCTCCGCCGGGCCCTGATCCTCGCCGTTCCCGGCGGCGAGTTCCGCGGCCAGGCGATCCGCGAGGGCGGCGGGGCTGCGGTGGTCGAAGACCGCCGTCGAGGCCAGTCGGACACCCGTCACCGAGGTGATCCGCTGCTGCAGTTCGAGCGCGGTCAGGGAATCGACGCCCAGGTCCTGGAAGCGTGCGCCGGCCGGCACCTGATCGGGGCCGGAGAGCTCCAGGACGGCGGCCACCTCGGCGCGCACCGCCTCCAGGAGGAGGTGGTGGCGCGCCGTACGGGGGGCGTCGGCCAGTCGGCGGCGCAGCGCGGCGGCCGCGCCCGGGACCGGCGGGGCGGGCAGCGGGCGGTGGGAGCGCGCGTCGGCGGGAACGAGCGCGCGCAGGAGCGGCGGGGCCGACTGCGCCGTCAGTTCCCGCGTGTCGAGCCGGGCGGGCAGCAGGACGGGCGCGGTGTCCGCGACGGCGGCGTCGAACAGGGCCAGGCCGTCCTCCTCCGACAGCGCCGCGGCTCCGTGGCGGGCCAGGCGCCGCAGCTCCGTCGTGCCCAGGTCGCTGCCGAGGCCGTCCCCGGTGGCCCACAGTCCCCAGGCCAGTGACGTGGCCGGCAGCCCTTCGGCACGGCGCTTGAGCGCCAGCGCGTCGAGGTAGGCGTTGGCCGCCGCGTAGTTGCCCTGGCCCGGCAGTCCGAGGGTGCCGGAGAAGGAGGAGAACAGGACGAACGCGGACAGGTCCAGATGCCGGGTCAGGTCGTGGAGGTGGAGGGCCGCGGTGGCCTTCGGCCGCAGGACGGCGTCCAGGCGCTCGGGGGTCAGCCGCTGCACGAGCGTGTCGTCGAGGACGCCGGCCGCGTGCACCACCGCGGTGGGGGGCCGGTCGAGGCCGTCCAGGACGGCGGCCAGGGCGGCGCGGTCCCCGGCGTCGGCCGCCGCGACCGTCACCCGCGCGCCGGCGCTCTCCAGGTCGGCGGCGAACTGCGCCGCGCCGGGTGTGTGCGGGCCGCGCCGCCCGAGGAGCACCAGCTGCCGCACGCCGTGGCGGTCCACCAGGTGACGGGCGACGAGGCGCCCCAGGGCGCCCAGGCCGCCGGTGACCAGGACGCGGCTGTGCCGGTCGAACGGGGCGCGCCCGGAGGGGGAGGGCCGGTGCGGGAGCAGGCGCGGTGAGAGGACGCGGCCGCCCCGGACGGCGAGTTGGGGTTCCCGCGAGGCGGCGGCGGTGAGCAGGGCGCGCACGGACTGCGGGGCGCCGTCGCTGTCGATCAGGGTGAACCGCCCGGGGTGTTCCGACTGCGCGGCGCGCACCAGGCCCCACACCGCGGCGTGCGCCGGGTCGCAGCGGGTGTCGCCGGGGACGGACACCGCGTCCCGGGTCACCAGGGCGAGCCTGCCGGTGGCCGCCCGGCTGTCGGAGAGCCACTGCCGCAGGAGGCCGAGGACCTCGTGGGCGCCGGCCCCGGCGGTCCCGGCCGGCTCGGGGCCGCCGGGCGGGGGAGGCGTGACGAACGCGAGGACGACCTCGGGGAGCGCGGCGCCCTCGCCGGCGGAGCGGAGCAGGCCGTCCAGGCCGGCGTGCACGCGCGGCGGTGCTGCGTCCGCCCGCACGAGGTCGGCCAGCGCCTCGGCGCCCGGGCCCACCGCGGCCCAGGACGAGCCGCTCAGCGGCGGTGTGCCGGGAGCGGGATCGGTCCAGTCCAGGGCGAGCAGCGCGGCGCCGTCCGCCGAGGAACGGGCGGGTGGCTTGAGCTCGCGCAGGACGAGCCGTTCCGCGCTGAGGACCGGCGCGCCCGTGTCGTCGGCGACGAACAGGGAGCAGGAGTCGTCCGCGCCGCGCCGCAGCCGGACCCGGAGCGGGCCGTCGCCGGGCCCGTGCAGGGTCAGGCCGCGCCACGCGAAGGGCACCAGGAGCCGGGACTCGCCCCCGTCGGCGGCGGCCAGCGCGTGCAGGGCCGCGTCCAGGGCGGCGGGATGCAGCCGGAAGCCGTCACGGCTCGCCTTCGCACGCGGCGCCACCACCGCGTAGAGATCGCCGCCGTCGCGCCACAGCTCGCGCAGCCCCCGGAAGGTGTAGCCGTAGGCGTAGCCGCGCTCCGCGAGCCGCGGGTACAGGTCGTCGACCGCCACCGGTGAGGCCCCGGGCGGCGGCCACGAGGGGAGTTCGGGCACGTCCGCCGCTTCCGCGGCCGACAGCGTTCCGGTGGCGTGCCGCGTCCACGCGGCGTCGTGGGCCTGCGCCGGGCGGGAGTAGAGCGTGAGCGAACGGACGCCGTCCTCGTCGGGGGCGCCGACGATCAGCTGGATGTCGGTGGGCCGGGCGACCGGCAGGACCTGTTCCAGGGTGAGTTCGGCCACCTGCCGCGCACCGGCGCGGCGGGCGGCGCTCAGGGCGAGCTCCGCGATGCCCGCGGCGGGCAGCACCGGGGTCCCGGCGACGGTGTGGTCGGCCAGCCACGGCGTGTCCTCGGCGTCGAGACGGCCCGTGAACACCAGCCCGCTGCCGTCGGCGGGCTCCAGGGCCTCGTCGAGTACCGGGTGGGAGCGGGCGGCGCCGTCGCCCGCGGCCGGGGCGTCCAGCCAGTAGTGCCGGCGCTGGAAGGGGTAGGTGGGCAGCGCGATCCGGCGCCCGCCGGGGAAGGACTCGCCCGGGACCAGGCGGGCGCCGTTCAGGGCGAGCCGGGCGAGGGCGGTGGCGACGGTGGCGGCGGGGTCCTGGCCGCGGCGCAGCACGGGGGTCACGACGCCCGGGGAGTCGGGGTCCTGGCCGCGGCGCGCCAGGACGGACAGCACCCCGTGGCCCAGTTCGACGTACTCGGTGACGCCGCGGGATTCGAGGAAGCGCACGCCGTCGTGGAAGCGGACGGTGCCGCGCAGTTGGCGCGCCCAGTAGTCCGGGTCCGTCAGCGTCGCCCCGGTGGCGAGGCGGCCGGTGAGATCGGAGACGACCGGTATGCGGGGCTCGTGGAAGGCCACCCGGGCGGCGACGTCCCGGAAGTCCTCCAGCAGAGCGTCCATGTGGGGGGAGTGGAAGGCGTGGCTGACCTTCAGCCCGGTGGTCCTGCGGCCCCTGGCGCGCCACGCCTGCGCGAGCTCGGCGGCGGCGTCGGCGTCGCCCGTGACGACCACGTCCCGCGGCCCGTTGACGGCCGCGAGGTCCAGCCGGCCGCCGTAGGGGGCCAAGGCCTGGAGCATCTCCTCCTCGCTCGCCTCGACGGCCACCATGCGCCCGCCCGCCGGAGCGGACTGCATCAGGCGGCCCCGGTGGGCGACGAGGGTGCAGGCGTCCGCCAGGTCGAGGACACCCGCCACGTGGGCGGCCGCCAGCTCGCCGACGGAGTGGCCGAGCAGCAGGTCGGGGGCGGCGCCGTGGTGTTCGAGGAGCCGGAAGAGCGCGACTTCGAGGGCGAAGAGGGCGGGCTGGGTGTAGGCGGTCCGGTCGAGCAGCGCGGATTCGGGGGTGCCGGGCGCGGCGAACAGGACGTCCTTGAGGGCGTGTTCGAGGTGCGCGTCGAGATGGGCGCAGGCCTCGTCGAAGGCGCGGGCGAAGGCGGGGAAGCGGTCGTGGAGGTCGCGGCCGCAACCGGGGTACTGGCTGCCCTGGCCGGGGAAGAGGAACGCGGTCGCGCCGGGGGCCGCGGCGGCCGTGCGGGTGAGGACCTGGGGCGCGGCGTGCCCCTGGGCCAGGGCTTCGAGGCCGCGCAGGGCCTCGGTGCGCCCGGTGGCGAGGACGGCGGCGCGGTGGGTGTGGGTGGTGGTGCGGGTGGTGGCCAGGGAGTGGCCGACGTCGGCGACGCTCAGGTCCGGGCGGGCGGTGAGGTGGTTGTGCAGTTGCGCGGCCCGGGCACGCAGCGCCCCTTCGGTCTGCCCGGACAGCAGCCACGGAAAGGACCCGTCCTTGCCGTCGTCGTCCCTGCCCTCGTCGGTGGTGGTGTTGGGGGTGGGGGGTTGGGGTGGTTGTTCGAGGATGAGGTGGGCGTTGGTGCCGCTGAGGCCGAAGGAGGAGACGGCGGCTCGGCGGGGGTGGTCGTGGTGGGGCCAGGGTTGGGTGTGGGTGAGGAGTTTGAGGTGTCCTCGGGTCCAGTCGATGCGGGGTGAGGGTTGGTCGGTGTGGAGGGTTTTGGGGAGTTGGCCGTGGTGGATGGCCATGGTCATTTTGATGATGCCGGCGACGCCGGCTGCTGCTTGGGTGTGGCCGATGTTGGATTTGAGGGTGCCGAGGTGGAGGGGGTGTCGGGGGTTGCGGTGGGTGCCGTAGGTGGCGAGGAGGGCGTGGGCTTCGATGGGGTCGCCGAGGGCGGTGCCGGTGCCGTGGGCTTCGATGGCGTCGATGGTGTCGGGGGTGAGGTGGGCGTCGGCGAGTGCGGCGCGGATGACGGCTTGTTGGGAGGGGCCGTTGGGGGCGGTGAGGCCGCTGGCGGCGCCGTCGTGGTTGAGGGCGGAGCCGCGGATGACGGCGAGGACGTGGTGGCCGTGGCGGTGGGCGTCGGTGAGGCGTTCCAGCAGGAGCATGCCGACGCCTTCGGACCAGGCGGTGCCGTCGGCGGTGGCGGCGAACGCCTTGCAGCGGCCGTCGGGCGCCAGGCCGTGCTGACGGCTGAACTCCACGAACGGCGCCGCGTTGACCATGACCGTGGCGCCCCCCGCCAGGGCCAGGTCGCACTCGCCGTCGCGCAGCGCCCGGGCGGCCAGGTGGACGGCCACCAGCGAGGAGGAGCAGGCCGTGTCCACGGTCATCGCGGGACCCACGAGGCCCAGCGCGTGGGCCACCCGGCCGGACAGCACGCTCGGCAGCCTGCCGGTGATGGCGAACGCTTCCTTCCGGTGGGTCCCGTACTCGGCGTACATGAGGCCGCAGTAGGTGCCCGTGCGGGTGTCGCGCAGCGCGGTGGGGTCGATGCCGGCGTGCTCGACGGCCTCCCAGCAGGTTTCCAGGACCAGCCGCTGCTGGGGGTCCATCCGGACGGCCTCGCGGGGGCTGATCCCGAACAGCGAGGGGTCGAACTCGGCCGCGTCGTAGAGGAATCCGCCCTCGCGCGTGCTGGAGGTGCCGGGGTGGTCGGGGTCGGGGTGGAAGAGGCGGTCGAGATCCCAGCCGCGGTCGCGCGGGAACGGGCCGATGGCGTCCACACCGTCGGCGACCAGCTGCCACAGGCCGTCAGGAGAGGTCACGCCTCCGGGGAAGCGGCAGGCCATCCCGACGATCGCGATCGGTTCGCGCCGCCCGTCGCTCGTCGGGTCCGCTCCGGGGACCCCGTGGGTGTCCGTGACTGACATGCCTTCCCTCATTCGGAGTCGACCAGCAACCGGGACAGGCCGCGAATGCCCAGGCCGTCCTTCCAGACCACCGGTTCCGCAACGTCGGCCAGCCGCAGCGCCGGGAAGCGCCGCGGGAGCCGTTCGAGGACGATGCGCAGCTGGAGCCTCGCCAGCGGTGCGCCCAGGCAGCGGTGCACGCCGTGCCCGAAGGTGAGCGGCGGGGAGTCGCGCCCGGAGTCGAGGTTCATGGCCGCCGGCTCGGCGAACACCCCGGCGTCGCGGTTGCCGTGGAGCAGGGCCACCACGACGCCCTCGCCCTTCTGCACGGTGACGTCGCCCAGCCGCACCGGTTCGGTGGCGATGCGCACGAAGGTCAGCGGGGTGGCGGGGGTCAGCCGGATCAGCTCCTCCGTCGCGTTCCCGGCGTACTCGGGGTGCGCGAGGAGCTCCTCGTAGGCGGCGCGGTCGGTCAGCAGCGCCAGCAGCGAGAGGCCGATCTGGCCGGTGGTGGTCTCGTAGCCCGCCATCAGCAGGGTGAGCCCCAGGGTGAGCAGTTCGTTCGTGGACAGCTCGCCCTCGTCCTGCGCGACGGTCAGGTCGCTGAGCAGGTCGTCGCGGGGATCGCGGCGCTTGCGGTCCAGCAACTCCGTGATGTACTCGATGAGTTGGATACGGCGCCGGGCCTTCTCGCGCGGGCTGGTGACCTCCAGGTCGAAGAGCACGTCCACCCACCCGCCGAAGCGGGCGGTGTCCTCCTCGGGAATGCCGAGCATGGTGGTCAGCACGGACAGCGGCAGCGGCCGGGCGAGGTGCTCGATCAGGTCGGCGCCGTTGCCGATCTCCGCGATCGCGTCCAGCCGACGGTCGGTCAGGTCCGTCACGAAGGCGCTCATCCTGGCCATCCGGCCGGTGGAGAACGCGCCGCTGACCAGGCGCCGCAGCCGGGCGTGCCGGTTGCCGTCCATGCTCATCATGGAATCCGCCGCCGGCTGGGCGTCGTTGAACGCCGGGGCGCCGGGCCGCAGCGCGGCGGCCCGGCTGAACCGCTTGTCCGCGAGGACCGAGCGCCCCAGCGTGTAGCCGCGTACGAGCCAGAACGGGTGGCCCGTGCCGGCGACCACGCGCACGACGTCCTCGGGACCGGGGCGCAGGATGTCGGGAAGCGGGCCCAACTGGTCGATCGTGGATTCGATCATCGGGAACACCTCGTCACTGGTCGGAGGGCCGGAAGCCGCGGACTCGGCGCTCCACCTCGTGCAGCAGCTCGAACTGCCGGTTGAACGCGATGCGCACGTACTGCGCACCGCGGACGGGATCGGCGAAGGAGGGGGCCGCGGGCACGACCACGACCCCGGTCGCGTCGAGGAGTTCGAGGGTGAAGGCACGGCCGTCCAGACGCCCCCCGGTCAGCGGGCCGATGTCCGCCAGCAGGAAGCACCCCCCTTCCGGAGGAGCGATCTTCATGCCCATCCCCGTGAAGATCTCCAGGGCGAGGTCGCGCCGGCGGCTCATCTCCTCGGACGCCACCACCAGGTCCGCCGAGCCGGCCGCGTGGCCCACGGCCAGCTGCAGCGGACCCGGGGCGCCGTTGGTGGTGAGTTCCTGCACCCGCCGCATCGCCGTGGTGCGCGCCGCGTCCGCCCGCAGGAAACCGAGCCGCCACCCGCTGATCGCATGGCTCTTGGAGAGCGAGCCGACCAGCACGCTGCGCTCCGCGAGGCCGGGCACCTCGGCGATCGAGGTCTGCTCCCGGCCGTCGAAGACGAAGCTGCTGTACACCTCGTCACAGATGACGGTCGCGTCCCACCGCTCGGCCAGCCCGGCGATCAGGTCCAGCTCCTGACGGGTCAGCACACGGCCCGTCGGGTTGCCGGGCGAGTTCAGGAGGACCACGCGGGTACGGGAGTTGAAGGCGGCGGCCAGTTCGTCGGGGTCGAACCGCCAGTCGGGCGCGTGCAGCGGGACGTGCCGGGGCACGCCGCCCGCGAAGGCGACCGTCGACCTGAACTGCTCGTAGCCGGGATCGAGCAGGACGACCTCGTCGCCGGGATCGACGAGCGCGTGCAGGGCCAGGAAGAGGGCCTCGGTGCCCCCGACGGTGACGGTCAGCTCCGTCTGCGGGTCGGTCGCCACCGGCAGGGTGGCGGCGATGTGCTCCCGCAGCCGCAGATCACCCGGGGGGAAGACGTACTGGTTCTTCCCCGCGCGAATCGCGTCGTTGGCCGCCCCGATGATGTCGACGGCGGTGTCGGGGAATCCGGGAGTGCCGAGCGCCATGTCGATTCCCCGGCGTTCGCGCGCCATGAGGAATATCTCGCCCAGGCTGTTGCCCTGCAGCGCCGCGACCCTCGTCGATATCCGCGGACCATGGTCTGTGGGACGCGTCATGCCGCTCCTCCACCTGCCCTATTCGTCTGGCCGTTCCGGGGAAGCCGGCCCATGAGCTCCGCGGTTTCCCGGTGCCGGCCGCAGGCGCGTTCACCGAATGACCGCTCCACCCGTTCGCGGACCTCGGGGGGCTGCTCCTGACTGAGCTTGAACATGCCCTCGGCGCCTGTCACGGTGACGCGGAATGCCCCGACACCGGAAACGATACTGCGGAAATAGTCGATCGATTCCGACTGGTCCCACCCGGAACCGAAACTGCTCTCGAAGGTCTGTGCCGTGGCCCGCACGACTTCGAGCGTCTCCTCGATCGAGTCGACCTTCTCTATCACACCGTGCACGTGCACCGAGGTGAAGTTCCAGGTCGGTGCGGCCGGCGTCACGTCGTACACCGCGGGCGACACGTACCCGTGCGGGCCGGTGAACACCAGGAGGACGGCGTCGCCGGTCCGCAGCGCACGCCAGTGGGGATTGGCCCGGTTCAAGTGCCCGAGCAGGACGGTGCCGTTCGGGTCCTGCGACCAGTCGATCACCGTACCGTGGTCCGGGATGACCGGGAGATGGGTGGCGAACGGGCCGTCGTCGCCGCCGTTGGTCACCGCCAGTGCCAACGGATTGCCGCGGATCAGATCGCTCATCCAGGAACCCTCGGGTTCGCGGTAGTGGCGGGGAACGAACATGCGGATTTGTCACCCCTCGAAGTCGAGCAGCCATGGCATCGGAATGGCCGGATTCCTGTCCCGTCGGCAGGACAGCCGACGGACCGACAGGGCCTCTTGCGGGAGCCCTCAACGCTATCAACCTTGACGCACCGCAGGTCTTCAATGCAACGTGATTACGCAAGCATGCAGGGCCGAAGTCAAACACGAAAGACCTCCGTGGAACGGCCCGCCGCAATGTGATTTCCCGGAAGCTTGATTGCGGGTGACCGGGTGGGTGCCGGAGGCTTTGCCGAAAAGTTCACGGAGGGCGGTGGAGCCGCTCCCGGATCGCACACGGATCCGGGCAGTCACGTCGCAGCCACGCTAGCGGAAGAAGTGTTTCCATGGGTGTCAACGCAGCTGATACATACGACGTCGTGGGCGTCGGATTCGGGCCGTCCAACCTGGCGTTCGCCATCGCTCTGGAAGAGAACGGGGCGGCCTCCCCCGCGGGACCGGTCGCCGCCGCGTTCTTCGAACGGCAGTCCTCGTTCGGCTGGCATCGCAACATGCTGCTGCCGTCGGCGACGATGCAGGTGTCGTTCCTGAAGGACCTGGCCACCCTCCGCAACCCGGTGTCGCGGTTCGGATTCATCTCCTTCCTGCACGCCTCCGGCCGGCTCGAACCGTTCATCAACACCCAGACGTTCTTCCCGACCCGCGAGGAGTTCCACCAGTACCTGGACTGGGCGCAGGCACGGCTCGCCGGCCCGGTCTCCTACGGAACGGAGGTCGCGGGAATCCGACTGCCCCCGCAGAGCGCCGACACGACCGCCCAGTACCTGCAGGTCGACGTGCGCGACCGCGGCACGGGCGCCACCAGGACCGTCGCCGCCCGCAACGTCGTGATCTCCACCGGCCTCGTCCCCCAGGTGCCGGACGGCGTGGCATCCGACGAACGGGTCTGGCACAGCTCCGAATTCCTGGAGAGGTTCAGGCGCGCCCGCCCCGACACCCTCAGGAAGGTGGCGGTCGTGGGGGCCGGCCAGAGCGGGGCCGAGATCGCCAGGTTCCTGTACGACAGCCTTCCGCACGCACAGGTCTACGCGGTCATCCCGTCCTACGGGTACTCGATCGCGGACGACACCCCGTTCGCCAACCGGGTGTTCGACGCCGCGGCGGTCGACGACTACTACTTCGGTACGGAACGCGCCCGGGAAGCCTTCTGGCGCTACCACAGGAACACGAACTACTCGGTCGCCGACGACGAAGTCATCCGCGACCTGTACCAGCGCCTGTACATGGAGGAACTGCGCGGGACCAAGCGCCTGCACCTCCTCAACATGGCCCGGGTCACGAACGTCAAGCGGATGGGGAACGAGTCGCGCCTCTCCATGGAGTCGCTGCTCGACGGCGCCTCCCGGGACCTCGACGTGGACGCGCTCGTCTTCGCCACCGGCTACGACGCCATGGACCCGAGCGGCGTACTCGGCGAACTCGACGGCCACTGCCTGCGCGACGGCTCGGGAAGGTACCGGGTCGACCGCGACTACCGGCTCGTGACCACACCCGATGTGTCCTGCGGCATCTACCTCCAGGGCGGCACCGAACACACCCACGGACTCACCTCCTCCCTCCTGTCGAACATCGCCGTGCGCGGCGGCGAGATCGCGGACTCCATCCTGCGGCGGCGCTCCGCCCACGGGCCGGCGACGCCCGCACCGACCACCCCCTCCTGACGAGGACTCCCATGGCCGCAGAACAAGGTCCCTTGCGCGTCGGCGTCCTCGGCTGCGCGGACATCGCCTGGCGCCGCACCCTGCCGGCGATGGCCGCCTGCCCCGACATCGAGGTCGCCGCCGTCGCGAGCCGCGACGAGGCGAAGGGCAGGCGCTTCGCGGCGGCCTTCGGCGCCCCCCGGGTACTGGGCTACGAAGAGCTTCTCGCCGCCCGTGACATCGACGCCCTCTACGTACCGCTGCCGGCGATGCTGCACGCGCACTGGGTCGCCGAGGCGCTGCGGGCGGGCAAGCACGTGCTCGCCGAGAAACCGCTGACGGGGGACGCGAAGAGCACGGACGAACTGCTGGCGCTCGCCGAATCACGCGGCCTGGTGCTCCT
This sequence comes from Kitasatospora sp. NPDC042419, assembly GCF_056437345.1. NCBI lineage: Bacteria > Bacillati > Actinomycetota > Actinomycetes > Kitasatosporales > Streptomycetaceae > Kitasatospora > Kitasatospora sp. NPDC042419. Next base: position 68,557 of record NZ_JBWKAW010000031.1, read on the forward strand.
GGAGAACGTCGCCTTCCCGCACCACTCGCAGCACACCCGGGTCCGGACCCTGCTCGCCGACGGAGCCGTCGGCGAACTGCGGGACTTCACCAGCGTGTTCACCATTCCGCCGCTGCCCGACGAGAACATGCGCTACCGCCCGGACATCGGCGGCGGCGCCCTGCTGGACATGGGCATCTACCCGATCCGCGCCGCGCTGTACTACCTTGGCCCCGCTCTCGAAGTGCTCCACGCCGTACTGCGGGTCCGTGCCCGCACCGGCGCCGTGGTCTCCGGACGCGTCCTCGCCCGCACACCCGGGGGAGTGACGGCCGACCTGGCCTTCGGCATGGAGCACTCCTACCGAACCGGCTGCGCGTTCGCCGGCGGCAGCGGCCTGCTGCTGCTCGACCGGGCGTTCACACCACCGCCGTCGTCGCAACCGGTGCTGCGCATCGAGCGCCAGGACCACCGCGAGGAGATCACGCTCCCGGCGGACGACCAGTTCGGCAACGTCGTGCGGTACTTCGCGAACGCGGTGCTGACGGGATCGACCACGCCCGACCACGCGCGGGCGAGCCGGCACCAGGCCCGGATCACCGCCGACGTGGAACGCGTCGCCGTACGGATCGAGGTCCCCTAGAACGGCCGGCACCACGACCGGACCCGCCGGCGGGAGCACCCCGTCCGCGCCGGCCGTCCGCAGCGGGCGCCACGTCAAGTCGAAGAGGATGGAGAAGGCGATGACCTCGGAGTCCCCCGCCGGGACCCTGCCCACCAAGGTTCTTCTGATCGGTGGCACCGGATTCCTCGGTCGGCACGTCTTCGACAGGCTGTCCACGGCGGGCACGGACGTCACCGTGGTGACCAGGCGGCCGGCCGCCGCACCGGCGGGCTGCGAGGTCGCCGAACTCGACGACAGCGCTCCGCTGCGGGCCCGGTTCGCCTCGATGATCGACCGGTACACCCCCGACGCCGTCGTCAACACCGCCGGCGAGATCTGGCGCGACGACGCCACCCTGCTCCGGGCGGCCAACGCCGACCTCCCGGAGCAACTCGCGCTGGCGATGGCCGACCTCGCCAGCACCGCCCGGCTGGTGCACCTCGGCTCCTCACTGGAGTACGGGCCGCTGCCCCACCCCCGCGCCACCGACGAGAGCTGCCCCGAGGCACCGCGCTCGGAGTACGGGCGGACCAAGCTGCGCGGCACCCGGAGGATCTTCGAGATCGCCCGACAGGCCTCACTGGACGTCGTCGTCCTGCGCGTCTTCAACGCCATCGGATCGAACATGTCGCCCGCCAGCCTGCTCGGCAGGACCGTCCGGACGCTCGACCGGGCACGGCGCGAGGGACACCCCGCGCGCCTCACCCTGTTCGACCTCGGACAGCACCGCGACTACGCCGACGCCCGCGACCTGGCGGAAGCGGTCCTGCGCGCGACCGTGTCACGGCGGCTCACGGGCGTACCGGTCCTCAACCTCGGCACCGGACGCCCCGGCAGCGCCTACGACCTGGTCCACGGCCTCGCCTCGGCCAGCGGAGTGGAGTTCACGATCGACCTGATCCCACCACCCGAGGGCGGCGGACGCTCCCAGGCCGCACGCTGGCAGATCGCCGACCCGACCCTGGCCCGGCGCCACCTGGACTGGTCGGCCGCCCGGACGCTACCGGAGACCCTGCGCTGGATCTGGCAGACCGCCGGAGAGCGCCAGACCCAACCCCTTGCTGGCCGCCCCGCGGAAGGTACCCGATGAACGACAACCTCAAGGACGAGATCCTCGCACTGGTCAACGACTACCACGACGCGGCCGAGGCCCGGGCATCCACCTGGGTACCCGGCGAGAACCGGGTGCTGGCCTCGGGCGCCGTACTGACGGCGGCGGACCGGATGGCACTGGTCGAAGCGGCACTCGACCTGCGGATCGCCTCCGGCAGCTACGCGATCCGCTTCGAACGGGCCCTGGCCGGCTACTTCGGACTGCGCAAGGCCCACCTGACCAACTCCGGCTCCTCGGCCAACCTGCTGGCGCTGTCGGTCCTGACCGCACCGGAACTGGGCGACCGCGCGCTGCGCCGCGGCGACGAGGTGATCACGGTGGCGGCGGGGTTCCCGACCACCGTCAACCCGATCATCCAGAACGGACTGGTGCCGGTCTTCGTCGACATCGACCTGAACACCTACAACACCACCGCGCAGCTGGTGGAGGCGGCGATCGGCCCCAGGACGAAGGCCGTCATGATCGCGCACGCGCTGGGCAACCCCTTCGAGGCCGCCGAGATCCGGGAGCTGGCCGACCGGCACGGGCTGTGGTTCGTGGAGGACAACTGCGACGCCGTCGGCTCCGTCTACCGCGGCAAGAAGACGGGAACCTTCGGGCACCTCAGCACCGTCAGCTTCTACCCGGCCCACCACCTCACGATGGGCGAGGGCGGCTGCGTCCTGACCGGCAGCATGGAACTCGCGCGCCTCGTCGAGTCCTACCGGGACTGGGGGCGGGACTGCTGGTGCGAACCGGGGGAGGACGACCGGTGCAACAAGCGCTTCGGCTGGCAGTTCGGCACGCTCCCCGCCGGCTACGACCACAAGTACGTGTTCTCCCACGTGGGGTACAACCTGAAGGCGACCGATCTGCAGGCGGCCCTGGGGCTGTCCCAGCTGGAGCGGCTGTCGGAGTTCTGCGACAGCCGGCGCGCGAACTGGCTCCGGATGAGGTCGGGGCTGCAGGGCGTGCCGGGCCTCGTCCTGCCCGAACCCGCCCCGAACAGTGATCCGAGCTGGTTCGGGTTCGCGCTGACGGTGCAGGACTCGGCGCCGTACTCCCGCCGGGACCTGCAGTTCCACCTGGAGTCGAAACGCATCAGCACCCGGCTGCTGTTCGGCGGAAACCTCACCCGCCAGCCCGCCTACGAACGCGTCGAGTACCGGATATCCGGCAGCCTGTCCAACAGTGACAAGGTCGCCAACGACACCTTGTGGATCGGCATTTACCCCGGTGTGACCGAGGAAATGATCGACTATGTGATCCGCGAAATATGGTCGTTCGCGAAGGGGTATCCGCAGTGAATTCCCGGCCCGTGCTCCTCGAACGCGCTGGCAAGACCCGCCCCACCCGACACCGCTGGGTCGCCCGATCCTGTGAACGGCCAGGACGAGCCCACGAAGAAGGCAAGAGAGGTAAGTAGTCATGAACATCGCGGAGTGCCGCGTGTGCGGCAATCGGACACTGCTTCAGGTGCTGGATCTGGGAGAACAGGCACTGACCGGCGTCTTCCCCCGCAGTCGCGCGGAAGTCGTGCCGACCGCCCCGCTCGACCTGGTCAAGTGCTCGCCGGAGGGATGCGGCCTCGTCCAGCTCCGGAACACCGCCGACCTCGGCCTGATGTACGGCGACCAGTACGGCTACCGGTCGAGCATCCGCCCATTCATGATCAACCATCTCCGCGGCAAGGTCGACGAGCTCACCAAGCTCGTCGACATCGGACCCGACGACCTGGTCCTGGACATCGGAAGCAACGACGGGACCCTGCTGGCCGAGTACCCGGCGGACGGCCGCACCCTCGTCGGCGTCGATCCGACCGGCGAGAAGTGGCGCGAGTTCTACCCCGACCACATCGACCTGGTCTCGGACTTCTTCTCCCGGGAGGTCTTCGCCGCGCACTACGGCTCCCGCCGGGCCAAGGTCATCACCTCCATCGCCATGTTCTACGACCTGCCCGACCCGCTGGGGTTCATGCGGGACGTGAAGGCGACACTCGCCGACGACGGCCTGTGGATGCTGGAGATGAGCTACCTCCCGGCCATGCTCGAAGCGACCGCCTACGACGTGATCTGCCACGAGCACCTGGAGTACTACGCACTCAGCCAGATCGAGTGGATGGCCGAGCGCGTCGGCCTCGAAGTCGTGCGGGCGGAGATCACCGAGGTGTACGGCGGCAGCCTCTGCGTCACCCTCGCCAGGCAGGGCTCCGGGCACCGGCGCGACGAGGCGGCGCTGAACCGCCTGCGCGCCCGGGAGGCCGCACTGGCGCTCGACACCATGGCGCCCTTCGAGTCGTTCGGCGAACGCGTCCGCGAACACCGCGACCACCTGCGCGACTTCCTCGACACCTCGCGCAAGGACGGCAAGCTGACCCTGGGCTACGGCGCGTCCACCAAGGGAAACGTGATCCTCCAGTACTGCGGCATCGGAGAGGACAGCCTGCCGTGCATCGGGGAGGTCAGCCCGGAGAAGGACGGCCGCTTCACCCCGGGCACCCGCATCCCCATCGTCTCCGAACAGGACGCCCTCGCCCGGCGGCCCGACCAGCTCCTGGTGCTCCCCTGGGTCTACCGGGAGGGATTCATCGAGCGCGAGGCCCGGTTCCTCTCCCGCGGCGGCAAGCTGGTCTTCCCGCTGCCCGCACCACTGAGCCTCGTGTAGCGACGGCCGCCCCGGCCCCGCCCGCGGCCGTCCGGCACCCCCGGACGGCCGCCGCCGGCGGCCCGACCGGTCAACGGATCCCCTCATCGGACCCCATGCCCGGCAGAACGGACGGACACGGCGCCGCCCCCCTCTCGACGCCGTGCCGATCTGTCAGGGTTTCGAACCGATTCCGAAGTTTCGGCGCTGTCCGAAATTCACCGAGAGGGGCCTGCACAATTACCTCTCTCGGGGTACGGGGGAGCGAAGGAGCTCTGACAGAATCCGGACTTCCCGGAGGAGATTCCCCGGGGTGAATGGACGGGTGGGACCTTGAAGACGAAGGTACGTCTGATCGCGCTCCTTTTCGCCGCCGTCGGCGGAATGTTCGGCCTCGCCGCTCCCGCGAGCGCCACGGCCAACCACTACGTGGACATCGAGGTGGGGGCCGCTCCGGGCTACTACGACGGGGTGAGCGGCTGCACGGCGACGTTCCCCTACGGCGCTCCCTCCCGGGTGCTCCTGTGCGGGAGCCAGACCACGGTCGTGACGTGGGCGGACGGCCGGAAGGAGGTCACCGGGCTGGGCACCGACCACGCCGTCTGGACCTCGGCCCAGACCACGGCCGGCAGCTCCTGGGCCCCCTGGGCAAGCCTGGGCGGCGCCGGGTTCGACCTGAAGTACGGAGTGGCCTGGCCGAATCCGTCCAGCGTCGGCGCCTGGAGCGGCGACTACCAGTTCTGGTGCCGCACCATGAGCGACGGCTGGGGCCCCTGGCACCTCTGCTGACCCCGGGGCCGACGGTCACGCGATTCCCCGCAGGCCGCGGTCTCGTGCCGGCGTCGTTCCCGTCCTCGTGGCGCCACGAGTCGCCACGGGGACGGTGACCGACACCGGGCGCACGCGGTGCCGACATCCGAGGCCGGTCAGGCGGGCGCGGTCGGGTCCGCACGGGTGGGTTCCCCCCACCGGCGCACCCCGTCGGCGCGGCCGCCCGAGGCCGCTGCCTCCGCGGCGGCCGCGTCGGCGGGGTGAGTCGGCCCACCCCTGCGGAAGGGCAGGACGAGCGGCCGCTCCTGCGGCACGGCCCCGCGCAGCGCGGCGGGCAGGATCTCCCGGGCGAGGACGCGCGCGCCCTCGCCCACGTCGAGCCCGTCCCCCAACGCTCCCGTCACCTACGGCTCCAGGCGGGGGTCGTCGATGTCGACGGTGGCGATCCCGGGCGGGTACAGCTCCGGACGGGCCGTCAGGATCAGGTGCTGCAGCGGGCGCGCCGGGGTGGGCAGGCTCGTGGCGATGGCGTGGGCCAGGTCCGGGCCCCCGTAGCCGTCGCGGACCATGGTCGCCACCAGCACGGCTGTCGTCGCGTCCAGCGGCTCGAACTCGATCGCGGGCAGCGCCAGGACCGCGTTCGCGGCGCCCCCGTCCTTGACCTCGGCCTCGACCAGACACAGCACCGGGACCATCAGGTGCTGGAACGGGCTGTGCAGGGCGGCGTCCACGATCCGGTGCAGACGCGGGTGACCGTCGGCCAGCGCGGACAGGGCGCTGGAATCCAGGATGATCACGCGCTGCGCCTCGGGGTGACCCTGGCGCGCGCGTCGGCCGCGGCGATGTCGTAGACCCGCTGCAGCAGGTCCGGTCCCCGGTCCAGCTCGGTGTCGGCGAGGGTCATCCCGAAGTGCTCCCGCAGCAGCCGGCGGCCCTCGGCGACGCGCTCGGCGATCTGCTCCGCGGTGGGCTGCTGCTCCACCAGCAGGGCCACCTGGGCGCCGATCGTGGTGCCGCGGGCCGCCGCGAGCGCGGCCAGCCGATCGCGTGTGTCAGGGGAGACCTTGATCGTCGCATCAGCCATACCGCGATCGTACACCGCCGGTACACCAGTGGTGTACCGATCCGATCGCCTCGGGAACGCCGCTGCTCAAGCCGGGACAGGGACGCGCCGCCCAAGGCCATCCGGCCTGGTGGCGGGGGAACCTCAGGGTTGTCCCGTAAGCCCGAGGAGTTGCGCCACGGCCCTCTGGTCATGAGGCCCTCAGGCCTGGTCGTGGCTCCCCGAGGCATCGCGGTCACACGTGCCGGGTACCGGACGACTCCAGCCACTGGTTCACCACGTCGTCCACTTCATCCAGGGTCGGATCGCAACTTCCGCCGGGCGCGTAAGCCGGTGACCGGCCGGCGCGTAGTGGCAGATGTGCGCAGTACCAGGCCCGCCGGGCACCGGCTGTCTCCGCGGTCGTGCCCGTACGGAGACAGCCGAGCTATGCTGTCATGACCCTGCGGCGCCCGAACGCGTAGAGCGCCGGCTCGACGAACCAGCGGCAGAACGTGTCCGCGGCCGCGGGTGGTCCTGAAGTAGCAGATCCTCAGGGGCACTTCGGCGGGGGAGGCCGGTACCGGCGGTGGACGCGCCCGGCCGCCGCGGGCGCCTACCGTCGCCCCGACGGCCCACCGAGGCACCCCAGGGGAGACACCGTGATCCGCGCCGCCAAGCCGGCCGCCGCTGTGGCGGCGCTGGCCATGACCCTCCTCACCGCGTCGGCCGCACCGGCACTCGGCACCACCCCGCCGGCCGCCACCGTTACCGCCGACCCGCTCGCCCCGCCGGCCGCCACCGCCGACCCGCTCGCCGCGCTGCGCGGCCGGCAGCCGCTCTGGCACCCCTGCGCGACCGGCCCGGACGACACCGCCGGCGCCGACCTCGACGCCGCCGGCGCCCGCTGCACCGAGGTCACCGTCCCCCTCGACTACCGCCGTCCCGACGGACGGACGCTCAGCATCGCCCTCTCCCGGCTGCCCGCCACCGACCCCGCCCACCGGCTGGGCACCCTGTTCTACAACCCCGGCGGCCCCGGCGTCCCCGTCCGCGGCCTCGCCCTCGCCCTGCGGCAGGCCGCCCCCGCCCTCGGCGCCCGCTACGACATCGTCGGCATGGACCCGCGCTTCGTCGGCGCCAGCACCCCCCTCGACTGCGGCTGGCCGACGGCCGGCCCCGGCGCGGCCGGCCCCGACCGCCTCGGCTTCGACCGGGCCGCCGAACTCGCCAAGGACCTCGCGGCCCGCTGCGCCCCGTACCGCGCCCTGCTGCCGCACGCCTCCACCCGCAACACCGCCCGGGACCTGGACCTGGTGCGCGCCGTCCTCGGCGAGCCGACGATCGCCTACCTCGGCTCGTCCTACGGGAGCTACCTCGGCGAGGTCTACCTCCAACTGTTCCCCGACCGGGTGGGGCGGGCGGTGTTCGACGCCGCCATGGACCCGGACCGCTTCGGTCCCGACCTGACCGCCACCCAGGGGCCCGCGATGGGGGCCGCGCTCACCGCCTGGGCCGCCTGGACGGCCGGCCACGACGACCGCCACCACCTGGGCGCGACCACCGCCGAGGTGCTGGCCTCGGTCGAGCGGGTGCGCCTGGCCGCCGAACGCGCCCCGCTGGCGGTCGGCGCCCACCGCATCGACGCCCGGGCGCTGCCGCAGGTGCTGTGGACGGTGTCGGCCGGCGACGACGCCGCCGCCTACGAGGAGTTCTCCGCCCTGGCGCGCGTCCTGCTCGACGCCGCCGAGGGCCGCCCGGCCCGGCCGACCGCGCTGCTGGAGGCGGTGCTGACCGGCCTGGCGTCCCCCGACACCGGAGGCTACGCCGCCGCGCAGACCGCGATCATGTGCGCGGACCGCGCCGCCTCGCGCGACCCGCTCGCCTACTACCGCGACATCCAGGCCCACCGCGCCGACGAGCCGCTGTTCGGCCCGCTCACCCGCAACCTCACCCCCTGCACCTTCTGGCCCGCCGAGCCCGCGGAACCGCCCACCCGGGTGCGCAACGCCGTCCCGGTCCTGCTGGTCGGCGCCGACGGCGACCCGGCCGCCACCTACCCCGGCCAGCTCTCCGCCCACCGCGCCCTGACCGGCTCCCGGCTCGTGACCCTGCGCGGGGCCTTCCGCCACACCGTCTACGCGGGCCTGTTCGCCCCCCGCGACACCTGCGTGGACGCCGCCGTCGACCGCTACCTCCTCGACGGCGCCCTCCCCGCCCACGACACCGACTGCCCCTCACCCCACCCGTCACCGCGCCCGTAGGAAGAACCAGCCGGCAGACCCGACGCGGTCCGCCAGGCCGGCTTAGCCGCCCGGGAGAGCACCGAGGAGCACGGCCCCCAGCGACCACGGAACCGGACCCACCGCCCGAACCACCCGCGCCCGCCGGTGAGTTCCGCCCCACCGCAGCCGACCGGACATGTTCACGGATGCTCCCCGGACAGCGGGACGAGGCTCGCGGGGCCGGCCGCAGACCGTGAAGGCACGGCCCTACGCTGCGCCCGTGACACGGGCGGGCGGCGGTGTCCGCCCGGGGCAGCCGGCCCAGGGGTGCGGTGGATGTGGACGCCGGGTCGATCGCGTCCGCGACGCCAGCCGCAGTGGGGGAGTTCGCGCCGGCAGGAACGGCGGTGGGGTTCTACGCCCACTCCACGCCCACTCCACGCCGCGCTCGGCGAGCTGCGCGAGCTGCCCCGCCGTCGGCTTCGCCCTCCTGCTCCTCTGGTTGTCGAGCCAGGCACCCAGCGCGAAGTGCGACACCACCGCCCGCTCCTCACCCCCGGGGCCGGCCTCCACGGCCTCCACCGGCTCCTCGTGCGGGCGAGGCACCCGAGGATGCCGCCCCCGCGCCACGAACCGCGCCGGCGCCACCGGGCCCCGGGCGAACCGATCTGTCCGGGACACCGTCGGCTTCGCCTCGGCCGCGGCCTTCGCGGCCACCGGCTCCCGGTCCTCCTCGCTGCCGATCGCCGCCGGCAAGTCCCGCTGATCGGGCTCCAGCCCCGGCCACCCGGCCCGCTGCGCCCACACCCGGCGGCCGGGCTGCTTCCCCTCGAACACCGTGTCCACCGGCAACCGCAGAGAAAACCGCCGGGGACCTGTAAGAAGTGCGGGCCCACTGCCATAGACAGGACGTCAGCACTGGGTGCAGTCGAAGGTGTCGAAGTTGGAGACCAGCCGGCAGACGCCGAATCCGGCGGTGGTCGAGGCGGCATTCGACGGCGGCCAGCTCGACTTCCCGGTCGTCCTTGGGGCCGGTCGGACCGTCATCCGGGTCCGCCGCGGCGACGGCCTGACCGGTCGGCAGAGGCACGCCGCACGGTACCGGGTGGTACAGCAGCCGCCCGAGGGGCGCAGCCCCGGGTTGTGGGTGGTGGAGGACACCTCGACCGGCGAGCCGGTCCGTGAGGACGGTCGCGTCCTGCGATGGGGCATCGCGGCGAGCGCGCAGTCCTGGATCGGCAGAGAGCTCGCCCGCGGCGACTACCAGGGGAAAGCCGGCCATACCCGGGCATCCTGAGACCGACACCGCGGGCCTGCTCCTCACCCTGTCGGCCGGTGTCGAGAAGGGCACCGAGATCGTCGCGCGGCACATCCCGGCCGGCATCCCGGCCGGCCTGCTCCGGCTGTACTCACCGGGGCGTACGCGGTGTCGATCGCTGCCCTGAGGCTCCTTGCCGACCCTGCCGTCCACCGCTGACTCCCTGGCTGACGTCTGCGGGGAGGACGGCGGTCTCCAACCCGGTCGACAGTGCCCACAGACGGCTGCCCCCGCCTGCGCGGGGAGGGCGGGATCGGTCAGCCGATCGGTGGCGCGAGGTACTCCAGTGCGTAGCCGTCGCCGGAGGGGGTCACGCGGGCGATGCCGGGTGAGTCGAGGTGGGCGCCGGCGACGTAGTGGTGGGGTCGGGTCAGTTGTTCGAGGAGGGCCGCTCGCGCGGTGCGGGCCTGGGTCTGGTTGCCGTCGAACTCCCAGGACACGTTCGGCTGATCGAACTGGAGCGTGGGGACGTGGACGGTGTCGCCCCACGCGAGGAGGTGGCCGGTGCTGCTCCGGACGTGGTAGACGGTGTGGCCGGGGGTGTGGCCGGGGGTCGGGACCGCGGTGGTCCAGTCGTTGATCGCGACCTTCTCCGACACGGGTACGACCCGGTCCCGGATCGGTTCGAGGCGCCCGGTGAACACCGAGGCGTCGCCCGCGCCGATCCACACGCGCTCCAGTGCGGCGAACGCCTCCGAACCGTCCGGTGCGATCAGGCCGCTCACGTGGTCCTCGTGGTTGTGGGTGATGGCCACATCGGTGACCTGCGCGCGGTCGATTCCCGCTTCGTCGAGCGCGTCGTAGATCAATCCCATGGTGGGGTCGTGCCAGGCGTCGGATGCGCCGGTGTCGATGAGGACCGACCGCGTGCCGTCGGTGACGAAGAAGGCGTTGACCGACAGTCGCAGGTTGTCGCCGGCCAGCGGGACGGCGGCCGGCAGCTCGTCGAGGGTGCGTCCGTCCTCGTCGCGGAGCCGTGTCGGTGGCATGTCGATGTACCCGTCTCGCAGCGAGACCACTCGCAGATCGCCGAACTCGAACGTGGCATGGTGACGGCCGCTCGAAATCAAACGCATGAACCACTCCGTGGTGTTGGGCGCACGCCGCGCGTCTCTGATAGAAGATCAGATCTTCTTTAGGAGAAACCTTACACTGTGGGCAGCGAGGCACACATCGATCGAGGAGCACGGTGGTCGGGCAAGACGGAAGAGCGGCCGAACCGCGGGGCAGTGACGACCTGGCCGGCGCATTCGGCGGCAACGTGCGGCGACGCCGTGAGGAGGCGGGCCTGACGCTGGAGCAGCTGTCCGCACAGTCGTCGGTCAGTCGGGCGATGCTGTCCAAGGTCGAACGCGGCGAGAAGAGCCCGACGATCGGCGTCGCGTCCAGGATCGCCCACGCGCTCGATGCGTCGCTCTCGGAGCTGGTCGGTGCGCCGGCTGCTGCCACGTCCGGTGTGGCCATCGCCATGCGCAAGAACGACCGCCCCGTCTTCCGCGACCCGGAAACCGGCTTCGAGCGGCACATCGTGTCGGCGGCCCCGGGCGCGGGACGAGCCGAGATGGTCGTCCACTACCTCCCCGCGCAGGTCTCCACCGGGCTGCTGCCCGCGTACCCGCCGGGTACGGAGAAACAACTCGTGGTGCTGAAAGGCACCCTCACCGTGGCGATCGGCGGGATCACCGAGACCCTGGACGCAGGCGACTCCCTGTTCCTCCAAGCCGATGCGGACCACGGCTTCGCCAACCGGACGAACGCTCCCTGCGAATACATCATGGTCATCTCGCGCAGGACCTGATCGGCCGCCCGGCGCTGGCGCGACAGGCGCAGGCGCTCCCGCGCCGGGCGGCCACCGGCCGACGGCGCGGCTCTGCCTGAGGTGGCACGACGGAACGGCACGGGCACGGTGCGTCCTGCGGATCGTCGGCCCGGGGGGGCGAACCGGCGGGTGGGCACCACCGAGTCGAGCGTGACACCGGCGCGGCTTCGTCCGCGCCTCCTGGTTCTGGTCCGGCTGCCCCCCCCCGCGCGCGGGGAGCAGCCTTTCGGGCCTGCCACGACGGTCGTCATCAGGGGATCACCCCCGGCTGCGCGGGGAGGACTCAGCCACGCACGTCTTCAGGTGGGCGTCGAGCGGCTGACCCCCGGCTGCGCGGGGAGGACGGGCTCAGGGCGCCATGAGGTCGGGCATTCCTTCGACCAGCACCACCACACCGACCACGTCCCCGTCTGCCGACCGCCCCACCCAGACGGGATGGACCCCGTCCGAGCCCACCGCGAACGCCGCCAGCTCGGCGCCGGAGCCGGGCTCGCGGGTGTGGAGGAAGTAGGCGGAGCCGGTGCTGTACTTCCACGCCTCCGGGTCGTTGTCCTCCATCGCCTGCCGGGAGAGCCGCTGGAGCGGGCCCCACGCCCCGGCATCGGCGAAGGCGCCCGTCGCGCCGTCCGTACCGAACCCGTACGCCTCGCCCTCCCCGAGCAGCCTGGTGTCGTCGCACGGCCTGAGGGCCATCTCCCAGGACACGGCCGGGGCTTCCCCGACGCGCAGCCGGACCGCCGTGGACGACTCACGGCCGTCGAGGAAGGCGGCCTGCGCCTCGTCGAGCACGTGCTCCCCCGGCGGGACGGCGATGCTGAAGTGCGGCCCGTCATGGTCCAGGGGGCAGTCGACGGCCAGCAGGCCGCTCGGCACGCGCAGGGTGCCGGACCGCCTCGGCTCCACGGCGGTCATCTCGTCGCCGTAGGGATCGGACATGCGCGTACCGGGCCGGAAGAGCGCATCGAAGTCGATGGACGAGAACATGCGGGATGACTCCCGACGCCACGGCACGGAAGCCTCGGGCGTCCCGGCAGCGTCCAAGTGCACCCGCACCCAGTCCGGCAGGTGCTCCCCGCCCGGAAGCGGCCGCCACTTCCCGAACTCCGGCCGGGCCGACCACAGCCGCTCTTCCGGCACCGTGAGCACGGCCTCCAGCGAGGAGCCTCGCATGCCCTCGGGCTGGTGCGAGATCCGTCCCGTACCGTCAGGGAAGACCTCCACCACGGTACGAGGGCAGTCCTGGGCGGATTCCGCCATCACCGGATCCGGGTGGCGCCAGCTGATCGCACGCCGGTTCAGCAGCCGCTCCTCGTCGACCAGCAGCCTCAGTTCCGCTTCGAGTGTCCGGCGGCCCTGTTCGTCGTACGCCCACACCTCGACGAAGCCCGCGCCCCACGACACCAGCCGCACCTCCGCCGGCACCTCGCACCCCGGCACCCGGAGCATCACCGCGTACGGCAGCCCCTCGGCGTCCCGCGCCCGCGCCTCCCCGACGGACAGCGCCCGCCCGGGGGTACGGGACGCCGGATCCCAGCCCTCCGCGTACCCCACCTCGACGACCGTCCCCGATCCCCGCTCCATCTGCCACCACCCGCTCGTACCCGATCCTGCCGAGCGCAAGATATCGGCTACCGCCGACACAGAAAGCCTGGTCCTGGCCGTATCCGCTTCCTGGCTGAGCCGGCAGTGCTGCGGGAGGCGATCGGGCCCGAGCTGTACGAGGCCGTACTGGCCGCCCCGGGCCCTGACCCGAACCACCCGAGCCCGCGAAGCCCTCGCCCACCACCACACCGCCCTCGCCCACGGCCACGCTGGCTTCGTCTAGTCAGCAGTTTGGGTAGCGCTTGGCGATCGAGCTGTCGAATCATGCCGGAACAAGCTCGGCCCGGCCCCCGTGCCACTCGCGATCAGCTGAAGCGGGACCCGCGCCCGTCCATGGGAAGAAGGACCAGCCCAACGCAACAGGGAGAACGTGCTCCACACCGACCGCTCAACACCGTACTCCGGCGAACCCCCGCTCGTGGGAAGACACCGAGCGACCGGGCGGCCGGCGCCTGCGGATCGGCTGCCCTCGCGGGCGTGGGGAGGACCCCAGCCCGGTGACTGCGGCGGCGGTCGCCCCCGGCTGACCCCCGCTCAGGCGGGGGTCAGCCGGAGCAACGATGAGAACGGCCGGCGCCGCGTCGTCCACTACCGGCTCCACTGCGGCATCGACCGCAGCCGCCCGACGAACCGCCTGGTGACGGACGAGATGTACCTGTACGTCTCGTGGCTCGCCCCCACCGCTCCGGTCGCACCGCCCGGCCACACGCCCTTGCAGCCTCCGTACCCGCTCCCACCTGCGAAATGACGGAAGTGTGACGCGGACACGTCCGTGTACTTCAGGGCCGTTTCGTCTTCGTGTCCAAATGTCTGGACCACTGGTGCCACGTGTCGCTCGCACACAGACTTGGCCTCTGCACCACAGTGCAAGCACCCTCCTGGACCGAAAGAGCTCCACCCCCATGCTCAGCTCCGCCAGACCCGACGCTTCCCAGCCGCACCCGCCGCATCCCGTGGGGAGGTGGCATCCGTGCTCCGATACGTGACACGCAGGGCAGCGGGCTGGCTCCTGGTGATCGCGCTGGCCACCAACGCCACCTACTTCCTCGCCAGTTCGTTCCTCGACCCGCGCTCGAACTTCAAGGAACTGCGCCCGGTCCGCACCGACGAACAGATCTCCCGGGCCCTGGCCCCCTACAACCTCGACCCGCACGAGCCGCTGCTCCACCGCTGGTGGGACTGGCTGACCGGGGTGGTCCTGCGCTTCGACTGGGGCCGCTCCCCGGTCGGAGTGGAGGTCAACGGGGAGATCGGCTACCGCTCCCTCGTCAGCGCCCAGTTGGTGATCGGCGCGACGCTCCTGTCCGTCGTCGTCGGTGTCGCGCTCGCCGTCCACACCGCCTCGCGCCAGTACGGCTGGCGGGACAGGGCCGCCCAGGCCCTGTCCATGGCGCTCTTCAACGTCCCGGTGTCCATCGCCGCACTCGCCCTGGTCCTGCTCGCCATCCGGCTGAACGAACAGGCGGGCTGGCACTTCCTGTACGTCGCGGGCGAGAAGTCTCCGGACGTGGAGGGATTCTGGGCGACGCTCGGCGACCGGCTGGCGCACCTGATCCTGCCGACGCTGACGCTCACCCTGACCGGGTACGTGGGCTACCACCTCACCCAGCGCTCCCTGCTGCTGGATGTGATCGACTCCGACTTCGTGCGCACCGCCCGGGCCACCGGGCTCACCCGCGCCCAGGCGATCCGCCGGCACGCCCTGCGCACCGCCCTGATCCCCACCGCCCAGTCCGTGGCCTTCAGCATCCCGGCCGTCTTCACCGGCGCCGTCCTCACCGAGACCGTCTTCGGCTGGAACGGCATGGGCCAGTACTTCATCCAGACCATCAACAAGAACGACGTGCACGGCACCGTGGCGACGGCCGCCTTCGCCGCCGCCCTGACCGCGATCGGCGCGATCCTCGCGGACACCACCACCGTCCTCCTCGACCCGAGAGTGCGGGTGAGCTGAGATGGGCACCCCTGTGAGCCCCGGCACGACCCCCGACGGCGCCCTCGCCACCGCCCCCGGGCCGGACGCCGAGCGGCCGCCCACCGGGCACGACGGGCGCTACCTCGGCCGGCGCCGCCTCTACCTGCGCCGCTTCCGGCGCAACCGGACCGCCGTCGCCGGCGTGGTGATCCTCCTGCTGCTCGTGCTGTTCAGCGCGTTCGGCGGACTGCTCACCCCCTACCACTTCTCGGACGCCGACTTCTCCGCCCTGACCCAGGCCCCCGGCGCCGAGCACTGGTTCGGCACCAACCAGGGCGGCAACGACGTCTACGCCTCGGCCGTGCACGGTCTCCAGCGCTCGTTGGTGATCGCGGTGACCGTGTCCGTCCTGACCGTCGCCGTCTCCGCGGTCGTGGGCGCGGGCGCCGCCTACCTCGGGGGCCGGGCGGAGAAAGCCACCCTCGCCCTCATCCACTTCCTGCTGATCGTGCCCTCCTTCCTCATCCTCGCCCTGGTCTCGCACCGGCTGGCGGGCGACTGGCGGGTCCTCATCCTCGTCCTGACGGTGTTCGGCTGGATGTCCACCACCCGCGTGGTCTGGTCGGTGTCGACATCCCTGCGCGAGCGGGACTACGTGCTCGCCGCGGAGTTCATGGGCGTGCGCCCCCTGCGCATCGTCCTGCGCCACATCATCCCCAACCTGGGCTCCCTGCTCATCGTCAACCTCACCCTGGGGGTGGTCTCCACCGTCCTCAGCGAGACCGCCCTGTCCTTCCTCGGCTTCGGCGTCCAGACCCCGGACGTCTCGCTGGGCACGATGCTCGCCGACGGCGCGGGCACCATCACCAGCGCCCCCTGGCTCTTCGCCTTCCCCGCCGCCCTGACCGTGCTGCTCACCGTCTCGATGACCTTCGTCGGCGACGGCCTGCGCGACGCCCTCGACCCCACCTCCACCACCGGCGCGGCAGGAGGCCGACGATGACCCTCGCACCCGCCCCCCGTACCGGGCCCGAGGCCGGGCCCGCCCGGCCCGCACCCGTCCTGTCCGTACGCGACCTCCGCGTCTCCTTCCCCTCCGAGGCAGGACCGGTGGAGGCCGTACGCGGCGTCGACTTCGACCTCCTCCCCGGGCGGACCCTGGGCATCGTCGGCGAGTCCGGCTCCGGCAAGTCCGCCACCGCCCTCGCCGTCATGGGCCTGCTGCCGCCCACCGCGCGGCTCGGCGGCCGGATCCTGCTCGGCGGCCGCGACCTGGCGGCGATGGACGACACGGAACTCGCCAAGGTCCGCGGCAAGGACATCGGCATGGTCTTCCAGGACCCGATGTCCGCGCTCACACCCGTCCTCAGCGTCGGCCGGCTGCTCTCCCAGGCCCTGCGCGTGCACCAGGACCTGTCCAGGAAGGACGCCTGGGACCAGGCGGTGGAACTGCTCGACCTGGTCGGCATCCCCGACCCGCGCGAACGCGCCAAGGCGTTCCCGCACGAGTTCTCCGGCGGCATGCGCCAACGCGTCGTCATCGCCCTGGCCATCGCCAACAAGCCCGCGGTCCTCGTCGCCGACGAGCCCACCACCGCGCTCGACGTCACCGTCCAGGCCCAGATCCTCGACGTGCTGCGCCTCGCCCAGCGCGAGACCGGCGCCGGACTCGTCCTCATCACCCACGACCTGGGCGTGGTGGCCGGCCACGCCGACGACGTCGCCGTCATGTACGCCGGACGGATCGTCGAGCACGCGGGCGTCGACGAGCTCTTCGGCCGCCCCACCATGCCCTACACCGCCCGGCTGCTGGCCGCCGTCCCCACCGCGGACAGCGGCGTCGAACGGCCCCTGATCCCGATCGGCGGCGAGCCGCCCTCCCCGGTCGGCCTGCCCGACGGCTGCGCCTTCGCGCCGCGCTGCGCGGTGGCCCGCGACGTCTGCCGGACCACCGAACCGGACCTGACCGCACCCGCCGGGCGGCCCGGCCGCGTCGCCTGCCACCGCGCGCAGGAGATCGCCGACGGCAGCCTGGACCCGGCCGGGGACGCCGTTGCCCCACCGCCGGCCCGCGCCGCGCAGCGGACCGTCGGCGACGTGGTCCTGCGCGTCGAGGACCTGGTCAAGACGTTCCCCGTCACCAAGGGCACCCTCCTCAAGCGCCGGGTGGGCACCCTGCACGCGGTCAACCGCGTCGGCTTCGAGCTGCGCGCGGGCGAAACCCTCGGCCTGGTGGGGGAGTCCGGCAGCGGCAAGACCACCACGCTGCGCGAGGTGCTGCGCCTGCGCGCCCCCGAGGGCGGCCGGATCGAGGTGGCGGGCACCGACATCGCGACGCTGCGCTCGGCGGCCCGGGTGCGGGAGCTGCGGCGCGAGATCCAGATCGTCCTCCAGGATCCGACGGACGCCCTGGACCCCCGGCTGACCGTCTACGACCTGCTGGCCGAACCGCTCCAGGCCGCCGGCGCCGACCGGGCGGCCGTCCGGTCCCGGGTCCCGCGGCTCCTGGACCTGGTGGGACTGGACCGCGCCGTGGGCGACCGCTTCCCCGCGGCGCTGTCCGGCGGCCAGCGCCAGCGGGTCGGCATCGCCCGGGCCCTGGCGTGCGAGCCGAAACTGCTGGTCCTGGACGAGCCGCTGTCCGCCCTGGACGTCTCCGTGCAGGCCGAGATCGTCAACCTGCTCGTCCGGCTGAAGCGGGAACTCGGCCTGGCCTACCTCGTGGTGGCGCACGACCTGGCCGTGGTGCGTTACTTCTCCGACCGGATCGCGGTGATGTACCTCGGGCACATCGTCGAGTCCGGCGCCACCGAGGAGATCTTCGCCCGGCCGCGGCACCCGTACACGAAGGCCCTGTTGTCGGCGATCCCGCTGCCCGACCCGGAGCGCGAGCGCCGTCGCGAGCGCATCGTCCTCGAAGGCGAGCAGCCCAGCGCCGCCCGGCTGCCGGCGGGCTGCGTGTTCGTCGACCGCTGCCCGCTCCACCGGGAGGCCGACGAGAGCGTGCGGACGCGCTGCCGCACCGAACGGCCTTCGACGCTCGGCGCGTCGGACGGCTCCGACCACCGGTACGCCTGCCACGCGGTCTGACACCCGCTCCCCCCTTCTCGCCCGCTCCCCCTTCTCGCCGCCCCCCTTCTTGCCGCTCCCCCTTCCCAACCAAGGACATCCCGTGCGTCGTAAGCTCGCTCTGCCCCTCGCGCTGGTCGCGGCCGTCTCGGTCGCCGCCACCGCCTGCTCCTCCTCGTCCTCCTCGGGCGACTCCTCGGGGAAGGAGACCCAGAACGCGGCGAAGGCCGCGTCCTCGGTCACCGACTACAACCCCCAGCCGTACGAGAACCTCAAGGACGGCGGCACCTACACCACCGCGGGCACCTTCGACGAGCAGGGCAACCCCTTCAACGTCAACGGCACCCTCAACGCGCTGCGGATCTGGTCCTGGTACAACGCCGACGCCATCACGTACTCGCCCACCGGTGAGGTCCAGTACAACCCGGACTACTACAGCGACGTGAAGGTCTCCGTCGAGGGCGGCGACCAGAAGGTCGTCATCACCCTCAACCCCAAGGCCGTGTTCAACGACGGCACCCCGATCGACTGGCGTGCCATCGAGGCCACCTGGAAGGCCAACAACGGCTCGGACAAGGAGTACGCGGCCTCCTCCACCGATGGCTACGACCGCATCACGTCCGTCACCCAGGGCGCGGACGCCAAGCAGGCGGTCATCGCCTTCAAGGGTGTCAACGCCTCCTGGACCGCGCTGTTCACCACCTTCCTGCACCCCCAGGCCGCCACCGTCGAGAACTTCAACAAGGCGTACGTCAAGACGGCGCACCCCGAATGGGGCGCCGGACCGTACACCGTGGGCACCTGGGACGCCCAGTCCGGCAACATCACCTTCGTCCGCAACCCCAACTGGTGGGGCCGCAAGGGCAAGCTCGACAAGCGCGTCTACGTCAACCTCGAGCGCGCCGCCTCGATCAACGCCTTCAAGAACGGCGAGATCGACTACGCCCCGGTCGGCGACGCGGAGAACCTGAAGCAGGTGAAGGCCGTCAAGGACGCCGAGGTGCGCAGCGGTGGCAGCCCCTTCGAGTACGCGCTGTACCTCAACACCAAGTCCCCGTTCCTCGGTGACGTCCAGGTCCGCAAGGCGGTGCAGGAGAGCATCGACCGCTCGCAGATCACGAAGATCCGGTTCCAGGGCCTCGACTACAGCGAGCCGCTGCCGGGCTCGGCGGTCCTCTACAGCTTCCAGCAGGGCTACCAGGACAACGTCTCCGCCGTGCTGAAGTACGACCCGGAAAGGGCGCGGAAGACCCTGGACGAGGCCGGCTGGAAGCCCGGGACCGACGGCATCCGCGCCAAGGACGGCAAGGAACTCGAACTCGGCTACACCCTGCTCGGCGACGACCCCGTCGAGAAGGCCGTCTCCGGAGCGTTCACCGCGATGCTCAAGGCCGTCGGCGTGCGGCTGAACGTCAACAAGGTCTCCTCGAACGACTTCTCCAAGGTGCTCAGCGAGCGCCGCTTCGACCTGTTCATCTCCGGCAACCGCTCGACGGACCCCTTCGGCGCGCGGTCCCTGTGCGACTTCTACTGCTCGGACCGCGAGTCGAACATCACCGGAGCCGGCACCCCCGAACTGGACCGGGAGATCCGCGCCACCGGGGACATCGCCGACCTCGGCCAGCAGATCGAGGCCGTGAACAAGCTTGAGCAGAAGGCCCTTCAGCAGTACTCCCTGCTGCCGCTCTACAGCGGACCCTCCACCTACGGCCTGCGGAAGGGACTCGCCAACGTCGGTGCCACCATCTTCTACAGCCCGCTGCCCGAGACCGTCGGCTGGCAGAAGTAGCGCCGTCGGCGCCGAGACGGCCCCCGGACCTGAACCCGACCCGCCCGGCGGAGGCGACCCGGGTCGTGGTGCCGGCTGCCGCCTGGACAATGCGGGCTGGGTCAACACCGGACAGATAGACATCGGCAACGGGGGACGCGCGACAGGCGTGACGGCGTGCCTCGACCAGGACTACCTCCGTGAGAACCCGGTAGCGTCACGCAGGTGAAGCGTGGGATCAAGCCGGCCGGCTACGACCGGGCGCGCAACCAGGTGTCCTACTGGGGCGGGGAAGCATCCGATGTGAATGCGTGCCACGTCCTCGGAAACCAACTGGGTGGTTCCGGTACTAATCTGGCGAACCTATTCCCTTGCGGAAGTGACGCAAATTCCTATGTCGGGAAGCTTGGGGCCGACACTGATCGCCTGGGGCCGATAACCAGCATGCCGAATTTTGAGGATCGGGTGAAAAAGCAGATCGACAACAAAAGGGTCGTTCTCTATCAGGTGACCCCGCACTATGCCGGGGGGAGGCTCGCCCCTATGAGATCGAGATGACCTATGTGGCATGGGATCGGAACGGGCGTCTGGTTGGTGCCAGTTCGGACACCGTTTCGAATCTGATCTACACGACCGGAAGCGGCTGGAAGAATCTCGGCCTGTCGATGGAAAGTCGATCGGGCGAGGACGCCGGGTTGTTCGGCGATGGGTGACGAGGAAAGACGAGAATTCATGCACCAGATGATCGGTCGCTTGTCCGGCATCCTCGGGATTTCGGAGGCTCAAGGTGATGTCGTCGACTGGGAGGAACTTGCGCGGAGCACGGGCCTGCGGGTTCCGGCGGACTACCGGGACTTCGTCGCGGTGTTCGGCGGCGGCGAGCTGAACGAGTACCTCGCGGTCCGCATCCCGCCGGCGGAAGGCCGCCCCGAGAGCGAACTGCTGGACGGACTCGGGTTCGATCCGCGGGAGGAACCGCAGCCGGACGGCGGAGCCGGCGCCGTGGAGCTGTCCGAGGAGGGCAGACTTCTTCCCTTCGCGACGACCGTCAACGGTGACGTGGCGTTCTGGATCTGCGACTCGCTCGATCCCGAGAACTGGGACGTCGTCGTCTTCAGGCGCCAGGTGCCGTACGGAACCGACCCGTGGCGCCGGTACGGGATGGGTTTCGGCGAGTTTCTCGTCGGCGCTCTGGACGGGGCGCTGCCCAATCCCTTCAGCGACGGTTCCTGGAACCTCCCCCCGCACGAGTACCGGAACTGGCGGGAGGACTGACGGCCTCAGCTTGACTCTGAAGCTCTGTAGATCGTCAAGCTGCAGGAGACGGCCCGGTCGCGTCGCTGAAGGCGCTGGTGAGGTAGCGGTAGACCTCTCTCGCGACGAAGCGCTTGATCTGAAGATGTCCTTCGTCTTGAGTCCATCGAGGGTGCGTCGTGCCACGTAGTCGCGCGTTCGAGGGTCGTGACGCATGCGGACCAGCACGATTGTGTGCAGCGCGCGGTTGGCCTGGCGGTCTCCGCCACGGTTGAGCCGGTGGCGGTCGGTGCGCCCGGACGAGGCCGGGACGGGAGCGGCGGCGCAAGCGAGGCCGTCGACCTGCTGCGCCCCGAGATGGCCACCGGACACCCTCTCAACTTCCCGGCCCGGGATTGTCCTGGAGGGACCGGTAGGTCAGCACGGTCCGGCCGAGCGGCGTGATCTGCGCGGCCCACTCGGGCCTTTCCCCGCCGGTGGCGAGTGTATCGAGGACGTCGTCGGGTGCGAGGTCGCACAGGCCCCGCTCGGCGACGGCCCGAACCGCCGTGGCGGCCCGGTAGCGCTTGTCCAGCGGCCGGGTCCCCGGTCTGGATCCGGCTTCCGCTGATGGCCGCGTGCGGCCGGGCCGATGAGGCGATCGAGCAGGTACTGGCACACCCGGAAGGGGGTGCCTCGTATGCCGAGCGCAGCCAGAACGCCTCGTGCTCCGCGAGGAACTCGGGGCTGCGGCCTTCGGTGAGTTCGAGGGCCTTGTCGTGCAGGCCCTGTTCGGCGAGCAGGACCATGGCAGCTTGGAGGAGGTTGCTGTCGTAGAGGTCGTCGAAGGTGTGCTCGACGGCCTTGATGGCGTCGTCGTACCGGCCCTGGCGGATGAGCAGTTCCACCAGCGTGTTCTCGTGCCAGCCCGGGTGCTTGGCGGCGATGAGGTCGCGCAGGTATGCCTCCGCGTCGTCGGACCCCACCCGGCCCGTTGTGGCCGGTCCTCGGCCGCTGCCTCCCGGCCCGCCGCCCGCTGCCGGCCCGCCGCCCTCATACCGGGGCCCGGCCGTCGGCCGCCCCGGTGACTGCTCGCCCACCGGGGTGGGCGCCCGTTGCGGTTCTCGACGCCCTGGCTGCGGCCCTGCGGTCCTGCGGCCGGGCTTCGCGGGCCGGGGCCGTGCGGGCCGGGCCGCGGCTCGGGCCGGCCGGCAGCCGCTCCGGTCCTCGCCGCCGTCCAGGTCGGGTTGACGGTGCTCTTGAGAACGGTGAACAGCAGGATGCAAGCCGTCACTGCGAGCTTCTCGCCGGACGACACCGAGGCGGACCTGCGCGAGAATGAGCCCGGCATGGACCGGATCCGTGCTCGCCTCACCGCCGTGACCGGCATCGCGGCGCTCACCGACTTTGCCGATACGGTGCCGTATCACCTGCTGTTCACGTTGCCGCGGGGGCGGCACGGGCGCACCGAGGGGATCAGTATGGCGACGATCACGGTGGACGTGGCGGTTCCCGACGCGCTGCGGCCGGTCGTGGATGTGGCGGCGTTGCCGGCGGCCCTCGGTGACGCGGGGCCGGCGTGGCTGGTGCTGTCCGAGGGCGGACGGCTGGCGCGGTGGACGCCGACGACCGGCGAGGTGCGGGACGTGGCCCGGTGTGGGGAGGAGAGGCCGGCGTCCGAGTACGGTGGCGGCGTTCGACTGCGGCTTCATGTGTCTCGATGCGGCCGTTGGGCGGCGGTGGTTCAGGACCGCGGTCGGTACGGCACCGTCGTCGATCTCACCACCGGTTCGCCGGCGTTGACGTTGGACGGCGGGGATTACTGCTGTGAGACCGTCCCCTTCGCGTTGGCGTTCGCCGAACACGGTGGCCGGGCGGTCGTCGTCCATCGCACGGACTGGAACCGGTTGGACGTCACCGATCTCGCGTCCGGCGAGGTGCTTACGGCGCGGGAGGGCCCGGACGGAGATGAGGAGGGTGCGGAGTACGACCTCGACTACTTCCACGGCGCGCTGTCGCTGAGTCCTGACGGGACTCGTGTCCACGACGGCGGTTGGGTGTGGCAGCCGTGGGGGATGCCGGCGGTGTGGAGCCTGACCGCGTGGCTGCACGACAACCCGTACGAGTCCGAGGACGGGCCCAGCCGTGCGGTGTATCCCGAGGTCTCGGAGTGGAACTGGCCGGTGGTGTGGATCGACGACGGGCGGATCGCGGTGTATGACCGGGACGATGCCGGCAGCGGTACCGTCCACGTCCTCGACCCCACCTCGATCGAACTTCGCTCGCCGGGCGTCCGGTGGATCAAGGCGGTCGCGACGTTCCCCTGGCCGGTCGGCGATTTCGGCTTCTTCACCGACGGAGAGCATCTGCTGATCGCCGACGAGGCCGGTCTGCAGGGCGTCGACGTCACCAGCGGACAGCGGGTGTTCGCGATCGACGGGTTCCGCCCGGTGCGTCAGGACCGGCACACCGGAACGCTGATCCAGGTCGGCAGCGCCCATGCCCGGTTGTGGACGCCGCCGAAGTGGACCGCGCGCGCCGGCTGAGCTGCCATTTCCCGCGTACCGGACAGAACGGCCGGCCGACGGGCGGGTTGCCTGACCTGTCGGACGGGCCCTAGCGACCGGCGGGCATGAAGGCGGCCCGGACGATGCGCTCGCCGACCGGGTTCATGGTCGTGGCCTTGGCGTCGATCGAGTTGACCGAGTAGACGAGGGTCCGTGACAGGTCCCTGGTCGCCGCGATGAGCGTGCTGTAGCCGGGCCGGGAGCCGGTCTTGAGCCAGATGACCAGTCCGTCGCCCGCGTCGAAGCGCTGCAGTCCCGCGCTCATCACGGCGCCGTTGACGTCCGGAACCGTGAACATCTCCTTCTCCAGGATGGGTTGGGGTACGAGCTCGCCCCTGAACAGTGCGACGAGGAACTTCTCCAGGTCTTCGGTGGTGGAGATCATGTCGCCTGCCGCCCACCGGTCCGACATGTTCCACTCGGTCGCGTCCACGATCGTCCCGTCGGCCAGCTTCTGGTAGCCGCGATTGTGCGCGCCGTGGATTCGCGGGTCGGCGTCGTCGGGGAAGGAGGTGTGCCGCATTCCGGCCGGGCGGAAGATCCTGACCTGCGCCTGGTGCTCGTAGGAGTCGCCGGTGATCTTCTCGATCAGCATGCCGAGCACCGTGTAGTCGATGTTCCCGTACCGCTGCTTCTTGCCCGGGCCTTCCCCCGGCCCCCGGTACGGGCCCTTGGCGACGGACGCCGCGACCACCTCTTCCGGGGTCAGGGTCCTGAAGCGGTTCCGGTACCCCTCGGCGTTCTCCGGGCCGAGCGAGGCGCCTGGCTGGAGGCCACTGGTGAAGGTGAGCAACTGCCGTATGGTGACCGGCTCGAAGGCGTCCGTCAACAGGCCCGGCAGATACTCCTGGACGGTGCCGTCGAGATCGACTCGGCCCTCTGCGGCGAGCTGCAGCACCATGGCCGAGGTGACCACCTTGGTGGTGGAGCCGGCCCGGAACCGAGCCCGCTCCAGTGCCTTGCGGTCGCTCTCCAGGTCATGCACCCCTGCGCTTGCTCGCCAACTTCCGTGGCCACCGACGCGTACGAGGGCGGCGCTCGCGTCCTGGCCGGGCAGCCCGAGGAGGGCTTCCTCCAACGCCTTCGCGTTCGGCCCGGACGACTGACTCGCCGTCACCTGGGCGCTGGGTGCTGCGGCCAGGGCCGGTGTCGCCACCGTGCTCGCGGTGAGGCCCAGCACGAGCGCGGCGGTGACGGCGGTAGGTATGCGGTTGCTCAAGGGATCCTCCGTGGTGCGGACCGGCTTGTCGGTGCGGAGTTCATCCTGTCCACCGCACCGACGGGCCGGATCATCGTGAAGGAGGGCACCGACCCTGGTGCAACCCTGTGGTGGTGCCTCCTCGACGGCGCGGCCCGCGGCCCGGGCGCGGGGGAGGACCTCCTGACGCTCCCCGGAAGGCAGGACCGCCTACGTCGTCATCCCGGTCTACGTCGTCATCCCGGTCGACATCGCCGGCCCCGACCACGAGGCCGGCGACGACGAGGCCGGCGACCTTCCCACCGCAGACCCGGCGATCGTCGGCCCGGCCGGCACCCGGGTCCAGGAGGAGGCGGACGCCGCCATCCGATCCTCCGCCTACCGGTACGGGGCAGACCGTGACGACCGCGGCCTGAAGCCCGGCCACGTCCACCGGGAACTGCGCGGATCGAGGACGCCACCCGGCGCTGACCCTCCCGCGGTACCGAACGGCCCCTGGAAACCGCCCTGCGTCGGGGGCCGGGGGAGCGGTCAGGTCCGGAACGGGCCGGTGACCTCGTAGGTGATGCCGCCGGTGGAGGAGCCGGTGGTGCCGCGCTGGCTGGAGAAGTAGAGGCGGGTGCCGTCCGGGGAGAAGGACGGGCCGGTGATCTCGGAGCCGGACTGACCGGTGACCCGCAGGAACGGCGCGACGATGTCGTCCGGGGTGATGATGCAGATCTCCATGTTGCCGCCGTCCTCGGCGACGTACAGGTCGCCGAAGGTGGAGCCGGTGACGTTGTCGACACCGGTCAGCGGCGCGGTGCCGGGGCTGACGAGCGAGTCGTCGTAGGCCAGCTCGTACGTGCTGTTGGCGAGGTTGACCTGCCAGACGCGGTTGTCGCCCTTGGTGGTGAACCACACCGTGTCGTTGGCGTAGTGGCAGCCCTCGCCGCCGTTGAAGCGCTTGGCGCCGGAGACCTGGTCGCGGGTGACGGTCGGGGAGCCGTCGGGGTCGGGCACGGTGCCCCAGGTGAAGGAGCCGGAGGTGGCGGTCCCGGCCTTCAGGACCTGCAGGGTGCCGGCGGACAGGTTGCCCCAGGTGTTCGGGACGAACCGGTAGAAGCAGCCGTTGGTCTCGTCCTCGGTCAGGTAGATCACCTGCCGGACCGGGTCGGCGGCGGCCGCCTCGTGCTTGAACTTCCCCATCGCGTCGCGGCGTACGGCCGCGTTCACGCCGTACGGGTCGGTCTCGTAGACGTAGCCGAGGCTGACCTCCTCGCAGGACAGCCAGGTGTTCCACGGGGTCCTGCCGCCCGCGCAGTTCTGCCGGGTGTTGGAGAGGATCCGGTAGGCGCCGGTGACGTTGCCGGAGGAGTTGAACCGCACGGCGCTCGCACCGCCGCCGGGGTTGATCTCCGAGTTCGAGGTGTAGATCCAGCCCGTCCCGTCGGCGAAGCAGGCACCGCCGTCGGGGGCGCTGTGCCAGGTGTACGAGGTGCCGGGGACCACCTGGCCGGAGCGGGCGATGACCCGGCTGGTGAAGCCGGTGGGGAGCTGGATGCCGTTGGCGTCGGCGGCGAGCAGGGAACCGTAGGGGCTGGGGCCGTTCTGGGCCGGGGCCGCGTAGGCGGCGCCGTGCATGAGGGTGCCGCCGAAGGCCGCGGCCGAGGCACCGACGACGGCGCCGCGCAGGAAGGTACGTCGTTCCACGCTGACTCCACTGGAGACGTGAGGGCCCGCCGTCCGGTCGGTCGGCGGTACGCGCCCCGGAAGGCTAGGGAGCGGGGGTGGACGCACCGGCAACGAGCGGTGAACGCCCGGCCCGTCCGCCGGGAACAGCGTTGTTCACCGTTCACCCACCGTACGCCTACACAGCGTCACCCCCCCGGAGGGGCCGGACACGGCGAGGGCCCGCCCCGCCGGTGCGCGACCGGTGGGGACCGGTGACCGGCACGACGCCGAAGACGTTGTGCAGAACGTCTTCGAGAAGTGCTCCGCCGCGCACCGGCCGCCCGCGCGGCTGCCACCGTCGTCGTACCGCCGCGCTGCCCGGCCGCCTGCCGGATCTCCACGGGACTGCGCGCCAGGACGCCCTGCCGGACGGCCCGGGCGAACAAGCTGCTGAACGCCGCCAGCTCCCGGTTCCACTTCGCGTCACCGATGCGCCCGGGGTTCGACGCCTCAAACCGCCGCCAGTGCTCGTAGTCCTCCAGGGCACGAGGCTCGGCGTGCACCCACCACCGCCCCCGCCCCCACAGGAAGTCCAGGAACAGCACGATGTCGGTCGCGTAGTTCCGCCGGGTCTCCACGGTGTAACCCCGGAAGGTCCGCGACTGCCCGAACAGCCCCAGCAGCACATCGACCTGACAGTCCGGCGCCAAGAACACCGGATCCCCCGGCCGCGAGCCGGCCTCGGCCTCCCGCGCCTCCGGACCGGACCCCAACAGGACCGACACCGGCATCGACACACCCTGACCGGCTCCCTTCGCAGGGACCCAGAACACACGCCAACCAGCCACGTCCACACCCGTTCAGAGCGGCTTCAACACCCCGATTCAACAGGGAACTTGGCCCTCGCCGCCGGGCCCGCGGCCGAAGCCCCCACCGTCTGGACCGCCGCCGTCGCCATGCCGACCCTCGGCCTCGCCGCAGCCGCCGGCTACGGACTCGACCTGCGCCGACTCGTCGTCGCCGACCACCCCGGCAACCACTTCGCCGAAGTCGTCACCGCACTCGCCGCCGCCTGCCCGTCATCCTCACCACCGCCCCCACCCACCTACCCCCACGCACCCTCGACCGCCTCGCCGCCCACCCGCGCCGCACCGGCACCGTCCTGCTCACCCACGGCCCCTGGCCCGGCGCCCAGCTACGCCTGGAGGTCACCACGAGCCGATGGTCCGGCCTCGGTGACGGTTGGGGGCCGCGCACGGCCGGGCTGTGGCTGCCGGACGCGACCGGCGCCGTCGCCCCGCCGTGCCGACACCCTCGCTGCCGACGGTGGAGAGCGGTTCGGTGCCGTCGCTGCTCTGGCGTAGCGGCAGGCGCGGGACCGGTCGCAGTCCGGCACCTCGGAGAGGGCCGGCCCGCGGCTTCCGAACCCCGAGCTGAAGCGGCGAGCCGGTCACGGCACCCCGCTTGCCGCGCTCCCGTGGGGTCACGGCCACCTGAAGCGACGGCCGGATATCGCCGAAGTCCCGATCCCCGCGCCGCTACGGGAAGCCCGGCCAGCTCTCTCTCCACCGACCCTCCGGCCAGCCCACGAAGCCGGACGACGAACGACTCTGCCCTGTCGGACCCAGCTGGGATGCTGACGCGATGGACGACGAGGCGTTGATGCGGGGCAGGGTCTACGGGGCCGACCACGACGACCCCGACCCCGGCCCTCGGCCGGGCCACTGGTACCGGGAACTCGTCGCCGGCCCGCTCGACGGGCTGCTCCTGGACGTCACCGGCTGGGACAGCGAGCAACTCGCCGACGGCGCCGCCCTGGCCACCGAGATCGGCTCCTACGGTCCCGGCGGCCGCGCCCACTACGAACCCCGGCCCGCTGACCCGCGCCGCTGGGACTGGGCAGGCGACACCCCCTGACCTCCCGGCCCGGGCCGGGAGGGCCGCCCGCAGGCGGCCCCCGGCTACAGCGGGCTCAGCGCCAGACCATCCGGACGCGCTCGGCCGGCAGCTGCGCCACCCGGATCGCGGCCGACGCCCCGACGCTCCCGGTGAGGCCGGCCAGGGCCTGGCCGCACAACCGGTCCGGCGACCACCAGGGCGACCGCTCCGGAACCGTCGGTCGGGCCGCCGAAGCCCGCCGTTCGGCGCCGTCCCACCCCGCCGCGCCCGGTTCCTCGCCGCGCGGCCTCGTCTCCACCATGTCCTTCTCCATCTCCCGGGTAGTGAGTACGGACGCGGGTCCCCGCGGTCCGGGGCGCTGTGGGTGCCGCCGGGCCGTTCGGTGGTCCGTGGTGCCGGACGCTAGGGGTGGGAGAGCGCGGGTCAAGGGGTTGAGGTAGACCAGCGTCGTGAACCACACCGCGGCCGCCTCGGGGTCGCGCCGGCGCAGCAGGTCGGCGCAGGCGGACAGGATCCGGTGGGCGGGCCGGTTGTCCAGCTCGCCGTAGAGCAGGACTCGGGCTGGGACGACGAGCAGCTCGCCGACGGGGCCGCGCTGCTCACCGAGCTCGGCCAGTACGGACACGGCGGCCGCGCCCGTTACGAGCCGCGCCCGGCTGACCCGCGCCGCTGGGACTGGGCGGGCGACAGCGCCTGAGCCCGGCGAGTGTGGTCGGCAACGCAGCGGGCCCGGACCGCCCACGACGGTGGTCCGGGCCCGCTGCGTTGTCCGGGCTCATGCCCGGCTCATGGCGTAGGCGACGCCCACGCCGAGCGCGGTCACCTGGGCCGGGCTCAGACCCAGGGCGCGGCCCTGGCTTTGGGGGAGGTTCCCGCACACGTAGCCGCCAACCAGGGCGACGCCGAGCAGGACCACGGCCTTGTGCTGTCGCGGAGCCGTCGTCTTCGCCTCGTTCCGCTGTTGGCAACCGACCACGGTCGCACCCGGCACCGACAGCGGAGGGCGGACCGCCCCCGGGCATGCTTGTACGACTTACTAAAAAGGCGTGGAAAGTGTCGGTGGGGAGGCGTAAAGTCGCCCTAGCTTTTCGAGTTGGATGAATAGGCGTGGAGGTTGTGGGTGTGTTCGTGACGACCGGTCAAGCCGGGTCGGCCCTGGGGTGCTCGATCCCGACGGTGAAGAAGCTGATGGCCACCGGCGTGGTCCCGGGCGTGCGCGAGCAGGGTCGGCAGGTGTTCCCGCTGGCCGCGCTCCAGCAGCTGCAGGCCCGGCCCGCCGCCGACCTGACCGCGCTCGGTGCGGTCGAGGTCGCGGTGCTGCGTTCGGACGCCCCGGCGAAGGTGGATGAGCCGGACCGGGAGTGGATCGGCTTCGGCACCGCTCTGGACCGGGCGCAGCTGCTGGCCGCGCTGTCCGGCTGGTGGCGGTGCGACCCGGCCCGCGTCGCGGCCGGCGGGGTGCTGCCGGTGACGGTGGCCGGGTTCGTGGTCGCGGTGCTGACCGGCCTGGCCGAGTGGGAGGGCGACGGCACCGTCGGCACCGCGGGGCGCTTCCGCTTCCCGAAGGCCCGGATGGCCGGCTACCTGACCGACCTCACCGCCCCCGCGAACGCCGCCGACCCCACCGACCCCGAGGACGCCCGCCTGGCGGGCCTGCTGCTCGGCACCCGCCTGGCGTCGGTCTCCGGCGGCCCGATCGCCTACGTCTCCACCACCCCGACCACCACCGACCGGCCCGCCGCCGAGGGGGAGTGACCCGCTGATGGACCGCAAGACGTACACCGCCGAACTCGCCTCTCTGCGCGAGTTGCGCACCGAGATCACGGCCGTCGAGAAGCAGGTCGCGGCCGCGCAGAAGGAGCTGGACAAGCTCACCGCCCAGCGCTCGCGCCGCGTGGCCGGGCTCGCGGGGTACGAGGGCGCCCAGGCACCGGCCATCGCGAAGGCCTCCGGGCTGTCAGTCGGCGACGTCGTGCGCCTCGCGCCGCTGCTGGACCCGACCCCGGCCGCCGTCCGCTCCGCCAAGACCGACGACCAGGCCGCCGCCGCCGTGCCCGCCCCGGCGCCCGTGGCCGAGCCGGTCGACGAGCCCGCCGCCGCGCCCGCCCCGGCGCTGACCCGCCCGGCCGCCGTCGTCGAGCAGCCGGCCCCGGCCGCCCCGGTGACCGGGGCACCGACCGAGGTCGAGGACCAGGCCGTCGCCGAGCAGCCCGCCCCCGCCGCTCCCGCCCCCGCCGCTCCCGCCCCCGCCGCTGCGCCGGTCGAGTCGGTTCCCTCGGTCGCTCCGGTCGCTGCCGCGCCGCGTCCGGCGGTCGAGGCAGGTCCGCGTGAGCTGCCCACCCTCCCGGCGGGCCCGGCCGGTGCGCGGTTCGAGGCCGTGACCACGGGCCTGGTCTCCAAGCGCCCGCCCTACACGCAGCAGGCCCGCGCCACGGTATTCCTGGACGCGGCGGACGGGATGCTCGCGGTCCGCGACCAGGTCGTCCGGGTCGACCTCGGCGCCCGCACCCCCGGGGAGATCCTGGACGCCGTCCTGGCGACCGCACCCGGCACCGAGCGGATCTACATCACGGCGGGTGCCCCGTGGCACGACGGCGCCGAGCGCTACTCCACGCTCAAGGACGCCGTGGCCGCCTGGCTCAACGCCCCCAGCGAGCGGTGGACCACCGCCGTCGGCTCCGGCCGGGACAAGCTCGCCGGGCACTTCGTCCACCAGCGCCAGCCGGTCGGCCGCTACGCCCCCGCGAGCGCCACGGACGGGCCGGTCACGGAGATCCGCAGCATGGGGGAGTGGTTCGACCCGGACGGCGCCGACGTCGTCACCTGCCGGGACGCGTTCCGGCTGCTGTGGCAGGCGCTGCGCCGGCACTGGGACGACGCGGTCCTCATGGGATCCCCGAGCCAGACCGGCCGGGACCTGTGGTCGCGCACCATCCCCACCACCGGCAAGTGGGCGGGCGGCTACCCGGTCCTGTCGGAGGAGCTGCGGGGCCTGCTGCACGCGACCGGCGGCCAGGGCCGCACCGAGCTGATCCTGCCCCCGCGCGTTCCGGAGCAGCTCCCGGCGCTGGTGGAGTACGACCGCACCTTCGCCTACGCCAAGCACCTGTGGAAGTCGCCGGTCGGCACGCCCCGGCGGATCACCGCCGCCGCGTTCGCGGCGATGACCGAGGCGGAGCAGGTCAAGGCCCTGATGTCCTGCTCGCACTGGAACATCCGCGTCACCGTCCCGCAGGGCTGGCAGCACGTCGGCCTGCTCCCGGCCCCCGTGACCGGTGACCGCGCCTGGGGCTACCCCTCCGAGCCTGGCGCCACGTTCACGACGTGGGCGGGCGGCGCCGAGGTCCACCTCGCCCTGTCCAACCACATCGCGCCGTGGCGGATCGAGGTCCTCGGCGGCCTGCTGTTCGAGGACGGCAAGCCACTCGACGAGTGGGGCAAGCGCCTCAAGGCCGCCTGGGCGGACCTGACCAACCTCTCCAAGCTGCACGGCGACGAGCGGCAGCGCACCGCCGCGTACCTCGCCTCCCGCGCCGTCCGCAGCGTGCTGCTGTTCGGCCTCGGCGGCTTCGCGCAGCGCCCGCGCCTGGTCTCCGGCACCACCCCGCCCGGCGAGGCGCTCCCCGCCGGGGTGGAGATCCTCGGCCAGGACAGCGAGGTGGTCACCTGGCAGCGGCAGGCCGGCTTCTCCCGCGACCCGTACGCACACCCCGAGTGGGCGGCCTACGTGTGGTCGGGCGCGCGGGCGGCGCTGCTGGACATGAAGTACCGCCAGGGCAAGGAGGTCATCGGCTACGCCGGGGCCCTGCACGCGAAGCCCGGCACGGTCGTGTACTTCGGCACCGACGGCATCGCCCTGACCGAGCGCCAGCCCTGGCCCTACCGCGGCGAGGTGGGCGACTACCTCCTCAAGGGCCACCTGAGCGGCCCGGTGGAGCACCCGGTCAGCCAGGAGCAGTACCTGCAGCTGCGCGGCCTGGGCCGCGCCGAACTCGCCGCCACCGAGAAGGGGACTGACCAGTGAGCCCGGCCGACCCGAACAACCCGAACGAGGCCGCCCGCCTGACCCAGGAGCTGCTGGACCAGGGCTACACCAAGCGCCAGGTGGCCAAGATGCTCGGCCGCGACACCTCGCTGGTCTCGCAGTTCTTCACCAAGGGCAAGGGCGCGAGCATGGTCGACGCGCTGCGCCAAGTGGTCCGCGCGGTGCGCGCCGGCGAGCGCGACGAGGAGGCCCTGTCCGGCATCGCCGAGGCGAACACCAGCCGCCGCCGAACCAAGACCGGCCAGAAGGCCCGGGTGCGCGGCAAGGACACCGTCGGCGAGGCCGGCGGGTCGATGGCCGGCCGGGCCGGGAAGCAGGCCATCAAGTCCGGAGCGAGCCACCTCGCCCCGGTCGTCCACGAGACCGGCCAGGCCGGCGGCCGCCTCGCCTTCACCGTCCGGATGAAGGCCAACCAGTACGTCTACTCGGCCGGGTCGGAGAAGGACTCCGGCGGTATCCGCCGCGGCTTCATCCCCCGCTCGGACGGCACCGAGGAGCGCACCTACGGCTCCGCGAGCAGCGGCGGCTTCGACGCCGCCGAGTGGTCCCGGCGGGTCGCCGACCACCACGGCGACGTCACCGAGGCCATGAAGGAGTGGCTGGTGGAGACCGGCCGCGCCGTCGAGGACGCCGACATCGCCTACCTCGAAGTCCGCGGCTGGATCCCCGAGGACCAGTAGAGAGGCCGCCCGCCCCTGACCCTTCCACAGCCCCGCCCGCACCGCCGAGCCGTCTCGGCATCCGAAGGAGAAGTACCGCCGTGGAGACCACCCTCACCGAGCAGGACGTCCCGGCCGCGTTCCGGACCGACGCCGGACCGGTCCCGGCGCAGCCGACCGGCCCTGCTGTCGTGAACCCCTTGCCGCTGCACTGGTTCCAGAAGGACGCCGTCGCCGCCGCGGTGCGCGAGGTGAAGGACGGCGGCCGCGCCACCGTCGTCGCGGCGACCGGCTCGGGCAAGACGCTGATCGCCGCCGGCTGCGCGCGGCGCCTGGCCGCTCGGGGCCGGGTGTTGGTGCTGGTGCCGACGATCGAGCTGCTGGAGCAGACCGCCGAGTCCTGGTCCACGAAGGGCGGCCGCCGCGGCCTGGCCATCGCGGCCTGCTCGCGGGAGGAGGCGCTGGAGAGCGCGGAGGCGGGCGGTCGCGTCCGCGCCGAGGTGACCACGCAGGCGGCCCGGATCACCGACCTGGTCAACGGCGCCCCCGACAACCAGCCGGTGACCGTGTACGCCACCTACGCCTCGCTGGAGCGGATCGTCCAGGCCCACCGGCTGTGCGGCCTGTCGGCCTGGGACCTGGTCGTCGTCGACGAGGCGCACCGCACGGCCGGTTCGGAGGGGAAGGCGTGGGCCGCGATCCATGCCGACGCCCAGGTCCCGGCGAAGCGCCGGCTGTACTTCACCGCCACGCCCAGGATCGCGGACGACCGGCGGGCGAAGGACGGCCTGGCCGACCTCGCCGACGCCGGCGGCCAGGCGCTGCCCGCCCTGTGCTCCATGGACTCGGAGGAGATCTACGGTAAGACCGTGTTCACCTGGACGCTCGGCCAGGGAATCGAGCACGGCTACCTCGCCGACTACCGCGTCCTCGTGCCGGTGGTCACGGACGAGGACCTGCGCGAACTCCTCGACCTCCCCGCCGTCGCCGACCTGCGCACCCAGCGCACCAACGAGGAACTGCTGCGCCTCGCTTTGCAGATCGCCGCCCTGCGCGCGGTCGCCGACCTCGGACTCAGGAGGGTCATCACCTTCCACTCCCGGGTATCGGCGGCCCGCGAGTTCGCGAACTCCTTGCTGGAGGCCTCGGAGCTGCTACCCGACGCGGAGCGTCCGGAGCGGATCTGGGCGAAGGCGGTGGCCGGCACCGACCGCCTCAAGGACCGCCGGGCCGCGTTCGCCGAGTTCAAGGCCCACACCGGCGAGGACGGCGAGGAGTGCGGCATCCTCTGCAACAGCCGGCTCCTGACGGAAGGCATCGACGTCGCCGCCGTGGACGCCATCTGCTTCGCGGACCCGAAGTCGAGCGTCATCGACATCGTCCAGGCCGTCGGCCGCGCACTGCGCCAGTCCTACCGGCAGGGCAAGGTCTCCTGGGTCCTCATCCCGGTGTACCTCCCGACGCCGGAGGCCGGCGACGACACCGCCACCGCGGATCCGGCCGAGGTCCACGACGCTGGCGAGGCCGTGAAAGCGGGGGCCGACGCCGAGATCGAGGCCTCCTCCTTCCGTACGATCTGGCGGGTCCTGAGGGCTCTCGCGGCCCACGACGCCCGGGTGGTCGGCCGGATCACCGAACTACGCGCCAGCCGCTCCCAGGGCACCGCGCACACCACCGCGACCAAGCCGGCCGCCGAGGCGGGGGAGGGGGAGCAGCAGCCGGCCCCGGTCGAGTCGCCGATCGAGTGGCTGCGGATCAACGCCCGGCACCACGCGGCTCGGATCCTGCAGACGGTGAAGCTGCGGGCGTTCAACCCGCGAGCGGTCGAGTGGCAGCGGATGCACGCCGTCGCGGCCAGGTTCCACATCGAGCACGGCCACCTCGACCCCACCGACAAGACGAAGCACGCCGAGCTGATCTCCTGGCTCATCCGCCAGCGCCACCTGAATGGCCAGGGCCTACTCGACCCCGCCCGTGTCTCGGAGCTGGACGCGCTCGGCATGATCTGGTCGAAGAACACCAACGCCTGGGAACGCGGCCACGCCTACGCGAAGGCGTTCCACCGCCAGCACGGGCACCTGGCGATCCCGGCGACCGCGAAGCTCGACGACTACGCGGTCGGTGCGTGGATGCGCCGCCAGCGCAAGGCCGACAACCTCGTCACCGACCAGGAGTCGAAGCTGGACGCGCTGGACGAGCTGTGGCGTCTGGAGCCGGACTGGAACCGCTCCTACCGCCGCCTGCTCGCCTACCTCGCCGCCGGCGGCACCCTGGACGGCCCGGCGAACCGCACCGGCCTCGGCGACGACCCGGCGTTCCGGCCCGGTACGTGGCTGCGCAAGCAGGCGGGGGCCCGCACCGAGGGCAAGCTGACCGACCACCAGAGCGCGCTCCTGGACGCCCTCACCCGGCACGCCGAGACCGTCACCGGCTGACCCGCCCCGCAAGACCCCGCCGCCCCGGCCCACCCCGGACCGGGACAGCCGCCGGCACCCCGCTCCCGACTTTCGGAGGCACCGCGCGATGACCGGCACCACCCGCCCCACCCTGGGCCCTGCCACCGCGCTCGGACGGCTGGGTTGGACCTGAGCAGCCGCGGCCCGGTTCCCGCCGACCAGGACCTGCGCCGCCGGTCCTCAACTCCCCGCTGGTACGCGGCTCGATTGGCTCAGCCCGCGGTGGGGGAGCAGGACTCGAGCCGGTCGAGGGCGTCCAGTGCCCGGTCGAAGACGGCCGTCGCGGGCCGTGGCGGTGCCTCGGGGCCGCGGGACCAGGTCGGCCGGACGACGGCGACCCGGTACGGGCCCGTGCCGGGCAGGGCGGTCTCGTCGTCGAGGCGCACCAGGACGTCGTCGCAGGCCCCGCACTCCAGCCAGGGGGTGAGCGCGATGCCGTGGAGCGGGTGGCCCGGTGCGACCTCCCGGCGCAGTTCGCCCGCGAGGGCCGCGGCCCGGGGCGAGTCCTCGACCTCCCACCACCGCTCGGTGCCCGCCTGCGGGTCGGGGCACCAGCGGAGCGCCGCCGCGGCCTTGGCCGACAAGCCGAACGCCTCGGCCAGGGCCAGGAGGGCTGCCCGGTCCGCACTCGCCAGCGGCGTGTGGTACTCGGAGAACCGCTCGGCGAGATCCTCGACAGCCATCTCCCACTCGCCCGCGTCCCACGTCGACAGCATGCTGGCCGCTGGCACCACAGGGTCGAGCAGACCCGTCAGGCGCAGGAACTCGGGGCGGTGGATCGTGAAGGGAGTCGTCACAGCAGCCATTGCACCAAGGAACCGCCGGCGTCACCAGGACCTCCCGCACATCCCGCGGGCCGGTCGGGCCGGTTCAGCGCAGCACCTCCAGCTCCGGCCAGTCGTCGCCGGGCCGGTCGAGGAAGCCGGTGGGCCGCCCCGTCAGGTACCGCGCGAAGAAGGCGGCGACGGCGGTGCGCTGGGCGGCCAGGGAGCGCCGGGGGTCGACGGTGCCGATGAGTGCGGCCGCGTCGGGGACCGGGAGGCGGCGGACGAGCTGGGGCAGGAGGACCTGGAGGTCGGTGTACGAGCCGTGGGCGGCGTTCCGCAGCCGCAGAGCGTGCCGGGGGCCGGTGGACGCCGCCCAGCAGGAGGCCCAGCTCGGTTCGGTGCGCAGGGTCTTCGTGCCGGAGGCCATCAGCAGGAAGGGCTTGGCGAGGCCGCTGTCGGCGACGGGGCCGAGGAGGGCGCCGTCGAGGTCGGCCGCCGCGCGGACGCGGGGCTCGTCGTGGGCGAGCTGGGCGGCGACGGAGCCGCCGAGGGACTGCCCGAGCACGCCGGTCCTGGCCGGGTCGGCGGCTTCGGCGAGCCCGTCCGGGAGCGGGTCGGTGCCGGTGTCGGGGCGGTCCCCGCGGGCGAGCCGGTCGAGTGCGCCGAGGACGAAGCGGGCGTCGGCGAGGCGGGCCCGGGAGTGCCCGGCGAGGAGGGCGGCGATGACCTCCGGGGTGAGGTCGTCGGGGAGCGGGAGGGCGCGTTCGACCCGGCCGCCGGGGAACTCGACCTGTTCGGCCTCGTACGTGGAGTCGAGGGCGACGACGAGGTGGCCGCGGCTCGCCAACTCCTCGACCAGGGTGGTGCCGAGGGCGCGCGAGCCGCCGTCGCCGGAGGAGAACAGCACCACGGGCAGCCGGCCGGCACGGCGGGCGACGGGCGCGCCGGTGCGGGCGTGGGTCCTGATCCCCCGCCAGTCGGCGGCGCCGGCGGGGACACCGAGGGCCGGTGCGCAGTGCGCGTCCCAGTCGGCCGCCGCGGCCGGGGGCAGCCAGGGGGCCGTCGGGTGGCCGGCGCCGGGTTCCGCCGGGTACCAGAGGCCGGCCATGAGCTCCCGGTAGGGCTTGGCGGGGAGGAGGGGGTCGGGGCGGCTGTCGTCGACCAGGTGCAGCGCGACGGTGCCGACGGGCCAGGGCCCGGTGGGCGCGGGCAGCCGCAGCGGGACGGGGGTGCCGGGGGCGTGCGCGGGACCGTGTCCCCCGGCCGGGGCGGCGGGGCGGCTTCCCGGACCGGGGGCGGCCGGGCGGTGTCCGGGCGCGGGGGCCGGGGCGGCGGCCACGGTGGCGAGCGCGGCGGCGCCGAGCGTGCCGAGCAGGGCGCGGCGGGTCAGCGGCATGGGCATGGGCGGGCTCCTCGGGCGGTGCGGCTGCGGGGTCGCCACCAGGGTTTCGCCGCCGGGGGGTGCGGGGCACCCTGCCGGGGGACGATCCCGCCGGTGGTCGCGGGTCGCCCCAGGGCTCCTCCGCTCCTTCGCACGGAGGAGCCCCCGGTGTCCCGGGGTCTCCCCGGTCTCCGCCGGTGGGCGGACGCCTTCGCGGGCGCGGGGGCCCTACCGTGGGGCTCCGGCGAGGACGCCGGACGACGAGGACGCGAGGACGGACACGATGACCGGGACCGGCGCGGTACGGACGGGCCCGCCGGGCGCCCTCGCCTGGCTGCCGGGGCGGGTGCCGGGGCGGGTGCCGCCCCTGGTGGCGGACGCCGCGCTCGCGGCGGCCCTGTTCCTGGTGACGCTCGGGCCGGGGCGGGTGGCGGACGGTACGGGCTTCGCGCTGCAGACCGCTCTGGTGCTGCCGTTGGTGTGGCGGCGGCGGGCGCCCCGGGCCGCGTTCGGGGTGATCGCCGCCGCGGCGCTCGCGCAGTGGCTGCTGGGTGTTCAGCTGCCGGCCGACGCGGCGTTGCTGGTCGCCCTCGGTACGGTGACCGCGCGAGCGCCGTACCGGTCGGCGTGGGCGGCGGGTCTGGTGGCGGTGGCCGGGGCGGTGCTGGCGGCGGCGCGCTGGGCGCCCGAGGGACGGTTCCCCGCCTCGGCCGCCGCGATGACGGCGGCGGTCGCCGCGAGCGCGCTGCTCGGGGCGAACGCCCGGATCCGGCGGGCCGCGCGGGCGGAGCGGCTGGCGCGGCTGGAACGGGACCGCGACGAGCGGGAGCGTCGGGCCGTGGAGGAGGAACGCGCCCGGATCGCGCGGGAGTTGCACGACAGCGTGACGCACGGCCTGTCGGTGGTGGTGGCGCTGGCGGACGCGCTCGGGCACGCGCGGCCGGCCGACGCCTCCGCCGTGACGGCCCGGATCGCGGAGACCGGGCGGCAGGCGCTGACCGACATGCGGCGGGCGCTGGGCCTGCTCCAGGACGCCGGTACCGACGCCGGTCCCGACGCGGGGCCCGGGGACGACCGGCGGTCGCCGCCGGGGATCGGCCAGCTCGGGGCGCTGTGCGAGCGGATGGAGGCGGCGGGCCTCGTGACCCGGCTGCGGGTGGACGGCGAGGCCGCCGGAGTGCCGGCCGCGGCGCAGCTGACGGTGCACCGGCTCGTCCAGGAGTCGCTGACCAACACGCTGCGCCACGCGCCGCAGGGGTCGCGCGCCGAGGTGCGGGTGTCCTGCGCGCCGGGGGCGGTCACGGTCGAGGTGACCGACGACGGGCGGGCCGCAGCGACCGGGCGCCCCGGATCCGCCGGGTCCGCCGGGTCCGGGCGGGGTCTCACGGGGATGCGGGAACGCGCCGCGGCCTTCGGCGGGGTGCTGGAGGCGGGCCCGCGGCCGGGCGGCGGCTGGCGGGTCTTCGTACGGCTGGATCCCGGGGGCGCGCCGTGAGCGTCCGGGTGCTGCTGGTGGACGACGAGGAACTGCTGCGGCTGGCGTTCGGCATGATCCTGCGCGCCGAGCCGGACATGGAGCCGGTCGGGGAGGCGGCCGACGGGGCGGCGGCGGTGGAGCTGGCGCGGCGGCTGCGGCCGGACGTGGTGCTGATGGACGTGCGGATGCCGGGCACCGACGGCATCGAGGCGACCCGGCGGCT
Organism: Kitasatospora sp. NPDC042419; assembly: GCF_056437345.1. Taxonomy (NCBI): domain Bacteria; kingdom Bacillati; phylum Actinomycetota; class Actinomycetes; order Kitasatosporales; family Streptomycetaceae; genus Kitasatospora; species Kitasatospora sp. NPDC042419. The sequence continues at coordinate 108,023 of NZ_JBWKAW010000031.1, forward strand.
GCTGCGCGAGGTGCCCGGGACGCGGGTGCTGGTGCTCACGACCTTCGACCTGGACGCGTACGCCTTCGAGGCGCTGCGTGCCGGGGCCTCCGGCTTCCTGCTGAAGAACAGCCGGCCGGAGGAACTGCTGGGGGCGATCCGCGACGTGGCCCGGGGGGACGCCGTGGTCTCCCCCCGGGTGACCCGGCGGCTGCTGGATCGCTTCGCGCACCGCCTCCCCGCCGCCGCCGGGGACGACGACGACGGCGGCGGCGGGGGCGACGCGGAGCGGCTGCGCGTGCTGACCGCGCGCGAGCGGGAGGTCCTGCTGGGGGCCGCCCGCGGCCTGACCAACACGGAACTCGCCGCCGCCCTCGGTCTCGCGGAGCCCACGGTGAAGAAGCATCTCGGCCGGGTCATGGCCAAGCTGGGTCTGCGGGACCGGGTGCAGGCGGTGATCTTCGCGTACGAGTGCGGACTGGTCGGGCCGGGGTAGGCGCGGGCGGCCGCTACCGCGACCGCCACGCCGTCTCCCGCAAGAAATCCGACCCGGGCGACGCTCTCGTGCTCACGAACATCCTTCGCACCGATATGCACGCCCACCGCCCCTTGCCCGACGACACCGACCTGGCTCGCGCAGTCGCCGTTCTCGCCCGCGCCCAGCAGGACGCGACGTGGAACAAGCAGCAGATGGCCAACCAGCTGCGCTCCCTGCTCCGTGAGTACTACCCCTCGGCACTGGCCGCCTTCGAGCCGTGGAAGAACGGTCTGTGCCGCCCCGAGGCCCGCGAGATCCTCAAGGTCGCCCCGACTCCGGCCCAGGCCGCCGGCTGACCCGCATACAGCTGGCTGCCGCCCTCAGCGGGCCGGCCGCCGGCGCGGCATCGAGGCCGACACCGACCGGCTGCGCCAGGTCTTCCGCTCCGACTGGGCTCACCAGCCCGCCCTGGTGGAGGATGCGCTCGGCCGGCAGATGCTCGCCCTCCTGGGGCAGCTCACCGCCGCGTGCACCGCAGCCGACGACCTCGCCCAAGCGGTCGAGGAGGTGTTCCCGCAGCACCCGGACGCCGAGATCATCCTCAGCTTCCCCGGCCTCGGCATGCAGCTCGGCGCCCGCGTCCTGGCCGAGATCGGCGACGACCGCGACCGGTTCGCCGACGCCCCGCGGCCTCAAGGCCTACGCCGGCGCCTCGCCCGTCACCCGGACCTCCGGCAAGAAGTCCGGCATCACCCGCCGCTGGATGAAGAACGACCGACTCAACCACGCCGGCCACCCCTGGGCGTTCTCGGCGCTCAATGCCTCACCCGGTGCCAAGGCCCACTACCGGCGCCGCCGCGACGATGCCGGCGACTGGCACGCCGCCGCGCAGCGAAACCTCTTCAACCGCATGCTCGGTCGGCTCTACCACTGCCTCAAGGCCCGCCGGCTGTTCGACGAGCAGGCTGCTTTCCCCGTCCCACTGATCGCTGTTGCCGCCTGATACGGCTCAGGCATCTTGTTCCGCCCCAAAGCAGTCCTCCAACTCGGCGCGCCGGTCCTGGGGCAGGTGGTCACCGAGTGGGGTCTGTCGTGGGCTGTGCTCGCCGTCGCAGATCCAGCTCCGCGCGTCCGCGTCGAACGACCACGTCTGGGCGCCCCACATCGGGTGGCCTCCGAGCAGGTGCCGGGCCAGCGGCTGGCACCCCTGCGGGGCACCGTGGGCGACCAGTGCCTCGGTGACGGCTTCCACTGCCTCGTCGGGGACGGCCGAGTCGCCCAGCACCGGCAGGAGCAGGAGCAGACGGGCATGCGGATCGGTCACACCATCGACCCCTTCCGGGGCACGGAGGATCGCGGCGAGCTCCGGCCAGCACAGGCCCGGACCGGTGCGGTCCTGGCCCGTGCTGGCCAGGACCGCATCGGGGCTGCCTGAGCGGACCAGGAAGCAGTCCGTGCTCGTGAAGTCCTCGCCGCTGTTGTAGTGCAGGACGATCGAGAACCCCTTCGCCAGAGGGACCGTGAACGTGGGCCAGGCCGACTTGTCCTGCAGGCGCTCCAGCATGGCGCCGACATCGGCGACGTCCACGCCGAAGGCCTCCGGCGACTCGCCCTCGTACAGGTCGACCAGGTGCGCAGCCCAGAACCCGGGCTCGCCCAGCAACGAGAGACCGTCCACAACGGGAGCCGAGGAGTACCAGTGCCGCGCCATCGCCATGCCGCGATTCTGGCGCACGAAGATCCGGTCCGTTCGACAGTCCCATGAATGACCCCGACGACAACTTGACGCCTTGGCGCCGTGAGGTGTTTGGCACGAACCCGCCTGCCCGACCTGGTCCTGGCGGTGACCGCCATCGCGGACACCGGGCCGGTCGGACGCGGGTGTGCGCGGTCCTGCTCCACGACGGCCGCCTGGCCCTGATCCGGTGCGAGTGCCCCGCCAGGGGGAGCCGCCGAACTGGATGAACGGCTCTACAGGCTGCTGGTGTCGACGTGGCGGGCGAAGCGGGCTATCGCGGCGGTAAATTCCCGGCGCCTATCCACATGCGACATCGGGGCGCCTGAGGGCAGGGGCAGGATGACTTCGGTCGGGGTCCTGACCTCTATGCCCTTGCGGTTGACGGGAAGTCCGGCCGGTGTTCGCAATTTGACGAGAATGGTTTGCCGGCCCAGGCTCTCCTGCGCGTGGGGTGTGACGGACACTATTTCCGACCAGGGGATGACGGCGCCGGCCTTATTGGAGACCATGACGGTTACCGCTATGTCATCGAGCTTCAGGGCTCGCCAGCCTGTGCTGCGGAAGGTCATTACGATGCAACCGGCGATACAGATTCCTGAAATCCAGTAGAAAACAGGTTCTGGCGGATACTTCTGGTTGTGCATCCGGAACAGGTTGATCAGCCAAATAATGGCGCCCAGAAAATATCCCAGTGGGGGGAGGAATATTGCGCGTTCGCTGTCCATGAGCACTACGGCGTCGCTGCGGGCCTGCTCGGGCCGGGAGATGCGGGTGGTGCCGGGAGGTTGCTCGGCGCCCGGGTGGGGTTGGTCAGGCTCCGTCGGCGCCTGACGGTCGGCACCATCGCCCGGCGATGTGCTTTCGGATCCTGTCGCCGCAGGCCGGGGTTCGGCGAGGAAGGCGAGCAGTTGTCCGGGCGAGGGGCGGTGCAGAGGGTTCTTCGCCAGGCAGGAGGCAATGAGCGGGCGCAGGTCGGCGGGCACCGCAGTGAGGTCCGGCTCGTTGTGGACGGCCCGGTACATCAGCGCCACGGGTTCGGCCTGGCCGAAGGGGAGAGCGCCTGCGGCATGGGCCAGGACAGCGCCGAGGGCGAAGACATCGGCCGCCGGGCCGACGTCCCCGCCGGTGATCTGCTCGGGGGCGAGGAAGCCCGGAGTGCCGATGACGGTGCCCGTGTTGGTCAGCCGGGTGTTCTGCAGGGCCCGGGCGATGCCGAAGTCGACGACCCTTGGACCGTCGTCGGACATGAGAATGTTGGCCGGCTTGAGGTCGCGGTGGACCAGCCCGCAGTCGTGGATGGCCTGGAGCGCCTCGGCGAGGGCCGCTCCGAACGAGCGCAGGGCCGGTTCATCGAACGGCCCGTCCTCAAGAAGTACGCGGTCGACTGAGCGACCTGCTATGAAAGCGGTCACCATCCACGGCTGCGGAGCCTCGGGATCGGCGTCGACGACCTGGGCCGTATGAAACCCCCCGACCCTGCGGGCCGCGGCGACCTCTGCGCGAAATCGCTGACGGAAGCCCGGGTCTGCAGCGAGTTCGGGTCGAGCCACCTTCACGGCGACCCAGCGCCCACCCAATGACCGGCCCTTGTAAACGTGCCCCATGCCTCCTTCGCCGAGCTTGCCGACGATGTCGTACGTACCGACCCTGCGAGGATCGTGCGGACCGAGCCCTTGCATGAACACCCCCGGATCGGCAATGCGCGCAGCCAGCAGACTACTGACTGCCAGTCAGCACAGGAAGCGGCGTGTGACTTACCACAGTGACCAGGCTGCCTCCGCCAGAGCAGGCGCCGACCGCTCACCCGCCTCCAGCCGGCCGCGCGCAAGCCGGGGACCCTGACCGCGGCTGGTCACCGCGAAGCCACCGGCCCTTTCCGGCCGGGACTAAACTCGCCGCGCCGCGTCCCGAGCGAGAGGGCCCGGACACCGCGTTCTCCGAGCACGCCCTGGACGTCGTCACCACCGCCGGCCTTCTCGCCCGCGCCGGCTTCGGGCACCTTCAGGCGTTCTCCACCGAGGTCGAGCACGCGATCCCGCACCGCCGCTCGCTCTTCACCGACCTGGTGCTGCGCGACCCCGGCGCCAAGGCGCCGCTGCTCCTGGTCGAGGTCGACCGGGAGAACGAGAGCACCGACACCCCGGTCGACAAGCTCACCGCCTACCGCGCCTGGTGCGAGCTGCCCGCCAAGGGCGCCACCAAGACCGCCTTCGAGAAGGCGCCGGCCCGCTCCGGCGCTCGCACCCACGCTCTGCGCCTGTGGCCCACCCTCCACCCGGCCACCGCACCCGCCGCGGGCACGCTCCCGGCCGACTACCGCACGGTGCTGGACCGGGGGGCGCTGCGCGGCAAGCGGATCGGCGTCTGGCGCGAGGGGCACACGGGCATCAGCCCCGACGCGGACCGGGTCTTCGACGCCACCGTCCGGCGGCTGAAGGCACTGGGCGCCACCGTGGTCGAGGGCGCGGACGTGCCGCAGCCCGAGAAGCTCCACGAGCACCTGCTCCCCGCCCTGATGACCGAGTTCAAGCACGACGTCAACGCCTACCTCGCCGCCACGCCGGGCTCCCACCCGGCCGACCTGGCGGGCCTCATCGCCTACAACCGGGAGCACGCCGACATCGAGGACATGGCCAGGTTCGGACAGGAGTACTTCGAAATGGCGCAGCAGAGCGACGGCAACGTGGACGACCCGCAGTACCGGGCCCACCGCGCCGCCGCGGTCGACCTGGCCCGGCGCGCCATCGACGACACCCTCGCGGCCCACAAGCTCGACGCGATCGTCACCCCCACCACGCTCCCCGCCACGCCGGTGGACTTCCAGCCCGACGCCCCCAGCCCGTTCGCCAGCACGACCGACAACTCGGTGGTGGCCGGCTACCCCCAGATCACCGTGCCGGCCGGCTACACCGACCAGGGACTGCCGCTCGGGGTCTCCTTCCTCGGGACCCGCTCCAGCGACGCCCGCCTCCTCGGCTACGCCTACGCCTACGAACAGGCCACCCAGGCCCGCCACGCCCCGAACTACCTCCCCACCCTTCCGTAGCCCGCCCGCGGGCGGGACCCGCACGGGCCGTGGGCCTCGGCGGCCACCGTGCCGGACGCGGACAGTGCCCGGCCCCGGTGGCCGCCGAGGCCCACGGCCCTTCGGGGCGCCGGGCGCCGAACCTCCGAACCCCCGGACGGCCCGGCGGGGGGTGCAGCCGGCCTCGCGGCGGCTCCCGTCGGGGCGGCCCGGCCCGGGCCCGGGCGGGGCAGTTCGCGCTCCGGCCCACCGCACCGTCGAGGTCGTACACCCCCTGGGACCTGCTCTCATGTCACCGGGCCGGCGGCCCGGTCGCGGCGCGGGCAGACGTGGCGGGCGAGGTCGGGCGGGTACGGTGAGTTCTCCGCCGCCCTGGTGGGTTCTGGCCCGGGCGGCCGGTGGGTTCCGCCCAACCGGCCTCACCGGTGCAGGTCACAGCCGTGCACTCGTCGACGAGTCACAGGGCGGCTTGCGCGCGCAGACACACAGCGGTGATCTTCGCGGACGCCTCGACCGCGAGGACCACCGCCGGCACATCACGTCACGGACGCGCCGGACGCGCCCCGCGGTTGATCGACTGCCCGGCACCTTCTCAGCGGCAGAGCGCCTCGTCGACGGCGTCGGCCACCCGCTGCTTCGCCCCCGGCGACGGGGGCACCGCGGTCACGGCGATGTTCACGGCCCGGCCGTCCTCCGTCACACCGCCCCGGGTGACGTACCCGGGAAGGGTGCCGCCGTGGCCCCGGGACAGGCCCCCGCAGGGGAGCGGGCGGCTGGCGAGGCCCAGCCCGTAGCGGGCGCCGGGGCCCACGTACTCCGCCGGGACGGTCGTGCGCATCTGGGCCGGCTGCGCCGCGGGCATCAGCTCACCGCCGATCACTACGATCGTGTGGGCCCACCAGCACGCCACGGGCGGCAAAAGGGGGCACTCGACCGGGACGAAGCGGGCGATCACGCCCTCGGCCGATCCCGTGGAGGACTGAGCACCAAGCTCCACCTGGCCTGCGACGGACGCGGCCGCCCGCTCGGCTTCGTCCTCACGGGCGGCAACACCAACGACTGCACCCGCCTGGAAGCCGTGATGGAAGAAATCCGGGTTCCCCGCGTCGGGCCGGGGCGCCCCGTACCCGGCCCGACCACGTCGTTGCGGACAAGACACCCCATGCAGCTATCGGGTCAAGCAGCTGCGGTGAGTGGGGCTGGCGTCGGCGGGGCGAACGCGATGTCCTCATCGAATTTCTGGC